>JBOFHT010000028.1:0-20444 GCA_051649785.1 Methanobacteriaceae archaeon
ACATGTGGAATAAAAACCGCCTTCATAGTCAACAATTGCAAAAACACAAAAAAACTCCAACCGACGCCAAAAAACACATGGCACAACCAATACCCACAAAACCCTCAAAAGAAAAAAACACAAAAAAACACGTCAAAAAATAAATACAAAATAAAACTCATTGAAAAATTCAAATTTAACTATGAATAATTCTATGTTACCTCTCAAACTATTGCAAATTCAGTAAAACAGTACTAATCAACAAAAATTTATAATAATAGTCAGTCCACTTCTTACATAACTAGGAATAATAAAAAAAATAATAAATGAAAAAATAAAAAAAGGATGAAAAAGGCTAAGTTTCACCTAGTTGATGACCAACAAAATCATCAACAAGACGCAAAAAGTTTTCCATTTGAGAATAAGGAACCATTGCCCCAGCAGCTATATTATGACCCCCACCTTGACCACCAAAGCTATTAGAAACATCTTTAAGAACAATACCTAAATCTAATCCTTGTTTAACAAGTTCATTAGTAGCACGTCCTGAAACTTTAATGTCATTTTTAAGATGTGAAAGTGAAATAATAGGTTTATCTTCATTAATAGTTTTTAAAGCTATACTTATACTTGAAATAGGACCTAAAAGTGGCTTAATATTTTTATCATTACTGTAGATATATTGAATATTATCAAGCTGTACAGCACCTTCTCTTTTTATCCAACTAAGGCCTTTACTAAGATTTTCGCGATATTTATTCTGAATATCAATTCCCGCATCCAATGCTTGATCGCGTTCCCCAATAGCTATGCTTGCACCTAAACCAAATTTTTTGTTTTTACCACAAGAATCTAAGATATTAGATAAGTCCTCAATATTTTGAACATGAGAATTCTCTTTGGGAACACTATAAACATCCCCAAAAATAGCAGGGTTGATTTTAATAAGTTCATCTTTTAAAATATCTTTTTCCTCACCTTCGAGATCTGAAAACTTTATTCCATAAGAAATTCCAGCTCTTTCTAAAAACTCAACACAAGAAGATAAGTCCCCTGATAAGTCAATTAACGCAGGATTAAAAGTATAAGCTAAAGATTTGTAAATAGGCTCTGTATTTTTAGAAACAATTTTTAAATCTTGGTGAATTTCCATTGCCCCTGAATTAAGACCATCTTCTTCAACAAGTTTATTAACACCATGAAACCCTTCATAATACTGCATATCACCAAATGCTCCGGCTAACGCTAAAGGAGCTAAATGACTTTTATGGGCTTTATTATTAGTTTCATCGTTATTACTGTAATTATCACTACAATTATCCATATTAGCTTTGTTATTAACAGCTAAATTACGAATAGTAAGATAAGATGTAGTAGAACCACTAATATCACGAGTCCCATCAATACCAAACAAATGAGGATTTACATGAATAATACTATCATTAAGATTGTCTTCATTGAAATTGTCACTGTATTGGGGAGGATGATGATCCGCTATAATAACATCACCATTCAAGTAGTTAATTTGCTCTAAACAGCCACTACCCATATCTGAAAAAATAAAAAGTTCATAGTTCTCTCTAGCTAAGTCCTTAACATCACTATTTTTAAGACGAGGAAGAATAGTAAGGTGAAAATCTCCACCTTCTTCTTTAATAGCCTTAGCTAAAACACCCGCTGCAGAAAGACCATCAGCATCATTATGTGAAATAATTCTCACAATATTTTTATTGCTGATATGCTCATTTATTTTTTCACACGCAGTGTCAGCTCTATTTAACAAGTAATGCTGCTTTTTGTGGGTCATATCTCCAACCTTCAGGTAAAGCACCTTCAGTTACGTAATAAGCACCTAATCGCCTAATTCTAGATTCAATAATAGTTAAACCTCTTTTAGTGTGAAGATCTTTATGATTTTCTTTTAAGTGGTCGCGGATATTAACAGCACGGCGTATTAAATTCATGAGATCTTCAGGATATTCTAATTCTTGACCGTTGCTTTTAAGTATTTGAGTAATTTTAGAGCCAGTTACTTCCTTAACACTAGGAATACCATATTGGTCTCTTAAGATAATACCTATTTCACTTGTACTTTTACCTTCTTTTGTGAACTTTAAAATTAAGTCTTCAATTTCTTCATTTGTAAATTTTACCCATTCAGGTTTTGCCATATTAATCACCATTTAGTTAATTATTTTTAAAAGTATTGTACAGTTTATCCGCACAAAGCATATTTATATAAAACATAATTATAGCATGTAAATTATCATATATAATCTAAGCATAGCTAAGATATAAAATTTATAAGCAATAAAATCTTACTAAAACATACCAATAGCCATATTATACCTAATTTTGACTATTAATCCAGTTAGCAAAAGATTCTAATGAATTTTTTCGATGGGAAAACTGATTTTTTTCTTCTGAAGAGAGTTCACCAAATGTTTTATCTTTTTCCCCAATATAAAAAATTGGATCAAAAGCAAACCCATTGTTTCCTTTTTCTTCAAAAGCTATTTTACCTTTAACAATACCTAAAAAAACCTTGGGTTCAGAATTGGGGGCACAGTACCCAATAACTGACCTGAACTCGGCATTACGGTTATTAACATTCTTCATTAGCTTTAAAATATTTTGATTTCCAAGACTTTTTTGAATGTATGACGAATAAGTACCAGGAAATCCATTTAAGCTTTCAATGAAGAGACCAGCATCTTCAACGATAACAGGTTTTTTCAATTTTTCAGAAGCATATTTTGCACCAAACTTAGCTACTTCCTCAAGTGTTCCTTGAGGCTCCATGTAGCCAAGATTAATATGCTTTAGTTTAATTCCGAAATTTTGGAAAATATTTTCTGCTTCTACTACTTTATGTTTGTTACCAGTTATAAATGTTACTATCATATTACTCCCTCAAAATGTGAAAATTAGCTTTTTGATAAAACTTAGTTTATGACTTAATTTACAATATAAGTAATTTATACACACCATATCCCCTAAAGTATCAATATATGCATTAGTATCATACAATCGGGGGGGTGTATTTAATAAATAAGCATCTACTTAATTAAAAGTAATTTGCTAAACCAATTCATGAAAATACTAGAGATCAACAGCATTTTCATTAGATTTTTTATTAGAATTATTATTAATTATATTAATAAATGTAGAATCTATTAATAAATATTAGAATCCATTTTATTATTATCATTCCATTAGGTAGAATTACATCAAACCCTCATTGTTAACTATAACATCAGTACTACTATAATATCCACAGTTCCATTATGTAAAAACACTGCAATTAGATCCACATGTTAAGAATATCTATAAACATAACGTCTTTTTCTCGATTATAAATTTTAAAAGAATTACAATTAGGACAATAGACACTATTTGACCAACGAATAATTCTAAAAAGTATTAGCATTTTATTCATTAATAATAACTACATTAAAACTAGATTTATAGTTGGCTTTGGAAATAGAGTTAGAACTAATATGAAAATGAGAAGTAAAATCATATTTAGAAGTAGAATTATCCAATATTAGACTTAGAGTTGGAATTAGAATTATGGATATTTTGTTATTTTTATCTTTAGAACCAATTATATGAAGTTCTATTAAATAGTTTAGTAGAACTTTCATTATTTTTATTCATACATTATAATATGGACAATTAAATATATAAATATTTTGAAAGAATGTGTAGACAGAATAAATTGGGAAAATTGTTAAAAGAATTGTTAAAAGAATTAGTTAAGTATAATCAGTAGCTTATTCTAAAAATATTAATCTAATTGTATCTGCCACGGTTTTCAATATTCTTAATTTTATCTAAAACTTTATTTAAATGTTTTTTATCAGCATAAAACTCTGAATATCCCTTAATAATATTATCAAAACATTTAATAGCTAAATTATAATCAATACTTTGAAGTGACTTTTTCATAACTAATAAATCAACACCTTTATCTTCAGATAAATCTGAAAAACGACCTAATCCAAAATCAATGAAAACTAAGTCATATCCTAGACAATTAGTAGAATTGATTCTTGCGATAGTAGAAGTATTAGTGTTATTAGCAGAGTTACTATTTTTATTAATAACAGTATCCTTTAAAATAATATTAGAACTAGTTAAATCACCGTGAATAATATTACCTTGATGGAGTTTAGCAATATTGCAACCAATGAAATATGAAAGATATTCACAAGAATTAGAATCTATATTAGACATTAAATCCTTAACTAAAGTACCTTTGATTTTTTCCATAACAATATTATTATTTTTCAAATCAATATCATAAATAATAGGTGTATGCACTCCTAATTCCTTAGCACGATGAATTAAACGTGCTTCTTGTTTTATACGGGAATTTCTAACTTTATTATCGATTTCACTAATTCTATAATTTTTAGGTAGGCGGGATTTAATAATAACCTCTTCATCTAACCAATTAGTAGAATAAATATTAGCTTCAGCACCTTTAGCTATACACCCATTATCATTATTAGAATTATTAGGATTAATTTTATTTTTATAATTAGAATTAAGATTAAAGCTAGTATTAGGACTATATCGATTAGCATTAACACTCATTTTAGTAATATTATTAGAATTAATCCAAGAAACATCAACATCATCAGTTCTATACTTTGGAATAATAGTAGTTTCAGACAAATCCCCTAAAACATACTTATCATCAGGTTCTTCTGTACTTAAATAAGATAAAAGACCCATCCACGCAATCATAGCCCCATTATCACCACAATATTCTATTTTAGGAACTGTGAATTTAGCACCTTGATCTTCTGCCATAGAAGCTAACATCTCTCTTAAACGACTATTTGCAGCTACACCCCCACAAAGCATAACCTCTTTCTTTTTAGTGTGAGCTAAAGCACGTTCTGTAACCTCAACTAACATAGAAAATGCAGTTTCTTGGAGAGAATAAGCAACATCCTCAATAGAATCCCCCTTCATGAATTTATTAATAGCTGAAGTAAGGAGGCCTGAAAAAGCAAAATCCATACCTTTAACTGAGTAAGGAAGGTCAATGTAACTACCTTTTTTAGCTAAATTTTCAATAACTGGACCCCCAGGATGTCCTAAATCAGTTTCACGTCCAAATTGATCTAACATATTCCCAATAGCTATATCTAAAGTCTCCCCAAAAACACGATAGTAGCCAGCTTCATAAGAGATTACTTGACTATTTCCCCCACTAACATAAAGTGTTAATGGATTAATAGCCCCAGTATCAAGTTTACCAATTTCAATATGCCCAATACAATGATTAACACCAACAATAGGAACATTACATAAAAGAGCCAATGTTCGAGCAGCAGTAGCTACTGTACGAAGACAAGGCCCTAGCCCAGGACCACGTGAAAAAGCAATTAAATCAATATCTGAAAAACTAAGGCCAGCTTCGGCTAAAGCTTGGTTAACAAGTTTTGGAATCCATTTAGCATGATTTTCTGCAGCTTCCCTAGGGTGAATACCTCCACATTGAGGGAAAAGCTGCTTACCACACGAAGCTAAAATATTGCCTTCACTGTCAACTATACCTACACCAGTTTTTTCTGCTGTTCCTTCAATTCCCAAACAAATTAAAAAGATACTATCCACCCCAAATACATTTTTTCTAGCTTTAGCTATTTTAAACACAAATCCACCATAAACATAACATGAAAATTAAATCATACCCTGGAAAGTTTTTTAGTTTCCACAAATAAAACTATATTTATTAGTTAAGGTATTAATATATTAAGGTAGAGCATTCTGTAAGTAATAAATTTTGAATTTAAATGCGGATACAATAAATAGTAGTAAATAATCTAAAATTATTTTTATCATAATTATTAATAAATTAAAAAAGAGGAAAATTATGTTTAAAGGATTAACAACTTACGGTTCAACAGAGTTTTTAGAAGAAATGAAAGGTAAAACTCCATTATTTTTATGTACAATAGCTACTACTGAAACTTCGACTATTCCAGGAGTATCAGGAGCCGGAGTTAGTCCTGAATTAACTGAATACACCCCCGCAGCAGATGTTGAATTGATGGTGCATGGAAAATTAAGATGCTTAGATGAAATTCCCCAAACAGTTATTGGAAAATCAGCAGCTCCTACTCCTGCATTAATTACAAAAGCATCAGTAGAATTATCAAATACTCCCTTTTTAGTAGTAGACGCAGGTTCAAGAATAAAAGCCGATGTTCCACTAATAAGAGTAAATGATGGATATGGGAAAGATATTAGAAGTGGAAACGCAGTTGAAAACCCAGCTAAAATATTTGATGAAGCTAAAAAAGTAGCTAAAGAGCTTTCAAAAATGGTAGACTATCTAGTAATTGGTGAGAGTGTCCCTGGAGGAACTACAACAGCACTAGGATTACTTACAGCACTTGGATATGAAGCAAACACCAAAGTAAGTGGAAGTATGCCAAAAAATCCACATGATTTAAAAAGTGAAGTAGTTAAAGAAGGGTTGTTAAATGGTAATTTAGGCCTAAAAACCGAAGAAGATATAAAAAATATAGTTATTGGAGATATTAACCCCTTTGATGCAGTAGCTACTGTTGGAGATCCTATGATGGCTTGTGTAGCAGGGATGGTATTTGGAAGCCAAGTTCCAGTATTACTTGCAGGGGGAACTCAAATGGCAGCTGTATGTGGATTAATTAAAGCAATAGAGCCTGAATTCGATTTTTCAAAGATTTATATAGGAACTACCATATTTGTAGCTAAGGATGAAAACTCAGATATTATGAATATTTTAAATCAAATTGGAAATATTAATATTGGAGTAGTTGACCCCAATTTTGAAAATTCCAGAAGTCCTGGGTTAAAACACTACCTTGCAGGTTTTGTTAAAGAGGGAGCAGGTGCAGGAGGAGCTATGTTAATGGCACTTCTTTGTGGATGCCCAATAGAAAAAATAAGGGAAGCAAGTGAGGATTTAGTAGAAGATAACTAAATATATACTTACAAATAAGCTATAATCCTATTAAAACCCAATATAATTTAATTAGTAAAAACTAAAAAATGCCTAAATAAACTAAAATTAAAACTAGAGTACCAACAATCCAACAATACACAGCAAAAATATTCAAACTTTTTTCTTTTACAATTTTAAGTAGCAAATCAATAGCCAAATATCCTGAAATAGCAGCAGCCATGAATCCTACTACAAAAGGCCACATATCCACAGATAAGGCCTGACCAATATCTTTAAATTGAACAATAGTAGCTCCTAAAATAGCAGGAATCGCTAATAAAAAACTGAATTTAGCTGCAAACTCCCTATTAAGGCCTGTTAAAAGACCAGTAGCTAAAGTTGAACCTGAACGGGAAATACCAGGGAAAATAGCTAGAGCTTGAGCAAATCCAATAATTAATGCTTTTTTTACATTAATATTTTTCATATTAGTAGCAATTGCTGTTTCATCATCAAAGTCAGCACTAATAATTGTTTCACCCTTTGCAATCTTTGATTTTGAAACTCTTTCAGATATAAATAAAATACATCCAGTAACTAATAAAAATGCACCAATGACCCCTAAGTTAGTAAATGATGACTCAAAAACATCTTTAAATGTAAGGCCAATTATACCAGCAGGAATTGTACCAATAAGTACTAAGCACACTAGTTGTTTATAAGGATTTTCTCTAAACTCAGTTTTAAATTCACCTCTGAAAATATCAGATATACTAGAAAAAAATGCCTTAATCATTTGCACAATATCTTTTATGAAATATACAAACACAGCAAGCAATGTTCCTAAGTGAACAAATGTATCAAAAGCTATATTAAGTTCTGTAATTCCTAATATATTTTCAACAATAACTAGATGACCTGAGCTACTTACTGGTAAAAACTCTGTCAATCCTTGAACAATACCAATTATTAAACCTTGAAAAACTGTTAAATCCATAACAAACACGACTTTAATTAATATCCATTAAAATTATATGACAAATAAATAAAAAGTAAATAATTAAGTAAGTAATTAATATAATAGTAATTAAGAGTAATTAAGAAATAAATAGTTAAAAATTAGTGATTGAAAACTAATTAATTAAGTATTTAATAAGAAATACCTAATCTAAATAAGTTAACCAACCATACTTATCTTTAACTTTACCCCCAATAATATTAAAGAATTGGGACTGAATTTCTCCTGTAATTAGGCCTCTTTTTCCTTCGCCGATTACAATTCCATCAACCGAACGAACAGGAGTAACTTCAGCGGCAGTTCCTGTAAAAAATATTTCATCAGCTAAGTATAAGCTTTCACGAGATATTTTTCTTTCTTTAACTTTATAACCCAAATCATTAGCTATTTTCATAACAGAATCTCGTGTAATTCCTGCTAAAACCCCGGAATCCAATGAGGGAGTATATATTTCACCATTATTAATGACAAAAATATTCTCACCAGTACCCTCACCAACAAAACCATCAGTATCTAACATAATAGCTTCATCATAGCCATTTTCAAGGTATTCAAAGATAGCTAACTGAGAATTCATATAATTAGCCCCTGCTTTAGCCATACTAGGAAGAGTATTTGGAGCCATACGCCTCCATGAAGAAACACCAACATCCACACCATTTTCAAGTGCATCATCACCCAAATAAGCACCCCATTCCCAAACAGCAATAGTTGTATTAGTAGGATTATCAACAGGATTAACACCAAGAGATTTATAGCCACGGTATGCGACAGGACGAATATAACAAGATTCGAGGTTGTTAACTACTATTATTTCTTTACAAGCATCACAAAGCTGTTCATGAGTAAAATCAATTTCCATTCTGTAAATTTTAGCTGAATCAAAGAGTCTTTGGATATGTTCTTCAAGACGGAATATTGCAGAGCCTTTATTATTTGAATAGCAACGTATTCCTTCAAAAACACTAGATCCATAGTGAACTACATGAGACAAAACATGTATTTTAGCATCATTCCAGTCTATTATTTTTCCATCCATCCAAATTTTCCCATTTTCATCCCATGACATTGTATCCACCTTATACAGTTAAGTTCTGTAAAATTTATTGTAATTTTTATTAAAATTCCAATTATTAGAATTATTATTTGTATTAGAATTAGTTATTCAATTTATATTATTAGTAGTATTTATATTTAGCTAATACGAACCATTATAGTTAATATTAGTACAATTATTAAAATATATATTAGATATGTTAATTGTAGAAATATTGTAAATATTATTAATTTATTAATTTTTATTCACTTATGTCAATTTAAGGATTTTTTAAAGTAAATTTGTATAAAGATTCAAAAAATTATTCAGAATATAAGTAATTTATTAAATTTAGTTAAAGTTTATTATTTATTCGCTTAATTTGACAGAGTTGTTTTTTATTAGAAAACTTTATATAGTAAATAATCCAAACATAGTAATGTTGTAAGATAATGTTAATATCAATCTTATGTACACTTGGTTCCGTGGTCTAGGGGTATGATACCTCCCTTACAAGGAGGGGATCACGAGTTCAAATCTCGTCGGAACCACTACTTATTCTTTTTTAAATATTTTTTTTACAATTTATTTCAATTTTAGCTAAAATATAGCAATTTTATAACTATTTAAACCAATTATAATTATAAAAATAGAAAAAATAGAATAGAAAATGTAAGTACAAATTACATTAACTATTTAAAGCATTAAAACAAGTAAAATTAGAGCTACTAATGAAACAAAGAATACAATAGTTCCTTTAAATAAAATATTAGATCCTTCCTCACCAGTTATAAAGACTAAGAAATAGGAAAGCAAAACTGCTGTAGCCATTTGCACAATTCCACGTACTCCTTTACCAATTCCCACACCATAACCAAGGATTAAAGAAATTAAATATGAAATAAGAACTACAATTAAAATAATAACAATAGTATTACTTAAAATTTTCTTTATTATAGGTCCCTTTGGAATTTTTTCTTTTTTAGATGTAGTTTTATCTAAAATATGACCACGTGTCCCTAATTGGGAGGAATTGTTATTAACATTATTCTTATTGTTCTTATTATTTAAAGAATTAGGTCCCAATTTTGAACTGAGAATTCCATTTTTAGAGGAATCATTATCTCCATCAAAGTCATCATAATGAGTATAGCCATCATCATATTTAGCATAGCTAGTTTTTGAATCTTTATTAAAATTATAGTTAGGATAAGGCTCTTGAGAAACATTGAAACTACTACTATTACCACCACTACCGCTAAACCCACCACTAGTACCACCAATACCATTAGAATTAGCTATAGAGTTATCAAAGTCCGTGCCATTATCATTATTGTTTTTATTATTATAATTAACTCCATTATCCTCGGAATAAATGTTATTCCCACTAGATTCAATAGGACCGGAACCAGTAGAAAGTGAAGCCCCACGTTTAGAGAACTTTTTAGCAAGGGTAATTAAATTTTCTCTATCAACAAGTTTGATATTCTTTTTAACAGCATAATTACGAGATTGGGAAGAAAATTTAGAAGTTGTAACAACTGTGACTTTTGATGCCTTGAGGGAGCGACCAATCATTTCCATTTCTTTTAAAGTATCGATTCCAACTTCCCACTGCTTTTCATAGTTTTTACAAGAAACAATAGTTGAAAATTCGCCCATAACCGTACTCATTACTGCATAAATGTCAACTACTGCAGTTGGTGTTTTAAAGTTCTTATATACTTTAAAACCTGATTCTTCCATAACTTTAGCTATGAAATTTACTAATTGAGCTTTTTCCATTATTTCACCAAATAAATATGACTGTACATAATCTAAGAATATAATCCATTAAACATAATCTATTAGATTAAATATGTTTTTGATAATATTTAAATAATTTGGTTATAATTCAAAGAATTCTAAAATAATTAAATAATATATGAATATGGGCAAAACAGTTGTGAATATGTAAAACAAAATAAACCTTCAAAATAAATTCTATTAATATATTATAGTATCCATATAAATATAATAAATGCTCCTCCGCATGTAGGGGAATAATTTTATTGTATAGAGTATAGAAAAATAAAAATGAAAAAAGCTTTAATTTAATAAAGGTAATGATTATTAGTTTGTCTACCTCTGTTGTTTTTGCAGAAGACATTAACTCTAGAGATATTAGCTCAAATTAATGATTAGTAAATAATAGAATAGGCTCCCAATATAGAAGAGGAAATATAAAAGGAAGGGGAAGGAAAATAAAGTTAAAGGAAGATAAAGTTAAATCAACTTTATTATTCATTTTATTAACACTAATATCACATATTCCATATTTATTCTAATTTTAATTAATGTTATTTTTTAATATTATTTCTAACTTTTATTTTTACTTATATTTTTGCTATTATTATTCCATTTATTAGTATTATTTCTACTTTTAGCCCATATCATTCAGGTATCCATTTTATTGTATATTTTAGTTAGGAATATAAATTTTACTAGTATTGCAAATTTAGTTTTAGATATTAGTAATAAATATCATAAGTATGGTAATTATACTAATTGATTTTAAAATAATATTTTTAAGAATGGCATAAATACTTGTAGAAATTATATAAATACTTGTAAAAACATATCATGTAGTATGAAAATTTTACTTACTAATGACGATGGTGTTAACTCTGTAGGAATTTTAGCTAGTTATGAAGCAGTGAAAAATCTTGATTTAGGAGAAAATAGTGAAATAAAAATAGTAGCACCTTCAAATCAACAAAGTGGAATTGGGAGAGCTATAACATTATTTGAACCAGTTCGCATTACAGAAACTTACTTAAAAGATGGAACACTAGCTTATGCTGTTTCTGGAACACCTGCAGACTCCACAATAATGGGAATATTTGAAATTATGGAAAAAGATGTAGATCTTGTAATTTCAGGAATTAATATTGGGGAAAATTTAGGAAAATCAGAATTAAGTACATCTGGAACAATTGGAGCAGCTATGGAAGCAGCTTCCCATAATATTCCAGCCATAGCTATTTCTATTCAAGTAGATAGAGATGAAGTAAAGTTTGAGGAAGGTCATGTTGGAGTGTTTGAAATAGATTTTGAATTGGCTAAAAAAGTATTAGCTGAAGTAGTGGCAAAAGTATTAGAAAACGGATTACCTAAAGGAGCAGACTTACTAAATATTAATATCCCTTCTAATCCCAAATCAAAAACTCCAGTAATAAGTAAATTAGGAGAGAGAATGTATAGCCCACATATCCAAAAACGAAGAGATCCTCGTGGAAAACCTTACTACTGGGTAGATGGAACTCCCCATACCGAGGATAAAGAAGGAACTGACGTCCATATATTAAAAGTCCTAAAAAAACCTACAATAACACCAATAGCTATTGATTCAACTGGAAACTTAGATTTAATAAAAGATTGGTGAAAAAATAATTGACAAGTGATAAGTGATGATTTATGTATAAGCAATATACAAATAATAATAATAATAAATAATACCCTTATTCTTTATAAAATTACATATTATTACATATTGCTTTATAAACTCAAAATAGTAAAAAAGTTTTCATTTGCACTTTTGGAGCTTGTTATTAAGATTAACTTTTATTATTACTTGTGTTAGATGTTTTATACTAGCTATTTTAATTGAGTTTAAAATACTTACACATATTAATATGACACTATTTGAACATGTAGAATTTTTTATAATAATGGCTGTTTTAACATTAATCAGCATTAGTCCACTTATATTATAAGGAAACCTATTGAAGTCTTATTAAAAATGAAATTGCTTAACTTAAATCATTGAAATGAATAAAATAAATAATTAAATATATTAAATAAGTAAAATTAGCTATTTTAAATTCATTTCCCGTAATATTTTATCTCTTTCATTTTTAAGAGATTCCAATAATTCATAATCCGCACAGCCCTCTTTTTCTAAATGAGCTATTGAAATAGTAACAGCTTGTAAAGTTGTTTCAAGTTGATTTATAGGCATTTTTAACCCCTTAATACGTTTATATCTTTTTATTATGTTATAATTTAAATTATATATTTAATAAATTTAAACTAATTTCATTAAACTAGTTTTATTTTTATTCTTACAAACAAAATATAATACATATTATGTTATTAATACTATTTATACATTTCACTATTAAATCTAGGGATAATAATTTTATTTAAGGTAGCCACAAAAAAAATTTAAAAAAGTTTATATATAATTCAAAACAAATATTTTATATCAATGTATTAATAAAGTTACAATATATAAAATAAATATTAATTATAGGTGATTATTAATGAACAGTCCTAATAATTTTCAAGTTAACAAGCAATTTTCCCAATTTAAAGGTAAAGAAGTTTTAATTTCACTTAAAAACTCAGAAGAGTGTGAAGGAAAAATAATAGCCATTGATAACTTTTTAAATGTTGTTTTAGAAACAGAAAATGGCCTTAGAGTTATTAAAGGGGGAAATTTGAAATTCATATCTCTTAAAGAATAAATTTTTAAGATATCTAATTAAATGATAGGTATTGGTAGTATTAGTAAGTATTAATTGATATTAGTTAGTATTATGAGATATTATTAAATATTATTCCCTATCTAATTCATATTCTTGTTTAATTTAATTATATCTCTTTTTTTCATTTTATTAACTTAAAATAAATTGAATCATCCTATAATTAACTAATCTATTAACAATTAAAGGTTAATTAATTTTTTAATATTGTTATAGTCGATAAATAAAAATTCTTTTAATTAAAATTCGTTTAATTATTTAAAGAGTTTTAAAATTTTAATTTGAGGGAAATTAACAGGTATTTAAAGAGTCCCTTTAGTACTAAGAATCATATCATGCTCAATTTTCACAGCATCGCTTAGTGATTTTGCAAATGCTTTAAATAATGCCTCAATTTGATGATGATCATTATCTCCTTGGACTTTTACATTTATATTAATTTTAGCAGAACTTGCAAATGATTCAAAGAAATGTGATACATTTTCACAGCTTAAATCCCCAACTTTATCTCCTGAGCAAGTCATATCAAAGACACAGTAACTCCTGCCACTAATATCAATAGCCACAGTAGCTAATGCTTCATCCATTGGTATAATGGCATTTGACATTCTTTTAATTCCTTTTTTATCAGCAATAGCTA
The DNA here is from genome assembly GCA_051649785.1 of Methanobacteriaceae archaeon. Taxonomy (GTDB): domain Archaea; phylum Methanobacteriota; class Methanobacteria; order Methanobacteriales; family Methanobacteriaceae; genus JBOFHT01. The sequence continues at coordinate 14,149 of JBOFHT010000028.1, forward strand.
TTGCAAATGATTCACCAAGTGCAATTCCAATATCTTCAACAGTATGATGATCATCAATAAAAGTGTCACCTTTTGCACTAATATCTAAGTTAAAAAAACTATGCTTTGCAAAGGACTCGAGCATGTGATTTAAAAAGTTTACACCAGTATCAATACTGTAAATACCAGTTCCATCTAAATTAATACTAATTTTAATATCGGTTTCAGATGTTTTTCTAGATACCTCAGCTTTTCGATTTTGACTTTTCCCCATTCCTTTTCTTATTCTTTTATCCATTTTTACACTTTTTCCTAATATAGTATAAATAGCTTTAAATCTATTAAATGTTACCCAATTAAATTCTAGGGCTACTCTATTACCTGATTAATAAACATCTGAAATATTACTTGTCTTTTTTATATTATATTTTGTGTATCGTATTGTTCTTATTTATATTATGCATCTTACTTTATTCGTCTTCACCTTTTCTATCAACAAAAATAGCTTGTTCTGGGCATTTTGAAGCACAAAGTGTGCAAACATGACATAGTTCTAGTCGGGAAACTTCAGCTTTCTTATTTTTATTGATTTTCCACATAGCTGGACCTTTAGGACATGCATCAACACATTCACCACAACCAGTACACTTTTCTTTATCAATTATAATCTTTAAAACCATAATTAAACACCTAATTCAATTAATTCTATTATCAACACATATTAAGTATGAATATGAGTATGAAATATAAATACTAATATTAAATTACAAAATATAAATAATTATGAAATAAAAATGTAAATGTGGATGAAAATATGAATATTAAATTACAAAATATATATGATTATACAAATAAGTTATAATTTAAGAGTAGCTATTGAAGTTGCTTTAAATGCAATAGAAACTTCTTTATCAATTTTTAAATCGAGTTTATCACCTGAAGATTTAGTAATATCAACAAAGAGATTTAGGCCATTAATATTAACTTTAAGTCTTAAAATATCATCTAATAAACTTAATTCATTTATTTTACCTTTTAATATATTCCTAACACTAGTTTCTTCACAGTTCATCATTAAAAAGATATTATCATAGCTTATCAGACCTAGGACTTTATCCCCAATCTTGTATTTATTTGTATGAGGAATTGTAATTTTAATTTTTTCACATTCTTTTAAATCCTCATTATGTTTTACATTAGTGGATTCACTATCAAATTCAAGTGTTAATGTTTTTTTATCATCATTAATAGCTATTACTTTAGATGGAATTTCATTAATATTTCTATGGAGTTCTACTATTGCATTAATTTTTTTACATTCCTTAAGAATAGATTTACCCTCATCTTTAAGAACAGCACAGCCCCCTCCACCTTTTCCACCTTTTCTAGTATTAATAATTTTAATATTTAAGCTAGATTCAATTTTATCAATATAGTTTAATGCAGTCCTATAAGCAATATTGGTTCTTTTAGCCCCTTCTGTAATAGAGCCCGTTAAGTTAATATTTTCTAAAAGTGAAAACATTTTCTCAGTTAAAACAACTGTCTTATTATTTAAGTTTAGTTTATATTCTATTTCTGCTTTTACATCAGTCATTTAATCACTTTAATTGCATTAATCACTGGAGTCATACTTAGTTCCATAGATAATTTTATACTTAATTATAATTTTAATCTTTTTACTACTTAGTTTTTACTTAATTAATTTTCCATAAAGACTTTTATATATACTATAAGTTGTTTTTTTTACTATTTATTTTTTTACTTAATTCTTAGCTAGTTTTAATATCATGCCATCTACTATTGCTAAGTTTTTTATTTAGACTGTGAATCTTTCTATAGTATTAAATAATTTATCAAACAATCTTCCAATTGGGCCTAATTTTGAAGTAAATCCTTTAGATATTCGAATATCTTCCTTTTCCACACCTTTAATAGCTAATAATGAAATTAAAAATATTACAGGAGCTACTATTATAGCTATTACTAATCCTATTATATTTAAAGGCAGGAATAGTATAAAAACAGACATTATAGCTGAAGCCATTATAATTTTAATAAATTGCATATATGGAAGATTTACCTCAGTCATTCTTAGTGTAATTAATAATATTGGAATTGACATTGCAAATGTAGCTATTGTTGTTGCGAGAGCTCCGCCTTCTATTCCATATATAGGTATCATAACAAAGTTTAAAATTATTGTAATAGCAGTTCCTGCTAATAATACATACATCGGAATTCTAGGATTACCTATTCCTTGAACAATACTTGAAGATACCGCAAATATGGAGTAAAATGCCATTCCAACTACTAAAATACTTAATGAACTTGCTCCCAAAATATAACTAGAATTTGTAAAGTAAACAAGCCCCATAATTGGTTTAGCTAGTATAGCTATTCCCAAAGACATAGGAATTACAAATATTAATGCATACCGGTATGATCGTGTCACATAGCGAGTAAGGAGTTTCTTATTTTTTGTGCTAAATGCAGCGGAGGAAGCTGGAAGTATTGTAGTAGCTATTGAAACAGATATTATAAGTGGTAAACGTGCTATTGGATCAGCTGCCCCAAAATAACCAATTACTTGTGAAGATAAAAATATTCCCATTATTATTGTACATGCACTATATATAGCCATTTCTGCAAGTGCAGTTATTGTAACAGGTACAGAAAAAGCTATTAATCTCTTTGCTAGTTTTGCTTCTTCTTTAAATGTGAATTTATAATCATTTTCAGGTTTTGGAATATATTTCCATAGATATTTTTTAAATATTATTAAAGATGAAAGTGCTGATGCTGCAAATCCAAATACAGAACCCATTACAGCACCTACTGCAGAAAATCCAATTATAACAAATGCAGTAGCAAATAATATCATAAATACTTGCTCTACTCCCCTAGTAGCTAGAATATATTCCATTTTATAAACACCTTGGAATGACCCCCTAAATGCACCAACAATTACACTGAAAGGAGTTATTAACCCTACTGCTTGAAGTGGATACAATGCATCTGGCTTTTTAAATATTGCAGCTAACCATGGAGCTACAAAAAATATCATAACAAGACCAAAAAATAGCCCCAATATTACCATTATTTTTAGTGATGTGTATACTGTTTGCCTAGCTAGTTTTTTCTCATTTAATGCTGTATATTCAGCTACATATTTAGCTATTGAGGGAGGAAGGCCACCTGCAGCCAATACCTGAAATATTCCTTGAAATGGAAGTGTTAAAACAACAAGCCCATATGCAGATGGTCCTAATAGTGATGCCATTAAAAACCTGTATATATAACCTCCAAAACGGAATATTATATTTCCTATTAAAATTAAAAAGCTGCCTTTAGCTAGTTTTGAACTCAATAAATCACTACCAAAAATCTATTATTTGAAAAACATTAGTTATAAAAAAACATTAGTTATATTATTTATTATTAATATTATATAATTGCTCTTTATAACTCTTTTGTAATTATACATAGAACTTCCAAAAACTTAGCTATTTTTACTTTATTTTACTGATTTATTTTGTTAAAGGGCTTTAATTTAATTAGTAATATATTTAGTAGTATTGTAATTCAATTAGTACCAGTAGATACTATGTTATCAAATGAAGATATTTTATTTTACCAGTATCATATTTTATTATCTCTAAACTTTATTTAGTAGCTAAATTTATCTAATAGCTAAAAATAGTAGATTTAGTTAAAAACAATAGATTCTATAAAATTATTGCCAAAAAACCAATACAATAATATAATAATACAATAATATAATTAAAAACAAAAATGAAATTTATTAAAAAAAATAGGTGTTACACTAAAAAATATTAGGGTAATTCTTTAAAATATTAAATTTTATAAGATATTGTTATTGCTATTTTTTAAAGATTCTCTTAAATTTAAAGTTTCTATGAAATGATTTATTGTCTTGTTAAGAGATTCAAACCCATATTCGTCTTTTTTTACACTTTCTACTGAGTCTTGGGACCAAAAACATGCCCCTAAGTTAGCTCCAAAAGCCCCACCACTAACTGGAAGAATTCCATTAAGAATATAAAAAGCATTTATTTGTTGAATAGCTAGTTCTTGACCTCCACAGCGGTCTCCACCCACAACTGCACTCATTCCAATTTTACCACGCACCACATCCATATCATCCATTATTAGTGCTTGGCACCTATCAATTACTGCTTTAATTTGTGCAGATATTGATCCAAAAAATACTGGGCTAGCTATTATTATACCGTCAGCTTTTTTAATTAAATCATATAATTCTAACATATCATCTTCAATGATACAAGGACTTACATCAATATTAGGATTATTATAGTCTTTATGATTTTTAATATTTAAACAATATTCACAATGATTACATGGAGCTACTGTCTTTTGTGAAAGTAAAAATGTTTCAGTTTTAATTTTTATTTTGTCTTTTTTCTCTTTTGTATCTCCTATTTCTATTGAATTCCTTTTTTCAATTAGTCTTTTAGCATTTTCCATTGCTGTTTTTAAAATATATTCTGTAGTTCCATCTCTAGGACTTCCTGAAATTCCTAATATCATCATTTTAGCACCTCAATACCATAATAATGCTTTTACTAAATTAGTATATTGTATACATTTCTATATTTATCTACTGTATACATTTTTCTATTGTATGCATATAAATGTATCATCACACAACACATCCACGACAAGATTATAATATATATTTAGTCATGGTCAAAAGTCGAAATTTCTAAATCAAAACTTCATTAAAATCCTTGGATTGCTAAATGAATCAAATTTTCCGATAGGGAAAATCTTTTTGACCAAGACTTATATTATATAAATAAAATTTTATTTATATATTATTGTTGTAAATATTAATTCTATTGTAGATTTTATTATTTTTTCTACTTTAGATAATTTTCTACTGTATACTTTTTAATATTTTATATGAATTATTTATAAAATATACAATAGATTTATTAATAATAGTCATCATATATAGTTTAATAATAAAATCAGTACTAGTTAAGTGATATCAATAATAAAGAACTAACATTAAATAAAAAACTAACATTAATTAATAATATCTAAATATTGTGAGAGGTGTTTAAATGGATTATACGGAGGGTATTGTAAAAAGATACAAGCGCCAATATACTAGAACTCTTAAAGATGGGTCTAAAAAACAATACACTACCGAACAGTCCCAAGTAACTATTTCAAAAAATGATAATATTTTTGAAAATGGAGAAAAGGTTCTAGTTCTTAAAGAAGAACATAAAGAGGATTTAGATAATACTAATAAGTTACTTGATAATTTAGATAATAGTATTGCTAATGGTGGCGATTCAGATAATATTGCCAGTTCCAGTAATGTTAATAATGTTAGTGTTAATAGTAAGATAGGGGATGCTATTGACAATAATAAAGAGAATATAAACAATGAATCACAGAATTCTAATAACAATATAGATAATTTTAATGGTAATGAAGAAAGTAATGATGATTATAATAGTTATGACACCATTATTGCATTAGAGATCTATAACTATATTTTAAATATGGATAAGAAAAATCTTAAAAAAGAAGTAGAAGAAGCCATTAATAGAAATGCTGAGCTTTCGGTTAAGATTCGAACTATGGAAAGAGCTATAAATTCTTCAGAAAATAATATTGTTACAAGTAATTCTAAAAATACTAATTCAATCCATAGTACTAGTTCTAGTGATAATATAAACACTACCATAAATAATAATAATAATGGTAATAATGGTAATGGTAATGGTAATAATAGAAATAATATTAATAATTCCAGTGTTAATATAAATAATAAGAATAGTACTAAATCCATTGAAAAATTAGAGAACTCTAAAAAAGATTATAGGCTTTCTAAATATAATGGAGATAATTACACCAATGTTACTAATAATACATCATTTAATAATCCTATTTCCAATATGGATATTAGTTCCATTGTAGATGTTGATATTGAGGACTTAGATAATCTTGATTTTGATGAAATAATAGATAAATTTAGTAATATTAATAATAGCCATAGTAATGAAAAAAACATCGAAACTGAGATATTTAAGTACAAAGAAGAAAAACTCAGAAAGGAATATGAACACATATACAATGCTGCTAAAAATGAGATTTCTTATATGCAAAAACATATCAGGAGCTTTGAATCCCAGCAAAGTGAGAAATATAATAATTTAAAAGCTAAATATAAAAATGTAGTTTTAGAAAAAGATTTATTAAATAATGAACTTAAAACAGCTAGCTCTGAAATATCTTATTTAGAAAATATTAATAGA
>JBOFHT010000029.1:0-22122 GCA_051649785.1 Methanobacteriaceae archaeon
ATAATCTTTTTCAATGAAAAGACCTATTAAGAATGAGCTATCTACAAATATCAACTTTTATCACCTTTAAATTGTAAGTTTTTCTTTAATTCCACAGCATTAGTAGGTTCTTTTACTTTTATAATGCCTATCATATCTTGGTCTGTTAATTTTTTCCTAAATGTTAGTTCTGCTTTCTTATCTTCTTTAATATTCCATTCTATTATGTCATCTGCTTTTAAATGAAATTTTTTTCTTATTTCAGAAGGAACAACAGTTTGATTATTTGAATATAACTTAGTATTAACAGACATTAATATCACCAAGTAAAACTATATCATTTGTCGTATTTAAAATTACCTATTAAATATAAAAAAGTGGTTCTTATTTATAATATATTAGATATGTATAACATATTTTCAATAAATTCTCATTATTCCTTCTCTATTTTCAAAATGTTCATCGAAAGTAGCTATTTCATTTATCCCTAATTCTTCCATTAATACCATATAAATGCAATCAAATAATGATAAATCTTTTTCATTATATTTAAGAAGTTTTTGAACCGCTTTATCATGAAAATAATGATCTTCAATAACACTAAAATTATTGTACATTTGTTGATATACTTTTTTAATTATTCCATTATCTGCTTTTATTTTAATATTTAAAACGGTTATAACTTCTGTAATTACTAATCGAGATATTATCTTTTCATTATCTATTGATTTATAAATTTCCTTAGCTCTTTCATTAAATTTATGATCTTCAATAAATAAAGCTATTATATAATTAGCATCTAAAAATATCATTAAATTCCCTTTCTTATTTCATTTACTGATTCAACAGGATTAAATCCTTTTGGTACTTTTATACTCCCTATTAATTCATTTAATCCTTCATCATCAGGAATTTTATTTTTATTAGCTATTAAATAATCAGGTATTCCATTTATTTTATCTTCATTTTCAATAGCTTTTTTTAATAAATCATTTATAACCTTTGTTTGAGTGGTTTCTCTGTTTAAAGCCATTATTTTAATAGTTTTCATAATATTTTTATCTAAATTTAAGGTTGTTCTTACTTTTACAGTCATTTAAATCAACACCACCATATTCCCTGTATTTTATATGAATATGCATATGTGAGTATATGCTTAATTAACATATAAACATATAATCATATTACTGTATATAATTTTTGTTTTTATAGTTTTTAAAGTTATAAATCTTGGAAAAGAGCTAATGAAAAAATGAATGAAGTAAAAAAAGTAAAAATATTTGAATAATTATATTATTCATTATAGATAAGTGTAAAAGGAATCTTAGTAGAATTAATACAGTTAGCCCCATGATTTTCAATAATACTAATAATTCTATCTGAAAAATTACCATTAACTACGATACAGTCCATTTCATAATCAATAAGCATTTTAGCTAACCTCAAATCAACGGAAGTTTCACTAAAATTCATTAATTCACTAGCTGTGATTTCATCTATTAAATTAGAACTATTGAATCTTCCAACATTACCATATAATTTATCATTAGTATTTGAGTCAGTGATATTATGAATTCCATCAACATCAGTAGCTATTAAAAGATTAGCTCCAATAATGTGTGCAATATAAGCTGCAATAGAATCAGAAGTGATATCCCAACTAGCACCAAAAGGAACATCATTATTACTATTCACATCACTATTGCTACTAATATTACCATCATTACTATTACTATTATTAATAATAAAATTAGAAGAAATTAAAATAGGAATTTTATAATTATTTAAGCCAATATCCTCGCTGTTTTCATTAACGACTTTTAAAGCGTCTTCAATATTATTAACTTCAATTAAATTATCTATTTTACTAGCAAGAAGTTTTCCAATTATATCCATAGAAATAATAGCTGTTTCATGAGCAGTAATATCTGGAAGTGAGATTTCAGAGTCGTATTTACGAATAAGGTTAGCAAATTCCCCTCCTCCATTGATTATAAGAATATTTTCATTGAAATCAGAGTTATGATTAGCATAGTCAATTAAATCATTGATTAAATTAATAGCAGCATTAGGAAATAAGCTACCTCCAACTTTAATAACCCAAGAAATAATAAAAAATCACCACATAACATTAATCATTATATAAAAACAATATTTAAATTAAAATAATAGCAAATAGTACCTATTAATAAATTTAGATAATATAAATAATCTAAATAGAAGCGAAAGGGCATTATTTATAGAAAAACTAAATAGAAAAAATTCTAAATAGTTGAATATAGCTTAATGCAAGTAAATTGTAATTGTAATTATAATTTATATAAATAGAAATATATAAATTTAACCTAATAACTTTAAATCTCTAGTTATTTTATCAATAATTTCATCTTCATCAGGGCCAATAGCTAAGCAAGTAATAGTGGAAGCAGGAAGTTCAGTTCTACCAGCATCACGAACTAAATAATTAGGAACATTTAATCTTTTAGCTATTTCTTTAAGTTCAAAAAGATCTTCAACACTAGCTACTTTTAAAACAACTTTTTTTGAACCATCAGATTCCCAGTTACGAATTTTACCCGTATCTGTATTTTGATAAGCTCCAATTGCACCATGACAACATTGGGCAGCTACTTTGCCTTTACTCATTTTTATATCAGTTCTAATAATCATAACTTGTTTCATTTCTACACCAAACTGGAAAATAATAATATTAATAATAGCAATGGTAATAATAGTAAAGATAATGATAGTAAATGTAATAATAATAAAGATAATAATAAGAATGATAATAATGAGGATAGTAGTAGATTACATAGTAGTTAACTTAATAACATTAATATTAACAATATCCTTAAAATTTATAACATTAATATTTATGGAAATTCAAATATAAATAGTATTAGTAATATAATAATTATAGAGAAATAATTTAATTGAAGCAATATAGCTCTAAATTATAATAAAAAATATTTTAGCTAAAAAAGTGATATAATTCAAATATAAATCCTAATAAATTTAACTTAACTAATTCACGGTGATAAATTGACTCGAATTTCTATATTAGACACAGATAGATGTCAACCTAAGAAATGTAACTATTTATGTATTGAATATTGCCCAGGGGTTCGTATGGACGAAGATACAATAGTTATTGATGAAAAGACAAAAAAACCACTTATTTCCGAAGAACTATGTTCTGGTTGTGGAATTTGTACTAATAGATGCCCATTTAATGCAATAAATGTAATTAATTTACCAGAAGCTTTAGAAGATCCAATACACAGATATGGGCAAAATAGTTTTGAATTATTTGGACTTCCTAATATTAGCTCTGGCTCTGTTGTAGGATTGCTTGGACCAAATGGAATAGGAAAATCAACAATACTTAGAATATTAGCTGGAGAATTAAAACCAAATCTTGGAAACTGGGAAGAAGTTGGGGAAGAAAGAAATGATGATAATGGTGAGGATTCATGGAAAGACATTATAAATCATTTTAAAGGTTCTGTTCTTCAAGATTACTTTAAAAAATTATCTAAAGGAAATTTAAAAGTTGTTCACAAACCACAAATGATTGAACAGCTACCTAAGTATGTAAAAGGTAATGTAGAAAAGCTATTAACAAGTGTTGATGAAAGGGAAGAATTAGATAATATATTAGAAACACTTGACTTAAAGAATATTTTAGATAGGGAAATAGCTAATTTAAGTGGGGGAGAATTACAAAGAGTAGCTATTGCTGCATCAGTTTTAAGAGAAGGAGAATTTTATTACTTTGATGAACCTACATCATGGTTAGATGTGTCCCAACGTCTTAATGCAACAAAAGCAATACGATCTCTTGCAGAAGCAGGTAAATCAGTTATGGTAATTGAACATGATTTAGCTACTTTAGATGCAATATCTGATTATGTCCATATACTTTATGGTAAAGCAGGGGCTTATGGTGTTGTATCCCATATGAAAGGAGTTCGTGTAGGAATTAATGCATATATTAATGGATTCTTAAATGAAGAAAATGTTAGAATAAGAAAACATCCAATTGAGTTTACAGTACGCCCTCCCAAAGCAGAGGCAGATGGAGAAACACTTACAAGTTACACCGATCTTAAAAAAGCCTATTATGGGTTTACACTTACAGCAGATGCTGGAGAAATATATCATGACGAAATTGTTACAGCATTTGGACCAAATGGAATAGGGAAAACAACCTTTGTAAAAATGTTAGCAAATGTCATTGAGTCAGATGAAGGAGAAATAGATGAAGAAGGCATTAGAGTAGCTTACAAACCACAATACTTATCCTCAGACGATGATGGAAGTGTAGAAGATTTTTTATATAATAATGCACCTAGCTATGGATCAAAGATATTTAAAACAGAAATTATGAAACCATTCACACTTGAAGAACTATTAGATAAAAAAGTAAGTGCTTTAAGTGGAGGAGAGCTACAAAGACTATCAATTGCAACAACCCTTGCAAAAGATGCAAACATCTACCTTTTTGATGAACCAACAGCATTCTTAGATGTTGAGCAAAGAATAATAAGTGCAAGAACAATTAGAAAAATAGTTGAAAGCAGAAACGCAGCTTCAATAATAATTGACCACGATATTGTATTTATTGATTACATATCTGACAGAGCTATGGTATTCCAAGGTCAAAGTGGAATAGAAGGTCATGCAAATGCACCAACAGACCTAAGAAACTCAATGAACAAATTCCTCTCAAGTGTAAATATAACATTCAGAAGAGACAAAGAAACAAAAAGACCAAGAGTTAATAAGCTTGAAAGCTATCTTGACAGAGAACAAAAAGAAGCTGGAGAATATTATTATTTGAAAGATTGAAAAAACACATTATTTTAATCCTTACCTTTTAAAGTGGTGATTTTATGACTTAAATAAGAGATTCCATTACTAATTAATTTTATGACCCATCTATTTAATTAATGTATATTATACTTCGCTTGCCTCTTTTTGAATGATTCCTCCCCACCTTCTAAAATATCACATACATATTCTTTTATTCCTTTAGAATATAAATAACATTCTTCATTTTCATTTTTAAATGTGTTCTCTATACTCCCTGACACATATTCAAACTTTTTATTTTTATTTGTAACATCAACACCATCTTGGTTAGCTACAATAACCTGTTCACTATCTGCACCAACCACCAAATTAGGATTATGACTAACTATTATGATTTGGCGCTCTTTTTTTGTTTCCTTGAGAAACTTTATTAAATCTTTAGATATGGACTTAGAATCCAAATCATCCTCAGGTTGATCGATTAATATTGGCCATTTACTCTTGTCTAAACTAATCAATACTTTTAAAAGTGCAAAAGACCGTTTACCTGGCGACATTTCCTCTAAAGTGTCACCCCCATCAATAATATCAAAATTAATAAAAATATATGACTCAAAAAGCATTTGAATAATTTCTTTTTTAGATATATTTTTTTTAGTGATTAGTTCTCCAACTAATATTCCATTAACAATCTTTTTGAGCTGTTCATGGAATGTTTCAGTTTCATACACAAAATCAGACAAATTAATATTTTCTTCTTTTTCAAAGTCATTGAAATATCTTTTATTTAACTTATCAAATTTAGTGTTAAATAATTTAGTGTTAAACTTAGATTCAACACGAAATATAGATTGACTGCCTTCAAATCTAAATTCGCCAGTGATTTTTTCGGAATTTTCAAAAAACTTTTTATTAAATAAGTAAATATCTTCTAAAATTTCTTTACAATTTTTTCTAAGATTTTTCAGTTCTTCTTTTTTAGATTTTATATTTTCAATTCTTTGTTCCTCTATATTAATTTTATCAAATTTTTCCTTAGTAGATTCAGATAACTTAATTTTATCATTCAGTGCTTTTAAATCTGTTTTATATTTTCCACATTTATTACTTAAAACATCATACATTTTTGCAATTTTAGCTAATTCCGCTTCTAACTTTTTTAAAACACTATCTTTGGAAATGAAATTATATATTTTGAGAGTTTCGTTAATTTCTTCTTTAACATTCTCATCATTCAATTCTTCAATATTGTTCAATCTAAAAAGAGAATTTGAAGATCCCATATCCTCTATTAAGTTTTCAAGAACATTATAATTTTCAGTTTGGTTATATATTTCTTTTTTGATATTCCTAATTTTTTCATTGAGTTCATTTTGAAGTTTTTCATCCTCTTCATTAACTTTTTCATTGGAAAGGTTCCCTATCTCATTTTTTAAATTAATAATCCCATTTTGAATATCATCAATATCTCCCAAATCTTTGAATTCATGAATTTTTTCATTTATCCTGTTTATATTATCAAATAACCTATTAATTTTTTCATGAATTTCATTTTCGTACTTGGCTTTGGTTGAATCAAACTTGTCAAATATAATTTGAAATTTATTATCTTTTTTTAGAATATTTTTTATAATTTTATTTGCAAATGAGTTTGGGTTTTCTGAATCGACACTTCTATTTAAATATCCTTGTGGAATATACATTATTCTTTTTTTAGTCGCGTCTCCAGATTCATCAGGAAAGCTGTACTTATCCCCATCGTTCCATATGACGGATACACGAGGATCTTTCAACTTATTTGTTCCACCAAATTTTTCATCAACCTGTTCTTTATCTATTGCATTAGCAATACTTCTCAATAATATAGATTTACCTGTTGATTTACTACCTATTATAGAAACTAAATTATCATTAAAATTTATTTGATCTTCAGTAAAATTTTCATCATTGAAACTAATGGAATCAATAACCTCATAATTATTCTTTATATCAGGTTTTGTTTCTTTAATTGAAATCCTATCATCAAATTCGCATAAAATTTGCTTTAATCCTTCAAATGTTAAGTCTCCTTTTATCCAACAGCTATTTTTAAGTTGGTATTTCCCAATATCATGGTTATCAGAACCTTTAACAATTGGCATTCTCCTATTTATGCTTTTAAAAACAATATCCTCATATATGGAATTGATATCCTCTTTTTTCCCAATTTCTAAAATATCAATGTGGTTTTCTGTAATGTCTTCTTTTAGTTTAAATTTTGAGGAATGGTTTTTCAAAAGCTCAATACTATTCGACTTAGTTCCAGCATGTATAGTACTTATGCCTCCATTTTCACGAATTATCTCACATCCCTTAGCTAGTGGAACATATGCTTCATCGTTAGACTTTTTATCATCATTTTCTGGTAAATACTTTCTAAGCTCGACCCTAATTATATCCCATATCTTTTTAACATTATTATTATCAAAAATTCCAATATAATGAACAGGATCTCCACTCTTTCCTAATTCAGATCGAAATTCTATTCCAGGTAGTATCAATATTTTCTCTTTATTACCTAATTTTATAAGTTCATTAACTCTTTCCACATCAATTTTATGATGATCTGTTATAACCGCAGCAGAAACATCATTTATTTTTAAATTATTTATAATCTCATCATTAGTCATAGATTTATTTTTATAGTCATATGAACTCGGAGAATGTAAATGTAAATCCCATTTCCTCCACTGTGACCCTTTTCTAGAATACCCAATTTCGATCATTTTTAATCCCCAAAATAATATAAGTTATTTTAAAATAAAAAGGCACTGTAAAAAATTGAAAACAGCACTAAAATAGCCATTATTAATATTTTCATTTTCCATTGATAATTTATTCTATATTACCAAAACAATACTTAATGATTATTATTATACATCTAATAATATTTAAAACTGTTAGATTATTCCATATAATAAAAGCTATTCTAAAAAAATCAAAATAATTTCACTACAAATTGCGAATATTATTTTTTATGAGTATTTAATAACTTTTATTCACAAACAATCTTTTTAAGCATTTTCAAGTGTATGAAGTAAATATATGGGCATTATTTATTTTCAATGAAAATTGCTATATGTATTTCAAAACTTCCTCACCAAGTTTTGTAATTTTATAAATTCTTCCTTGATTTTTTTCGGGATTTAAACAAACAACTAAATTATACTCTTTTAATTCTTTAAGTGCTGTGCTTACATGACTTGTCCCTATTTTAGTAGACTTAGCTATTCTTGAAGGTGTTTTAATTTTTTCTTTCAAGTCTATTAATACTTTTTCACGGTAAGATGACATTTCCACAATAGATATTCCATCAATTAATTCTTTTTCTAAGTTCTCTTTCATATTATTATAAAAGTTTTTAAAAATTTATAATAAATTTTCCAGAACCTATTCGTAACATATTCGTAACTTATACTAAAGTTTATATATAATGTTCCAAAAATAGTATTATAATTATATATAACTATTTAAAAATTTCAGAATATATAAAAAAATATATTAGAAAAATAAAATCAAATTGGAATTATGATTTAAAAATTTTTACATTTAGTTTCTATTTTAGTTTAATCATAAACTATTAATATGATTAAAATTTAGTTTTTATAGTTAAAAATTAATTGATTAATAGTGATTCATTATTGTTTTATTTAGAAAAATAAATTTTTTTCTTGAAATAACTTAAAGTATTATTTTCTTAAAAATTAGAATTAGGAGTAAAATATGTCATTGAAATGTAATAAATGTGGTGAGATTATAGATAGAAATCAATCCTTTTGCCCATCATGTGGAAATAAAGTCGAACCCCAAAAAAAGAATATTGTAAAAAAACCATTAGAAATGAAAAAAAATAGAGCAATTATACTAATAGCAGTATTTATTGTGATTATTGCAATTATTGGATTGTGGGGCATTGCTAGTAATAATCATGCCAATAATCAGAATATAGTAAATATAAATGGTGCACTTTTTAATATACCTTCTGACTTTTACGATGCAGATTTCAATTCTAAAAAGGGTAATGAAAAGATGTATGGATATAATGGTACGGATTATAAAAATTTAGCAGTAATGATATCTGTAATGGATAATGGAACTCTTGATCAATTAGGAAACTATATACTGTATACTGATGAACAAAATGGTGTCGAATCCTATAATAAAAGTAAAGTAACTATTAATGGATATAATGGCTATGTTTTTTATTACTCTAACAAAAATGATTCTAGCAGCAAATACTATTATTACAGTTTTATTTTTGAAGTGAATAGGAAACCTGTGCTTATTGCAGTAGGGCCAATGTATGAGCAAAATGTTACTAATGCTATTAATATTGTAGGCAAATTCATAGTATAATAGTTATTTAGGCACTGAATAAAAAATGTGAACTGAGCTCAATTATACTGTTTTAGCTAATTGTACAAAGATGTATAAAGCCTACCAAAAACCTCTTAAATCAAACCAGTTTTTCATAGTCTCCCAATTAAACAAAGCCACACCACTTGCACCACCATTTAAAGCCACCTTAGAATTCTCCTTAATAACATCCACAGAAGTGGAGTCACATTATTATCACTATCATAAACTTGAATACCAATGCATAAATTAGACCATGGAGCATTCCAAACAAAATAAGAGATTATATCTTTAATGCATTCATTTGCTTCATAGTTAATATCATAGCCATTGGAATAGTAACATCAAGAGATTGAGATATAATAAAGTGATCTTAAGCATAGTACTTAATACTTTTTTTCAGGCATTATAGTAGCATATAAAATTAAATTCTTAGATCTAAATCACTACTATCTATTTTTGATTTAGAAGAACTTAAATTATCAGAATAATCATATTTATATGCATTCCATGAATATCTAATCTAAATTATACTATATTAAGTGTAGCTATAAATATTTAAAAGAATTATAAACGTGGTCAAGACTTATTATAAGAACTAAAAATATTGTAAATTTATATAATATGTGAAGTATAACTAATTATTACTATAATATTTATAAAATAATAGGGGGAATTGTGTGGAAAATAAGTTTCTAAATAATGGAAAAGAAGGTAAAAATAATTGGTGGCGACATTTACTTACTATTGTTTTAACATGGAGCGGTGTTCAAACAGTTGTTTTAGGAATTATAAGTGTATTATTATTAGTTGTTTTAAACACAAGTATAGATATAACTAATATAATATCTGGAAACAATATATATTTACTTTTAGTAAGTTTTTTATTAATAGCTGGAATTAATATCCTAGCTTTTTTCTTAAGTACTAAATTTTTAAATAAGCGAAAAGCAATGTCATTTATTAATACTATAGAATCTTATGATATTAAAGGAACTCCAATTAAATGGTTTAAAAGATTTAGATGGGATAGATTTTTAAAAGGAGTTGTAATTTGGGGTGTATTTTCAGTAATAGTACAATTAATATCCTATATTTTAAATCCAAATGATTTTGTTTTTAATAGTAGTATTAATGTTCCATTACTGATTTTCTTACTTATAACCTGTCTTTTTGTTCAAGTTAGTTTTGAAGAATTATTTTTTAGAGGATATCTAAATCAACTTATTTCAATAAAAATAAAAAAGCCTTTACTGGTTATAATTCTTTCATCCATATTTTTTGCATTACCTCATGCTTTTAATGCAACAGAACCTTTATTTATTGGAATATACATCTTACTTACATTTATGTTAGGATTAATTCTTTCTGTAGCTACGTTATATGATAATGGAATTGAAATGGCTATTGGAATTCACCTTATTAATAATATTATCGCATTCTGTTTCCCTGGGGGAGACCAAAGTGGAGCAGCAATGGATTCTTTATTTAAGATTTCATCTGCAAACATATTACTAACTCAAATTATTGCAGTAGTCACTATGATTATATTCATAGTAGTAGTATTCTTCTACAAAAAAGATGGAATTTTAAAAGCTCTTGAAATTAAATAAAAAAATAATCTAATATTCACCACAGTTCTCTTAAATCAAACCAATTCTTCATTAATTCCCAATTAAATAAAGCCACACCACTTGCACCACCATCTAAAGCAGCTTGAGAATTCTTTTTAATAATATCTGAGGACAATGGAGTCACATTATTATCACCATCATAAACTTGAATACCGATACATAAATTAGCCCATGGTGCATTCCATGTGAAATAAGAACTTATATCTTTGATCCACTCCGCATTTGCATTATAATTGCCAGTATAGGCCATTGGAATAATAACATCAAGAGATTGAGATAAAGTCCAAGGATCTTGACCATAATATTTAACACTCGCTTTTTCAGGCATTACAGCGGCAGATAAAACTAAATTCTTAGACCTAAGCTCCCCACTATCTATTTTATCCCTAACCATTGAAACAAACTTTGAAACTGCTTTAGAAGAACTTAAATTATCAGAATAATCATATTTATAAGCATTTCCAGGATATCTAATATAATCTAAATGTATTCCTGTAATTCCTGGAATAGCTGCATATTTTTCAATTTCAATAATTTTAGAATCAAAAAAAGCATAGTTAAAGTCTTTTTTATTAGTATCTATTGGATTAACCCATGATCCATTATCATAAAAGCATTGAACCCAAATATGAACTTTAATACCTTTGCTATTGGCTTTAGCTATCCACTCCTCAACATTTTTCTGACCATATTTATCAACAGCAAAAGAATGTAAGAAAATATTATCAATACCATAGTTAGATAGCTGATCTAAATCAACCTCATACATACTATCGCCTTTAACCCAAATACCATTTTTAACATCGGCCTTAGAAAAAATAATCCCTGCTGAAGCTATTAAAATACCAATAATGATAATTGCTAAAATAAGCTTTTCTTTTTTAATTAAGTTTATCTTTTTCATAGTAATCTAAAAAATAATGGTGAAAAGTAATAATAATGATAATAATAAAGATAATGGTAATGATAATAAAGATAATGAGGATAATGTTAATAATAAAATATTAAAAAATAAAAATAAAAGTAATAGAAAAATATTTAGTTTAAAATTAAATAATGCTACTTTTCCATTAATTCATTAATAACCTTAGGAAACTCTTTACAAAAGACTTTAATTTCATATTCAGGAATTGAAAAACTAACACGCAAATATCTATCTCCAAACAATTTACTAGTATATTCCCCTTGTCTTGCAAAAATCTTACGCTCTAATAAAGCTTCAGCTAGTTCACTAGGACTGATACCAGTAGCACTAATATCAATACCCATCATGTTACCATCTGATGGATAAACTGGTAAAAAAACATCATCTATTTTATCAATAGTTTCCTTAATTAATTTTTGGTTCTTACGAGTTTGTGAAGTAATCCTATTAATCCATTTATCCTTTGTTTTTAAAGCTGCTAATGCTCCTGCTTGAGCTACTACATTAGTTCCTAAGTCATTAACAACAATTGTTTTAACAGAGTTAATTACTTCTTCCGTAGAAATCATAGCACCTATTCTCATACCAGCCATTCCAAAAATCTTTGAGAAGCTAAAAATAGTTATAGTGTGTTCAGAAGCATAATTAGCTACTAAAAAGTGTTTTCTTGCAAAATCTCTGTAAGTTATATCATGAAGCAGATAAATATCATTTTCTTTAGCTATTTGAGCAAATTCCTTAATTTCTTCTTCTGTATATGATGAACCTAATGGGTTTAAAGGATCAATAAGAACAATAATCCTAGTATTTTCATCCATATTTTCCCTTACAAGTTTAGGAGTGAGTTTATATCCACATTCTTTATTATAAATAGGTACAGAACGAATTTCGCCTGCAAAGCGACTTGCAAAGTTATCAATAATCAAATACCCAGGATCTGAAGTTATAACATTATTTTTTTCTTCTAAAATATCATTCATAACTAAATAAAGAGATTCAGTCCCTCCCGCTGTAATTAAAATACCCATATCTTCAAGAGAAAGGTCTTTAAGAATAAGTTCTTTAAGTTCTTCAAATCCTTCAGGAGGCGGATACTTACAGTATTCTTTAGTTTCAATACATTTTACCATAGCATCCATAATAAAATTATCTTCATGAAGATGATTTGTATTTTGTCCCATCCAAATCATTTCATTATCTTTGAAAACATCTTCAAAAAACTCATTAGCTGAACTAAATCCTTTAGGAGCTTTTCTAGCATCCTTTGCATATTTTTTATGAGGAATCATTTTATCACCTTAATCAGAATTATAATATTAATAATTATCATTGTGATTATTGTTATCTTTATTATTTTTATCACTAAAGCCATTACTTATACCATTATCATTATTATTGTCGCCATTAGAATTAGAATTATTATTAGGACTATTATTATGACCATTATTATCAATATTAACACTAGTTAAGCCATTGTTAGTAATTCTAAATTTAACTTTTAAACCTTCAACTTTATTTCTATGCCTTTTTAAAGTAGCTATACGTTGGCCTGGGAAATCCCCTTTTTCTACTAAAACCATTGTTTTACTTTGATAGGAAAGAATAGTCCCACCAACTGGCTTAATTTTATCATTATTACCTTCAGAATCAAAATCAGCATAGATTTGGTTTGTGACAACAACCGCCAAATCAGACTTTCTAGCTAATTTAGATAATTTATCCATTTGTTTTCCTAATTCCCTGTTATTAGTTTGCTTAAAGTCAATTATCCTATATAATGCAACAGCAGAATCTAAAATAATTAAGTCAACATCATTTTCACCAGAATTAATCCATGATTCAATTGATTTAATATCTTCTTCTTGTTCAGAAAATGAATTAGGTTCAAAAACTATTATATTAGTTGCTACTTTATCAAAGTCATCCCCAGTTATTTGTTTAATACGATTAAGAGATATTCCTCCTTCAGTATCAATATAAATAACTTTTCCACCATTTTTAGCTACTTGAACAGAAAGTTGAAGTGCAATATTTGTCTTACCTGAACTAGGAGGGCCATAAAATTGAGTCATAGCTCCTTTTTCAACACCACCATCAAGAAGAGCATCAATAGGGCTTCCAGTTGGTATCTTATCTTGATTTTCAATATTTGATAAAAGTTTCATTTAAATCATTAATTAAATTTTTATATGAATTTTTATATAAGTTATTATATAATTTAGCTAATCTATTATATAATTTTTATTTTAGCTAATTATTAGAATATTAATAGGAATATTGGTAAGAATATTAGTATTATTGATATCATTATACATTACCAAGCTATACTATTTATGCTGGTTATGGGTAAGAATATTAGTATTATTGATATCATTATAATTAGTATTAATAATATTAATAATAATGATGTGAGTAATAGTACGAATAACAGTAAAGTCACCCAAATAACTAATAAAACCAATCAATTATAGGTAAATTTAACTAAAGAAGTATTTAATAAAGCTAAAACAATAATATTAACAAATAAACTAGTTATTATTGAAATATAGTTATTAAAATCCCCAGTAAGCATTCCTTGTTGATATAAACCAAATATTCCCCATGCAAATCCTAACCCTATAATAATTGAAGAAATAAAGATGAAATTTAAAGTATCCTTTTTTAAATAAACAATAATAGCCCAAATAGCAAATATTAAACCTAATGAAAGTGTAAGAGGTGTATCTACCCTAGGATTAGTTAAAAACTCTGAAAATGCCATAACTATTAATGTAATACCAATTAATAATAAAAATATATTTATAATTTTATTCCGATTCATTTAAATTCTCCTTTAATAATTTAATAAGTTCTAAAAAGTGTAATTAATAAAAACACAATTAATGATTGTAATAGAAAAAATAGTATTTTAATTACTATATTTATTATAATTATATTTATTATAATTGTGTTTATTATAATTTACTATAATCTTATGTAACTAAACAGTATAATTATAATATAACTTTGATAGTAGTTATATTTATTCTTATTTTATCTAATTTATTATATTTCTAAGAAACAAAAATTCCAATGACAAATCTACCAGTAGCATTATAAACTTACAGTAAAAACTTACCAGTACCTTGGCGAATAATTTTGAACTTATTAATACCATTAGACAAATCAACAATAGTAGATGGGTTATTAAAGGGATTATTAGAACTAATATTACCCATATCAATAACAATATCAATTAAATCAGCATCTTCATCAATATTAATGTTATTAATGTTATTAATATCACTATTAATGTTATTGCCATTATTCTCATTATTAAAATCATTAATACAATTCCCATTATTCTCATTATTAAAGTTATTTAATTCATTAGCTATTTCAATAGGATTAGATAATATATCATTATTAGAAATATTAGCACTAGTAGTAGTTATAGGAAATTCTTTAGCTAAATAAATAGCTATTGGATTATTAGGCATTCTTATACCAACTTTATTTGAATTAGCTAGAATTTCAATAGGAATTTTAAGATTACTATTAATATTATTTGTACAATTAGCATTATTATTGATATTATTATTAATGTTAGTAATATTATTATGAGTATTATTATTGGCATTAGTAGTAGTAGTAGTAGTAGTATTTACAGCATTACCTGTGAAAATATCATTATTTTTAGTTAAAAGGAAAGTAAAAGGCCCTGGAAGAAACCTACTAATTAAATCAATTGTTTCATTATTAACAATAGCTAATTTATTAATCCAATCTAAATTATTAACTGAAATAGAAATAGCTTTAGATTTATCTCTTTTTTTAATAGCGAATACTTTATTAATTGCTTTTTTACTGAAAACATTAGCACCTAAGCCGTATATGGTATCTGTAGGATATAAAACTACACCATCGTTACGTAAAACTTCAATTACTTCATTAAGTAATGTTAAATCTGGGTTATTAGGATTAATTTTAATAATTTTCATATAATCATCTGTAGAATTCTAAGTATGTGAAAAAATATTTTGAAAATATACTGGAAAAAATATTATAATAAACATTAATCAGAGAATATTAATAGTTTTATCTAAAATTATATATTAAACTAATGTATAAATTAACTTATGCTTAACCAATTAAGACCTTTTCTTAAAAAAATTCTAGAACCAATAGCTAGTAAAATAAATATTAATCCAAATGTGATTACTGTAATATCATTAGGATTAGCTATTATTTCAGCTTATTTTTTTACTACAGGTACCTTAGAGAACTTAATATTAGCTGGAGCTTTTATACTTTTTAGTGGATTCTTAGATGTAATAGATGGGGCAGTAGCTAGATATCATAACAAAACAACAGCATTTGGTGCTTTTTTAGACTCAACTATTGATAGATTTGCTGATGGAATAATTATTTTAGGAATAGCTATTGGAGGACATGTTAATTGGATAATTGCAATATTAGCTATTCATGCATCACTAACAACTAGCTATGTAAGAGCAAGAGCAGAATCACAAGGTGTTAAATGTGATGTAGGAATATTAGAAAGAGCCGAAAGATTGATTATATTAATAGTAGCTACAATAGCTACTTGGGGACTATTTAAACTTAAAATTGTAGCCCCAGTTAATATATTAGAGCTAGCTATGATAATTATTGTTATTTTTGGATACATAACAGTTATACAAAGAATATTATATACTAAAAAGCAACTGGAATGATTATATGGATTGCAAAGAACGAATTATTGTTGATATTGAAAAGCTTGAAAAGAGTTTAGAAGAAATGAAGGATATAAAATTTACAAAAACTGAAAAAGAAGTCATTGAACGAGCTAAAAGCTATGGGGAAGATTGTAAGTACTATCTTGACAAAGGTGATGAAATGACATCATTTGGTTGTATTACATACTCCCATGGTTTACTCGATGCTCTCAGAATATTGCATGAATTGATTTGATTAACAAAAAAGTAAAGTAAACAAAAGCAAAATAATAAACTATTAATTTAATAAAAGCTCAGAATAAGTAAAACATACTAAAATTAAAAATAATATCTGCTAATTTAAATGGATAAAATCTTCAAATAAAAAAGTTTTTATTGAATTTGAGTCTTGGGCAAAAAGAATTAGATATAAAATATACTAACATCCGCCACTCAATATCATGGCTGTTAACTTGCCGCGGCGAAGCTTCATCCCGGTCAAAATGATTTTGATTAACATAAAAAAAATAATATTCAAAATTATTTGACTTGATCCCAAAGGGATGAATGACCGCGGCTACGAAAACCCCTGTAACACAACAGACAATAAAAACCAAATCTCAAAGAAACCCCTATAAAAATAGACTTTTGGCCAAGACTCAATTTATAATAAAAAAATAGTATAAAAATCTTATTCTATGATTCTTACAAATTCTTTCTTTTCGGATATCTTCTTTATAAATACTAAGATGTTCTATTTCCCTTAAAAGCTCAACTACATCTTCACCTTCAATTGAAGGAGTTCTTTCAATTTTTTAGTCATAATACCACAAATAATAAGTAAATCCTCATATTGCACCAATATTAGTATTTTATTTAATAATCTCATATTAACGTAACTATTTTTATACAAAAGTTACTGTCAAAATGTTAGTTATTATAAAAATCTAATTAATTGAAGTTCAATTATAGTCAAATTAATCTTAATAAAATCAATTTTTAAAAATTGTAAAAACTAACAAATTTAAGGACCCTCATAAGAGTTAAAGTAAAATATATATACTATAAAAAACAACTATATTAATACAGGTAAATTCCTGAAGGGCAGAGTATCCATTAATCGGTGCCACAATCACGCCTTTCAGGTACTGGTTTATATTCTTTTTCTAATTTTACTAATTTCGCATATTTTACTATTAATTTCTATTTTGTTTGAATAAAAACTATTTTTATGAGTATAATGTATAAAATATATTCCTGCAATTAAATCAGCAAACTGTAATCCTTTAACTGCATGAGAATAAGAATGAGAAATCTTAATGTTGTGTAATTTAGAATTAAACAGATTTTTAATAAAATAATTATTGAATTCTTCTCTTGTCGCTAATTTTCCCATCGATTTATCAATAATAACCTCTAAAGACCCTTCAATTTCTATCTGATTTGCTAGTTCACCTGCAACATAATTATAAACAAATCTCTTATTTTTCATGAAATAATTTTCCATATCATTAAACTTAAATAGAATGGATTTATCTAGAACTGCAGTAAACAGCTGAATATCTTTTATTGTATTTATATTTTTAATCATATGCAACTTAATATCCCTAGAAGATTTTGTATTTTTAATTTCACCACATTTAGCTAACTCTTTCCTAAATGTATTACGTCTCATATTTTTTATAATACGGTCTAATTTTTTAGGATTTTTCGTTAAAAGCCCACTAATAACAAAATATTTTGAGCCATTTTTACCTAAATCTCCACTTTCATCAACAAACAGATAATACATAGATATTCCTACTGATTAAAATAAAATTAAAATATGATTATTATTAATAATATTTTATTATTAAATAATATTATAGTAAATAGTATTAATAATTTACTATTAATATTTATTAATTATTTGAGATGTGGAAAAATTTTAAAAAAGATAGGTTAAGAGTCAAAAATAATAAAAAATACAATATAAACACAAGTATATGAAAAAACAGCTATAATAATAGTAAAAATAACTAAAAATAATAGAAAATAAAGAAAAAATAAAAAGTTATGAATTAAAAACTTAATCCATATCTTCCATTCTACCTTCTAACTTAGATAAAACACCTGGTAAAGAAGTATATTCCATTTCATCAGCAGGTAATCGATGTGGCTCGAAAGGGCCATGTCTTCTCATATAATCAGCTACTTCTGATGCTTGTTGTCTAGTTCTGTCAAATGCTGGGTCATCAAACAAGTCAACAGGACCTATTAATTTAGAGTCTGCTAATTGGAAACCTAAACCTATAATACGAGGAGGACCATCAAACCTAATTGGATTTGCTTCAGCTTGGCTAGTTGGCATTAAAGGACCATTATGAGAACCTCTCATCCATCCACTAACTAAATGAGGGAAAGCAAAAGGATCTACAACTTCACCAGAAGCAGGAAACCCAGATTGTGCCCTTACAATAGCTACAGGATCGTCTTTACCAACATAAGCTCCAGCCATTAAGTTTAATCTTTCAGTACTAAGAGAAGCAGCTATTTCACCATTCTTTTTAAATACTCTTTTAATAACATATCTTCCAGTTGTACCCAAAAGAGCTAAAAGATCATAAGATTCTTCAGGACAGCTCATTGTAACTTTTTTATGTTCCATTACATCGAAAACTTCAAATTTAAATCCATCATGAAGACTTGGGTCAATTACAAGACCTGCAGTGTTAAATGGATCTGCAAACATTCTGTAAACAGGTAAATTAAATGCACCAGGTTCAGTTTTATCACAGCAGAATACTAAAACAGGATCACTTGGTCTTTCTTTAAATTCCATTTCTGCACATCCTGGACCCATACCTTTAATATTTCCAGAGAAAGTATCAGAAAGTAAATCTTGACCTGCACCGTAAAGTTTTAATTCTCTTGCTTTTTCAGTAGCTTTTAAGAAAGCATCATAAGCTGTTTTGTGAACTTCTTCGTTATCTTCACCATTTCTGTGAGTCATTATAAGATCTATATCGTCACCACAACGAGCTACATAATAATCTTCTAAAATACTCTCTTCTTGTGCTTTAGCTAAAGCATCTTCACAAATATTTAAAAGAGCTTCAGGAGCTACCCCGTGACCAGAAACACTTCCTACATCTGCTTTAATTACACTAATAGTTGTTTTCATTAAGACACCTCATTATATTAAATTATATTAAATTTAAACAATTTAAATTAAGTTATATTAGATTACTTATTTTTTCATAATTATAAAAATAGCATTTTAAACTATGCTATTATAAACATAACTAATATATTAATTTAGGATTTCATAATATATAAATTTATTATATTAATTCCACTTCTGTCAATTTAAGGATTTTTTAAAGTAAATTTTTATAAAAATTCAAAAAATTATTTAGAATCTTTATAAGTAATTTATTAAATTTATTTAAGATTTAGTATTTAATTGCTTAAGTTGACAGCGTTGTATTACTTCTGATTCATTATAAAGTATACAATTAAATGATTTAAAAGTTATTCTATATTGTTGTGATTAAGATTAGTAATATCCCCATTAGAATTAATAATATTAATAATAGAGATAATAATAAGTATAGTGATATTAATAATGTTAATATTAGTAGTGATAATAATAAAGATATTATTAATAATAGTAGTAATAATATTATCAATATTTTTAGTTTTATAAACTATATTATTAACATTAGCAACAAAATCATTATTTTAGTAAATTGAGTCAATGATATCATCAATAACTTTATCTTGAGACATATCTTTTTTAGCTGTCCTAACACGTTCTAAATCGGCACGAGTTTCAGGATAACGAGGAACTGCACTACAGCCGCCATCATCTACTTTTGAAATTTCAAAAGTTCCAATTTTTTTAGCTATTTCTTGAATTTCAGTTTTATCTAATCCAATAAGTGGACTTAAAATTGGTATTTGGATTTCATCCCGAGTAGCTAGAATATTAGGAAGAGTCTGTGAAGCTACTTGGCCTACACTAGCACCATCAACTATACCAAGAGCATTTTCATTAGTAGCTATTCTTTCAGCAATTTTAAACATTCCAGACTTACATAAAACACAGGTCATCTTATCAGGAGCATCATCTTTAGATTTTTGGAGGTAATCACCAAAACTAATAATTTTATAGTTAAATGGAACTCCTTTAGAGTATTCTTTAAGTTTAGCTACGATTTTCTCAAACTTTTCAGTAGCTTCTTTTTTAGTAAAAGGATAATTTTCAAAGTGAACTGCAATAATTTCACAGCCTCTCTTCATCATAAGGTAGGTAGCTACAGGAGAATCAATTCCAGTAGAAAGAAGGGAAACTACTTTACCTTGAGTTCCAAGAGGTAATCCTCCAGTACCTCTAATTTTATCATGATAAATATAAGTTTCATCTTCACGAACTTCTAAAAATATCTCTAATTGAGGATTACTTAGGTTAACAGGGCAACCAAGTTTCCTAACAACAGTAGCTCCCGCATATGCCCCCATTTCTTGAGAAGTGAAATCATGATTTCCAAAACGACGACAGCGAATAGCAAATTGAGTATTACCATTAATAAGTCCATTTTCAACAAGATAATCCACATACTTAGCTACAGCTTCATCAATAGCTTCATGAGTACTGTGAGTTGAAATAGCTGGAGAAAAGGAAACAATTCCAAACACTTTTGAAAGTTTAGATAGTGCTTCTTCAAAATTCTCAGGAAATATAAATACACGTGCTTGGTTTACATCAATGTCACATTTAAATGAAGATTTAATGTTGTAAACAAGTTGCCTCTCAAATCTACTTCTTATACGTGGACTTTTAAGTCCTACTTCACCATATCGAGCTATTATTACATCATAATCCATAAAATCCCCTCTAATAAATGTAAATAATTTAATAGTTAATTAATTAAGTAATTGAGTAATTAGATAATTTAATAATTAATAATGAGCAATGATTAATTAAATAATTAGTAATGATTAAAGAGTAATTAAATAATTTAATAACCATTAATTAATAGGCAATTTAATAATTGAATAATGAGCAATGATTAAAGAGTAATTAAATAATTTAATAACCATTAATTAATAGGCAATTTAATAATTTTTAACTTTTAATTTCAATATAAGTAATTATATTATTAGAATAATAAATAAAGTAATTAAATAAAGTAATTTTATTTATTAAATTATGAAATCAAAGTGTAAACTCTTTATTTTGAATCATTTCTTTTAGTTGAGTTGATATTTTCTTAGCTCTTAAAATATCAGATTGCCTACATTCTATTGGAACATTGTAATTTTTTGAATTAATATTAAGTGAAACAGAACCTAAATTCATTTTAAATGCAAATCCTAGGCAAGAATAAAAACATATTCCACAGCCAAAACATTTATCAAAGTTTAAGTCACCATCAAACGCAAAAGTTGGGCAACGTTCTTCAACTAAACAATTAGAACAGTTAATACACAGATTCTTTTCAAATACTGGGCGTTCATCATAATTATCCCAAACTTGGCTATAATTTGTCTCGGAAAGTGGTAAGTGCCTTCCTTTAATATCAGCTACAGTTAAAGGAATATCTGTATTTAATACATTAAGTCCATTGAGAATATCTTGATTTAGGACTGGAATCGGAATAGCTATAGAATCATAGACTTCAGGACCTTCACC
>JBOFHT010000030.1:0-14421 GCA_051649785.1 Methanobacteriaceae archaeon
TAAAATAATATCTGAAAGATTATTTAACCCTGGTGATGTTTATGGGTCTTAAAAGTAACTATTTAGATACTTAACTTAATAACTAGCTTAATAATTAATTTAATATTTTAACTTAATAAGGGGAAAATTAATGAAATATTTTTATGATGATGATTTAGATACTAATCTACGAATTGTTCCAGATACTAGTGTGATTATTGATGGTAAAATCACAAAAATAATTAAAGAAGAAGGTATCAAAGGGGCAGAAATTATAATTCACGAAGCTGTACTTTTCGAACTTGAAAATCAAGCTAATAACGGATTTAAGACTGGATTTAATGGTTTAAATGAACTTAAATCATTACAATCACTCACTGGCAAAGATGGAATTAATATAACTATTAAATTTGCTGGGCGTAAACCTACTCGCCAAGAGATTTTTCATGCTAAAAGTGGGGATATTGACTCTCTTATTCGTGATTTAGCTTATGATGAAGATGCTAGGCTTATTACTAGTGATATTGTTCAAAAAGAGCTAGCTCAAGCTAAAGGTATTGATGTTTTATATATTAAAAGTGATGTTTTTGGAATAGATAATCTTGAATTTATGGACTATTTTGATGATACCACAATGTCTATTCATTTAAAGGAAGATGTAGTACCCCAAGCTAAAAAAGGAGTTCCTGGAAATATGGAACTAGTTGATTTAGATTCAAAGACACTTACTAAACCTTATCTTCAAAAATTAGCTCGCCAAATTATTAAATTTTCTAAAGGGGATGACAAAACTTTTTTAGAAATTGATATGGAAGGATCTAAAATTATCCAACTTCGTGAATATAGAATTTCAATAGCTGAAACTCCTTTTTCTGAAGCTATGGAAATTACTGTTGTTCGTCCTGTAGCTAATGTTGATTTTGAAGATTATAATCTTTCTGATGAGCTTTTACACAGATTGAAGAATTCTGCCCAAGGAGTTCTTATTTCAGGTTCTCCTGGAGCAGGTAAAAGTACTTTTGCACAAGCTGTAGCTAATTATTTATCTACTGAGCTTAGATGTATTGTTAAAACTATGGAATCTCCTAGAGATTTACAGGTTAATAATGAAATTACTCAATATTCTCCTCTTGAAAAAGATATGCAAAACACGGCAGATGTTTTACTTCTTGTTCGTCCAGATTATACAATTTATGATGAAGTTAGAAAAACTCATGATTTTGAAACCTTTGCAGACATGCGTCTTGCAGGTGTAGGAATGATTGGTGTTGTCCATGCAACTAAACCAATTGATGCAATTCAGAGAATTGTCTCAAGAGTTGATTTAGGTGTTATTCCTTCTGTTGTAGACACTACGATCTTTATTGACGATGGTGAAATTAAAGCAGTTTATGATATTTCTTTTACTGTAAAAGTCCCAACGGGTATGTTGGAAGCTGATTTATCCCGTCCAGTTGTTGAAATTAGTGACTTTGCTACTGGTGAGCTTAAACATGAAATTTACACCTATGGTGAACAAACTATTGTTATGGATGTTGAAATAGCTAATGCTCCATCTAAATCAGCTAAAAACAAAAATAATGAAAAGAATTCTGTTCAAAAAATAGCTGAAAAAGAAATTCTTAGAATTGTTAAAAAGAAGGTTCCAAAGGCAAAAGTTAAAGTTGATTTAACATCTGATAACCGTGTAACAGTTTATGTTACTGAAAAATATATTCCTAAGATTATTGGTAGAAAAGGAAAACATATCGAAGAATTAGAAGAGAAAATAGGTATTAGTATTAATGTTGAGTCAATTGATGATTTTAAGGATAATAACTTTAATAGTAATCTAGATAATAATAATAACTATAATAACCATAATCATAGTCATAATGAGAATGAGAATTGGGATAATAATAAAAATAATAATCCTAGCCCTAATTCAAATTATAATGATTATAATGATTATACAGAGGATACTGATAATGAGGGATTTAACCATAATAAAGAAGAATCTCATATATCTTCACTTTCTTATGATACTTTTGAAGTTCCTATTGAATTAACAAAACAACATCTTATTCTTGAATTTGGGGAAAGACATATCGGATCTTCTTTTGATATTTCTATTGAAGAAGATTACCTCTTTACAGCTACAGTTGGTAAAAAAGCTACTGTTAATATTAAAAGAGATATGGAATTATCTGAGGATATTATTAATGCTAAAGAAAATAATTTAAGGGTTATAGCTAGTTTAAGATAGTTAAATTAATTTTTAGGTAATGAGTCTAATAATATGACTAATAATAGAATTAAAAACAGAGTTAAAAATAGAATAAACTTAGCTGTTTCTACCTTAGCTATTCACAATAACTCAATTATGAATGGGGGCAATTATTCCTCTTTTTATGATGATTTAGGCTTTTTAAATGACCTTGGAATTGATTATATTGAGATTTTACACGAATATCCTAATGATAATATTGGTAATGAATTACTTGAATTAATTAATACCTACTCATTTAAATATGTAGTTCATAGCCCTATATCTGATGTAAATATTGCTTCAAGAAATTTAGCTATTAGAACTGCAGCTGTTAATGAAATTAAAAAGTCTATTGACTTAGCTAATATCCTTGATAGTAATATTGTTGTTGTTCATCCTGGAACCATCCCATTTATTGCTAGATTTGATGTTGAAAACTTAATTAATAATACTAAAAACTCTTTAATGTCATGTTCTAGCTATGCTAAAGATTTGGGTGTAATAATTGCTGTTGAAAATATGCCTAATATGGACATGTTTTTATATAAAGATATTTTTGAACTTAATAATTTTATAAATGAATTCAATGACTCTAGTATTGCTATGACTATGGATATTGCTCATGCTAATAGTTCAGGATTTAGTATTAATGATTGTTACTTTGATTCAGTTAAACACATTCACCTTTCAGATAATAATGGAATAGTTGATAGCCATGACTCTTTAGGAAAGGGTAACATAGATTTTAAATCTGCTATTGATTTATTTAAAAATAAAAGGTATAATGGTATTTATACTCTTGAATTAAATAATAAAGAGGATATATTAAAAAGTATAGATTATTTAAATGAAATTTTATGATTTTATAAATTTAAGAATTAAATAATATAATATTTAATAATTAATATATTTAATAAATTAAGTAACTCTCATGAATTTAAATTTATTGAAGGTACTAAAATGATTTGGAATAAAGAAATCGAATGTATGTCTAGGGATGACCTTGAAGAATTACAATTAAAGCGTTTACAAGAAACTGTAAATTATGCTTATAATAAAATACCTTATTACCATAAAAAGTATAGTGATATAGGGGTTTTTCCCGAAGATATTGAATGTCTTAAAGATATTGAAAAGCTGCCATTTACTACTAAAGACGATTTACGTGAAACTTATCCTTTTGGAATGTTTGCTGTTAGTAGAAAGGAAATTGTGGAAGTTCATAGTTCCTCTGGAACAACTGGAAAACCTGTCGTATCAGGATACACTCAAAAAGACCTTGAATTTTGGGGTGAAATAATGGCAAGAGGCCTTACTATGATGGGTATTGATGATGAAGATATTATTCAAAATACCCATGGTTATGGCCTTTTCACAGGTGGTTTTGGTATACATTATGGTGCTCAAAAAATAGGAGCTACTATTATCCCAATATCAACAGGACAAACACGTCGTCAGATTGAGATAATGAAAGATTTTGGAACTAGTGTTTTAGTTGTAACTCCTTCTTATGGTATGTATTTATCTGAAGTAGCTAAAGAAGAAAATATTGATAAAAAACACTTTAATATAAAAGCTGTTGGGTTTGGTGCTGAAAGTTGGTCTGAAGAGTTAAGAAAAGGGTTGGAAGAACGTTATAATGCACCTGCTTTTAATATTTATGGCCTTACTGAAATTATGGGCCCTGGTGTAGCTGTAGAATGTAGAAAACAAAATGGCCTACATATATCTGAAGATTTTTTTTATCCAGAGATTATTAATCCAAATACTTTAAACACTGAATGTAGTGGTGAAAAAGGAGAATTAGTTTTAACAAATATTATGCGTGAAGGTATGCCCATCATAAGATTTAGAACAAAAGATATTACTTCTCTTAGCTACAGTGTATGTGCTTGTGGTAGAACTACTGTTAGGATGAGCCGTATTACTGGTAGGACTGATGACATGATTAAAGTTAAAGGAGTAGCTATTTTCCCTTCACAAATTGAAAAAGCACTGCTTAAAGCAAGTCAAATTGAACCTCACTACCAAATTATTGTTACACGCCCAGAAATTTTAGATGAAATTGAAGTTAAGGTTGAAGCTTCTCAAAACCTTTTCTTTGATGGTGTTAAAGAAATGGTTAATATTAAAAAGAAAATTGAAAGCTATATTGAAAATGAAATTGGTATTAGGGTCAAAGTTACTCTTGTTGAACCTAAAAGTTTACCTCGGAGTGAAGGAAAAGCTCAGAGAGTCATTGATAAACGGAACTTGTTTAAATAGAGTTATTTCTAATTAAATCATGCTAATATTTCAGTATTAATGTTTTTATCTGATTTAATTAAGCTATTTAATTTAATAAATTTAATAAGTTTAAAGAATTTAAGGAATTTAGGGAACTTAGGGGTTATTATGTTAGAAATTGAGCAATTGTCAATATTTTTAGAAAATAAGAAAGGAAGGATGTATAAATCATTAGATACATTAGCTAAGGCAAATATTAATATACGTGCACTTTCAATAGCTGATACTTCTGATTTTGGGATATTACGTTTAATTGTAACTAATCCCAAAAAAGCTAAAAAAGCTTTAGAAAATGAGAACTTTATTGTTAAAATTATAAATGTTATAGGTGTTGAATTATCAGATAGTCCTGGTGGGCTTTCTACTGTTTTAAAAGCATTAAATGATGATGATATTAATTTAGAATATCTTTATGCTTTCACCCATGAAAAAACAGAAAAAGCTATTCTTATTCTTCACTCAGATGATTTGGATACATTAATTAAATGTTTAAATAATAATAATTTTAAAATTGTTGAAGCTTCAGATGTGTATAGTATGTAATTTAATTCATGATTTCTTTTTAAATCATGTATTTAAAACTCTATTTATAGAATTAAGGTTTTTTTATGATTAATTGTAGTAAAAAAGTTCTAGGTTTAATTGGTAACCCTGTGGAACATAGTATTTCCCATATAATGCATAATGCTGCATTTGAATACTTGGGATTGGATAATATTTATACATTATTCCATGTAAGTAGAAATGATTTAGCTAGTGTCATTTCAGGAGCTAAAGGACTAGGTTTTCTTGGGTTTAATGTAACAATTCCTTATAAAACTGATATTATTAACTACCTTGATGATTTAGACAACTTAGCTAAAGTTATAGGTGCTGTTAATACTATTAAGTTTGATAATAGTGAGAATGGAGGAATTATATCCAAAGGATTTAATACAGATGGAATTGGTGATTTAAGAGCTATTAATGAAATAAGTTCTGTTAAAGGTAAAAAAATTCTTATTTTAGGTGCAGGTGGAGCTTCACGTGCTGTTGCGTTTCAACTAGCTATTTCTGGAGCTGAAACTATATCCATATTAAATAGAACTGAAAAAAATGCAAATGATCTTGTAAATGATATTAAAATAGGATTAAATAATTCTAATTTTAAATCTGTTGAATTTAATGGTTCTATTGCTAATTTCTATTCTGGTAACTTAGATAATATTAAAAATGAGATTAAAGATACTGATATTTTAATAAATACTAGTTCTGTTGGAATGTATCCAAATGTAAATCAAAAACCTTTAGTTACAAATGACTTAATGCACTGTGATTTGATTGTCCATGATTTAATTTATAATCCCCTTGAAACTACTCTTCTTAAAGAAGCTAATATTGCAGGGGCTACTACTATTTCAGGGTTAAAAATGCTTCTATACCAAGGTGTTGAATCTTTTAAAATTTGGACAGACATTAATCCTCCAGTTAAAGTTATGGAAGGTGCTATTCTAGATGCAATAGCTGATTTTAAATAAAACCAAAATCATAACTAAAATCTAAGTAAAATAATATTAAAACTAATTAAAAGAACATTAAAATCACTATTAGAGTAAAAGTAAAGCCAAAATCATAACTAAAATCTAAGTAAAATAATATTAAAACTAATTAAAAGAACATTAAAATCACTATTAGAGTAAAGATTATGGGCACAAATAATATTAAATACTCAAAAAAAGAAGTTTTAAAACTTTTAAGCCAGCTTGGCATTGATACAAGGTTTATTAGCTACTGCTATAATATTATTTTTATTAACAACCTTAGATTTTCTAAATTTTCTAAAACTAAAGAAAAAGTTTTTAAGAAATATTTTCCAGAAATAACTGTAATTAGATCCAAAATCTTTCAAAAAATATGTGTAAGGTCTTCTAAAGTTTTAAGTAATATTTTAACTCCTAAAGAGAAAGTTTTAACACTTAAATGTCATGATGTTAATGACTTTATTTTATCTATTATTCTTGAACCTTACACTCGTAAATATGGGATTGAAATAATCAATTCTAATTATACGGCTTTAAATTTAATGAATTCAAATCTAGAAATTACTAATAATAGTAACAATAGTAATACTAATTATAATAGTGATACTAATAATATTGTTGAATTTGATTCTATTGCTATTCATAATACTCTTAATAATGAATCAATGGATATAATAACTGATATATTTAATGGAAATATTTTTAATTCAAATAATTCAATTTTGGTTAATGGTAAGTATATTAAAACATTTAAACCTTTAGCTATGGTTCCAGATAAGTGGATTAATTCCTTTTTCAATTCATCAAAACTAGGCAAAAATGATTTCAATACTTTAAACAACATTTCAAGCAATATTTCAATTATTAGCAATGATAAGGATATTACTAATAAGTATAATAATGATTATGATAATTCTCAATTAGAATTTGAGTTCATGGACTTTGCAGAGTCAATTGTTCCTAATTTTAAAGAGAATATTATAAAATCTAGTGAATATATTATAAAAAATAATATTATTTAATTCATAAGTTTACATTAGAAATTAAATAATGATTTTTGTGGACTTTCCTTTTTATTATCTTCCTTTCTTTCTTTTTTATTTTTTTTTGCTTCCTTTTTATCTTTTGTAAATGTATTTTCTTTATTTTTTGGAATTTCATTGCTACTTGAAGATTGAGTATTTATTTTAGTTTTAGTTGTTTTATTTTTATTAGTTTTCCAGGGTTTAGATAAATCATTTTGTTTACTTAATTTAGTTTTTGATTCTTTTTTATTTTTTGGAACTTTAAGTTTATGAGTTCTGAATCGCTTAACTTCATCATCTTCTAAATTAAGATAAGTAGCTATTTCATAAGCAGTATCATCATTTTGAAACATTATTTCAAGATAGGGAAACATGGAAATAGCTTCATATTTAGAAATATGGAGATTCTCAGACATTTTTACTGCTATTTTATCTTGTAGGGCTCTTTTTCCTTTAGTTCTACCCATTAATGAAAATGTTTTTGGATATTGAATTTTAGTAAATTTCTTATATCTTTCTTTTTTAGCTAATGCTACTCCAACTCCCATAAAATCAGAGGCATACCTCCAATAAGTATAATTTCTACTAGATCTAGCTCTTCCAAAGTAAAGGTCTGCTTCAGCTATCTTTGAGTAAGCTTTTTTAATTTCTAATGGATGTTCATATTCAATAGGAATATTTTCAGCAATATATTGCATTACAAGCTCGGGATCTTCTTCTAATTCCCGAAGAGATTTTTTAACTTTTATGGGGTCATTACTTTTTAAAACCCTAGCTATCCCATCAAAAATAGTAGCCCTATTATCTTTGTGTGAAGTTGATTTTAAGTCATCTAATGTAATTTTCTTTGTATTTTCACTAATAACTTGTAAATTATTAATAGCTGAACGCATATCTCCTGCGGAGTTCTTAGCTAATTCTTTTATGGCATCTTGGTCAAATTCAATCCCCTCTTTAGTAGCTATTTTTTTAAGTAGCATATTAATTGAAGGAGTTCGTACTTTAGGTATTTTAATAACAATACATTTAGTTTTAATTGTACTTAATCTATTACTATATAAATCATTAGCCATCATAACCATAGGGTGCTTGGTATCCTTAATAATTTTATTAATAGCTCTACTTCCACCTCTATCATCATTACCAGATATACCATCAACTTCATCTAGTATGATTAATTTATGATCCACTCCAAAAAATGAATAAGTATTTGCAGATTCTCCTATTGTATTCATCAATATATCATATGATCTTTTGTTACTTGCATTTAATTCAATGTTATCTGAAAACTCATTTGCTATTACATATGCTAGTGTAGTTTTACCTACTCCTGCAGGCCCTACTAATAAAAGTGGTTTTTGGGATTCACCATTTTTCCACTTAGCTATCCAACCTTCAATGGTTTTTTTATTTCTACCTAATCCTAAAACATCTTTAAATGTTTTTGGTCGGTATTTATCTACCCATAACATTTTATCAATCACAAAAATTTACAAAAATTTAGTTAAAAGAGCTTCTAGCTGGATTTTTGGATTTGCCCCTTCCCTTATTCTAAAATCAGTTTCCGCTATAGCTTCTATAATTTCAATATATTTATCTCCTTCAATTTTGCCTTCCATAATTCTTCTTGTAATATCTTGATAAATTTGATTAACCATATCTTCGCCACTGGTACCTTGTAAAACCATTATTTCTCTTAAAATATCACGTGCTGCCATAAAGTCTTTAGCAAATGCTCTTGTAACCATTTTATTAATGTCTTTAGGCTTTGCTTTTGATATTACTTCATGAACAGTTTCTTCTGTAATCTTTTCTCCAATTGTTGAAGAAGCTTGTAAAATATTAATTGATTTACGCATATCCCCTTCTGCAAAATAAACAATTAAATCAATAGCAGAGTCTGAATATTCTACTCCTTCTTCATTAGCTATAAATTTTAACCTTCCAACAATATTTCCACTTTTTACTGGTGTAAATCTAAATATTGCACAACGAGACTGTATAGGATCAATAATTTTTGAAGAATAATTGCATGAAAGTATAAATGATGAAGTTTTTGTATACATTTCCATTTCACGCCTAAGAGCATGTTGTGCATCTTTAGTCATGTTATCTACTTCATCTAAGAATATTATTCTAAATGGAGCTCCAACTGGCTTTAATCTACAGAAACTTTTAATATTTGTTCTTACAGTTTCTATACCTCTTGCATCTGAAGCATTTAATTCAAGGAAGTTTTGTTTCCAATATTCACCTAAAACTGATTTAGCTAATGTTAATGCAGTTGTAGTTTTTCCAACTCCAGCTGGACCTGTAAACATTAAATTAGGCATTCCTTGTTCATTAATATAAGGTTCAAGTCTACTAATCACATGTTCTTGCCCAACAATATCTTTTAATTCCTTTGGCCTATATTTTTCTACCCATGGTCCATTCATTGTAATCACACATTAAATAATTTTGATTAATAATAAATATTTTAAGTTTTATTTTTATAAACTTTTTAAGCTTTTTTATAGTTTTTTAAGTTTTATATTTTGATTATAATACTATTTCTAATATATGTTTCAATGATTATATAGTTTATCATAGCTATAAAAAACTAATATCTTGTATTAAAAATATTCTAAAATTTATTACATGTTATTAAGTATTATCTGAGAGTTTCAGCTGATTTACATGGGATTTATTAGAAATTATTTAAAATAAATAATTAAGAGTAGAATTTTAACTCTACTCTGTTAAAATGTTTTTCTTGTTATTTTTAAAAGTGTTTTTGTAAAGTATTGGTTTTCCAGTTTTTTGCTGGACTATTCCATATCTATTACTTATGATTTTATTGGTCTTTATTTTATTAGATTTACCATAGCTAAATATTCCAGAATATCCTTTTTTAATGGTATTGGATTGTATTAGATTTTTATTAGCTCCTGATATGGAAATTCCCATATCTACATTATATAAATTATTATACCTAATTTTATTAGAATCACTTTTTTTATATACTGAAATTCCAAGCCCTTTATAAATTCTAGAATTAAATTTAAGATAACTTATACTATTAGACTTTATATCATTATTATAACATTTTGATATTAACATTATTCCAGAAAGCCCATACTTTATTTTGTTAGAATATATTTTGTTTCCTTTACTTTTTTCTAAAATTATTCCTCCACTATTAACATTTTTAAATGAGGTTATTATATTTTTATTTACACTATTATAATTACTACTTAAAATTGAAATACCATACCTACTTTTTAGTGTATTATCTAATATTTTATTTTTAGATCCTTCACTTAAAAGTATTGAATAATTACTATTAATGACTTTATTTTTTTCTATATAATTATTATAAGATGAAATAATAGCTATTGAACAATTAGAATTTGATACATTATTTTTATAGATATTGTTATTTTTGGAATATAAGAGTGAAACTGAAATATTTTTACTTGATAATTTATTGTATGATATTTTATTATTAGAAGAATAACCTACAAAAACTGAAAAATTATCATTACTTATATTATTATAAGATATTTGGTTATCATTGGAATAGCCAACACCTACAGATATAATATTATATTTTAAGTTATTATATTTTACTTGATTTTTATTTGAGCTTTTATTTATAAATATTCCTTTTTCTACTTTACTTATATTATTTTTAGTTATTTTATTTGATTGGCTGTTAGATAACAATATTCCTGTTGTATTTTTTTTATTACTAGTTATTACATTGTTATTTATAGTTGTATTGTTGGAATTGGTTAATACAATACCAGTTTCACTATTTTCTATTTTATTATTTTTTATCTGGTTATTTTTAGTATTTATACTACTAATACTTGTATTATAATTATTAATAGCCAATCCACTAATATTTGTGTTATTTGATTTTACTGTAATGGCGGTTCCAGTATTATTTCCATTAAATATTACAGTTCCACTAGCCATTAAGTTTATAGTCTTAGTAATTGTTATTTGTAGGTTGTTGTAGATTCCGTTTTGGAAGATGATGTTATCCCCATTACCTATATGAATGCCTCCAATTGTCCCAGTTCCTAAGAAGAAGTTTTTTATTTCTTCATTTGTATTTATAGTATTAATATTTATTGTAGCAGCACTTACACAAGAGATAGCTAAGCTAGCTACTAATAAAAACATGACAATAGTTCCAAATAACTTAATTGTTTCTCTATTTTTATTTTTGCTTTGTCCTTTTTTCCTTATCATATTATCAACTCTTTATTTTAAGCTTCTATGACTTTAATATATGATTTATTTAATAAGTAATTTATCCTAGAGCATCATGTAACTAATATTTACAACTTATATAATTATTGTATATATTTTT
The DNA here is from genome assembly GCA_051649785.1 of Methanobacteriaceae archaeon. Lineage (GTDB taxonomy): Archaea > Methanobacteriota > Methanobacteria > Methanobacteriales > Methanobacteriaceae > JBOFHT01. The sequence continues at coordinate 11,422 of JBOFHT010000030.1, forward strand.
ATTTTTTATATGCTATTCATAAAAACACTCATACTTATAAATTTCATAATCATACTCGCCAATGCTCATTTAAAGTAGCTAAATATATTAATTATGACATTTATATTATAATTTAAGACAACTAGTCATATTACAATTCAATTATATAATATATATCTATTACTATTAATATTATCCTTATTACTTTGGCTTTTATTTGTATTTGTGATGCTATGAGTAAGAATTTAATTAGTGTTAATGGGAGTAGGGGTACTAATTCTATTAATAGTGCCCATATTAAGGATTTTAATAATATTAGTATTAGTATTAGTATTAATAATGGTAATATTTGTATTTGTGATGCTATGAGTAAGAATTTAATTAGTGTTAATGGGAGTATGGGTACTAATTCTATTAATAGTGTCCATATTAAGGATTTTAATAATATTAATATTAGTATTAATAATAGTAATAATATTAATAATGGTCGTAATGATGATAATAGCAATAAATATAACAGTTATAATAAAATAAATGTCAATTTAGGGGATAATATGTTTAATATATTTAAAAAAGATAAAAATAATAAAAAAAACAGTTCTAATGAGGATGTTCTTAATCAAGTTTCTAATAATGATAGTATTATTGAATTAAATGTTGAAGGTACTGTTGACTGTCTTTGTGACTTTACTTACAACTTTTACTGGAACCATAAAGGAAAAAAGATGGAATTAGATGATATAATTCCTGGAACTAATTATAGCTACTCTTTTGTTGTCGAACATCTTAAAAATGGTGGTTCTATCCGTATTAATGGAAATGCTGGTCATCGTCTTTGTTCTAGCATGGGTGTTGACTTAAAGTACTTTGGTGGAACTGGTAAAACTGTTTCTGTTGGAAATGTCTTTGTTGAAGGAGATGTTTCAAGTAGAATGGGAATTAGTATGGTTAAAGGGGCTATTTATGTAGCTGGAAAAGTTACAGGACCTATTGGAAATATTGTTGAAGTAAAATCTGATATTAACAAATACAGAAAATTTATTTCTATTACCGAAGTTCTAGAATCTAATCTTACTAATGAAAAATTCATAAAAGCTAATATATCAAAAAATAGTAAAAAAATCAGTAAAATCGAGCTTAATGATGATTTTGTAAGGGATACTGTTGGAGCTCGTCTTAATAAAGATTGTGAAATCATTGTAAATAATAATGTAGATCTTTCTACTGGAATCCTTATGAAAAAAGGTATTGTTAGGGTTAATGGTACCAATACTAAGTTAAGTGCAGGTAAAAACACAGCTGCTCTTTTAAATGGAGGAACTATTATTATAAATGGTAATTGTGATGATTTCACTGCTGTTGAAATGAAAAAAGGCCTTTTAATTGTTAATGGCGATGCCGGTAAATTCTTAGGGGCTAAAAAGGTATCTGGTGTCATTCTTGCTAAAAATGGTTCTTCAATCCATCCAACTAAGAAGCATATTTTGTGGGATAATGATAAAGCTACTTTAACTAAGTATATGATTAATCCTACAGGATTTTCTAAGTTTGAATAGTTATTTTAAGGTGATATGATAACATATATTAAGTATAATAAGTGTAGTTGAACATTGGAGGATATTTCTGAAATTAATTTTCAATTAAACTTATTCTGTATTAAATTTAGAAAAATATATATGTATTTAAGGATAATATTATATTGATAAATTTAGTAAATTAATAGTAAGAATATATTAAAATTATGAATAAAATTTAACTGGTATAAACTGGTATAAATTTATTTTAAGTGTTTAATTAATAAAAAATAATAAATTAAATTATTGGAGGATATTATGAATTCAAGTAGTTTTAAGCTTCAATTACGTTTATGGATAGCTATGGCTTTATTATTTGGTCTTGTTTATGCTATTCTAATTATTGCAGGTTCATTTTTAGGACTTACTGGTAATTTCACTTTCTTTGCAGTTATTGGACTAGTTATTATATTTATTCAGTATTTAATTGGCCCTAAAATTGTTGAAAAAACAATGAAAGTTAAGTATGTTGATGAAATGCAAGAACCTAAATTACATTCAATTGTTACAGATTTAGCTATGATGGCTAATATTCCTAAACCAAAAATTGGTATTGCCGAAATTGATGTTCCTAATGCATTTGCATTTGGTAAAACAAAAAAAGATGGTAGAGTTTGTGTTACTAGAGGAATATTAAATATATTAGATGAGGATGAACTAAAAGCAGTTTTAGGTCATGAATTGGCTCATATTAAACACAATGACATGATTGTCACTACAATAGCTAGTGCTATTCCACTTGTTTGCTATTATATATTTATGTCATTTCTCTTTGGTGGAAATCGTGAAAATAATGGAGCTGGCTTAGCTATTGGTCTTTTGGCACTTGTAGCTTACTTTGTAGGTCAACTAATTGTTCTTTTCATATCTCGTGTAAGAGAATACTATGCAGATGAAGGTAGTATTGAAATGGGAGCAAAACCTGATAAATTAGCTTCAGCTCTTTATAAACTTGTTTATGGTGCAGCTGCCAGTGATGAAAAAGCAGTTAAAGATATTGAAGGTGTTAAAGCATTCTTTTTAAATGATATTTCAAATGCTAAAAATGAGATTAATGATTTATCACAGCTTGATTTAGATAAAGATGGAACTATCTCATATTCTGAGCTTCAAGCTTTAAAAGAAAGTAATGTTAAAGTTAAAACGGGTGCTAAAGCAATGGAATTACTTTCAACACATCCAAATATGCTTAAAAGAATTAAAAAATTAGCTGAATTAAATAATTAATTTTATTCAAATAGCTAGTTTTTTTATTTTTTATTTTTTTATTCATTCTATTTTTCTATTTCATATCTATTTTTAGTCAATATAACATAGTTATTTTTAGTAATGCTTCAGATCAACCATTCTTTTTTGATCAAACTTTTTATCACAAAAAAGTTTGGGGTTATCTCTTAGCATATTCTAATGCCTTTTTACCTAAATCAGTTATTGCATATAATCTTCC
>JBOFHT010000031.1:0-1779 GCA_051649785.1 Methanobacteriaceae archaeon
TAATCTTTTGGTGTTTTTATGAAATAAAATAAAAAACCTAATGATAATAATCTTATAGCAAAAGATCTTATTAATCTTCTTTTATGATTTTCCATAACAATGAAAAAATGATTTATATGAAAACATTCAAATAAAACCTGAGCTGAAAATATATAAAATATTAATTTTTCTTCTGAAAATTTACCGTAAGAATTTATAGTTATTATTAATAGTATTAAAGACCCAAAACTACTTAAAGTAGTAATTAGAAAAAGTTCTGTAAAAATTTTCTTAAACTCTTCCCAATCTCCTATACCTTTTGCTTTAGCCAATTCTTTTATTCCATAATTTGGCGCTCCTAGAACAGATAATATTACAAAATACGCTACAACACCTTGTACAAAATAAACTTTCCCTAAATACTCTGGCATTAAAACTCTTGATATATATGGAAAAGTTATAATTGGAAATATTGTATTACTTATAATAAGTAATACATTATATAAGTAATTTTTAGAAACCGACATCTTTTTTCACCTCTAATTTTCTTTAGGATTATACAAAATGTAACCCAACGTTATTAAAGCTAAAATCATTTGATACCAAAGTAAAGGTATTACTTCGAATGGAGATACTTTTCCATTTGTGAAGCTTAGCATTATAAGCATTTGTGCCCCATAAGGTATAGCCCCTTGTGTTATACATGAAAATATATCTAGTAGAGATGCTGTTTTCTTTGAATCTACATTATATTTTTTTGAAATTCTTTTAGCTATAGGACCATTTATTATTATTGCTACTGTATTATTTGCAACAGCAGCATCAGTCAGAGCAACTAATAATCCAATCCCTAATTGAGCACTTTTAATTCCTTTTATTCTTTTTTCAATTGTAAACATAATCCAATCTATACCACCAGCCTTTGTTACCATGTTTGCTAGTCCACCTGTTAAAAGAGATAATAAAAATATTTCAGTCATACCTGTAAATCCATTATAAATTTCTTTTGTATAGCTCAACCATGTGAAATCTCCATAAAATAAACCAATTATTCCAGAAAGAGCAATTCCAGATGTTAAAACTAAAAATACGTTTATTCCTATTAATGAAAGTCCTAAGACAAAAACATAAGGTAATATTTTTAACAAATTATATGTATAACTTATTGTTTCTGGAGTTGAATTAGGCTTACCAAATAAAATTAATAATATTAAAGTTATAACTGCTGCTGGTGCTGCTATTTTTATATTCACTCTAAACTTATCTTTCATTTCCACACCTTGAGTTCTTGTTGCTGCTATTGTTGTATCTGATATTATAGAAAGATTATCTCCAAACATTGCTCCACCCATTAAAGCAGCTAAAACTAAAGGCATTGAAACCCCACTTTTTTCAGCTAAACCAATTGCTACCGGTGCTAATGAAACTATCGAACCAACTGAAGTTCCTGTTGCTGTTGATATAAATCCTGCTATTAAAAATAGTCCTGGTGCAATGTAATTAGCTGGAATATATGTCAATCCTAAATTAACAGTTGAATCTACTCCTCCCATAGATTTAGTTACAACTGCAAATCCACCCGCTAAAAGATATATTATACACATTGTTATTATATCTTCATGACCACAACCTTTTAAAAATGTTTCAAACTTTTCTTTTATACTTCCTTTAAATAGTAAAAAAGCTACTATTATTCCAGGAAAAATAGCGATTGGAGCTGGTAATTGATAAAATGCCATTTCAACTCCATTTAAATCTAATAATATTCCACTTCCTAAATAGATACCTATAAATACTAAA
>JBOFHT010000032.1:0-1915 GCA_051649785.1 Methanobacteriaceae archaeon
AGAATTAAAAGAAGGAAACAAAAACAGTAAAATACCTACACTAATCTATGATAAAATAGAAATAGCAATATGAGTAACGTGGATAAGATATAATTTAAGTTAGAGATATCAGCATAAATAAAAAAATAACTTAAGCTAGAAATTAAAATGAGTTAAATCTAATTTTTAATATTAGTTATAAGATTATATTCAATATCTTTAATTTTTTTTATTGCATCATTATTGTTATAAATGTCATCAAAGCAAAGCCTTAATATATCCATAATATTTTCATTTCTATCAGTATTATTTAAAAGTTCATAGGTTTCTAAAGTTAATTGATCATTTTGTGGTTGAACCAAATCTTTTTTATATTGTAGCATTATTTCATCCATTAAGCCAATATTAATAAATCCTTCTAAAATATTTATTATATCTTTGGCAAAACCAAAAGATTGTTGAATATCTTCACAAGAACCACCATTTTCCCAAGTAGAAATTATATTTTCATGTATTCTCTTTTTAACATACTTAGGATAATTAGTTTTACTAAGCTCACCACCAACATCAGACCCCAAACCCACTAACTTATCAACAAGAACTTTATCAGGACTACTAAAAATTGATTTTAAAAAATTCATAACCATATATAAACACCAGCTAATGAAATTAACTACATAAAAATAGAAAAAAAGTAATAAATTTATTAAAAATAGTTAAAACTATTAAATAACAAACTAAAACATATTAGGAACTTGTAACTTCTTAGGCAAAGGTTTAATCTTAGCAGGAGTTCCAATAGCTAGATAATATGAAGGAACACTACGAGTAACAACCGCTCCAGCAGCAACAATAGCCCCCTCACCTACTTCAATATTAGATAAAAATGTTGTATTTCCCCCAATAGAAGCACCTTTACGAATTTGAGGTCCGTGAAGATCATAAGGAACTCTGACAGGATACCTATCATTAGTAAAACAAGCACAAGGACCAATAAATACATTATCTTCAATTATACTATTAATAGGAATATAAACATTAGATTGAATTCGAACATTATTACCAATTCTACAGTCGCCTTCAATAACTGTATTAGTTCCAATTAAAACATCATCCCCAATTGTGGTATTTTCACGAATAACAACATTATGCCCTGTTTTAAAGTCATCTCCAATACTAACATCATTATATATTACACTATTAGAACGAATAGTATGGTTTTCACCAATAACAGGCGGATTAGAAAATTTACTGTATTTAACACCAATTTGAATATTCTGGTTAATATATTCATTATTGGAATCTGTAGGGGCTTTAGAAACTTTCTTCTTTCCATTATCACCAAATACACCTAAAAATTTAGCCATTTTTGCCTCCTTTACTAATTTATTAACTTTTATAAAAGATTTAATATATAGATTAACATATAAAATGATATAATATATGATTTAGTCCATACAAAATTTATATTAATTATAGATATAGTTATTATAATATAAATAATTAGTTATTTGTCAATAGGTAATAACATTATTAACACTATATTTAATAGTATTAAAAGTAATTTTATTGTCAGGGTTATTATTAACAATACCTTCTATTCCAATTTCATATAACACTTGTTTTAGTAATTAAATTATAATTAACAAAAATATTTAACATACTAGAATCATCTAAAAAGATATTATGCAAAATATTAACAAAATTACATTTAAAACAGATGCATAGAGATTATTTGTATTTTTAAAATTATTATAACTATCATTTAAAACATTCTTTTTAACTAAATGTAATATTATACTCTTATTACCAGTATTAGAGTTAGTTGAAATGATAGTACCATTGTCACTAATAACATTATAAATATAAATACAGTCATAAACAAAAATAATAATGTCAAATAAAACAATAGTAAAGGTGTTTAAGTGGATTATTC
>JBOFHT010000033.1:0-3971 GCA_051649785.1 Methanobacteriaceae archaeon
TTATATCAAAATTCACAACTTCAAAAATTAAAACGGCTTAAAATGATTTGGCTTAGCAAATTAAGGAAATTTCTTTTTGAAAAAATATTTTTGACTATACAATTAACAAAATAAAAAAGGGTTTCTACAAAGCCTAAAAATTAGAAAGATCTTATAAAAGATGTAATAAAATAAGAAATATATAATAAAATATATTAGAAAATTACAAAATATAGAATTTCAAAAAAAGATATAAAATAAAAAAACAAAAAATAAGCCGAATTAACGGCATTATTTTAATAATTAACAAATGTTAATAGTTATACAAATCTATTGTGGTTTTTCCATTAAAACAGATTTACAAACTGTTTGACCTTTTCCACCGTGTGGGGTTCTTACAACAGTATCATTTGATTTTTCTATTTCTCTTGCTTCAGAAGCTAATTTAGCAGCAACACCTAACATTTCGTGAGCAGAAGCTACAATAGGTATGTATTTTTCAGCATCTCTAACCATAAAGCATCCTTCTACATCAATATCAGCTACTTTAGTAGCTATGTCATATGCAGCCATAGCTTTAGCTTTTGCATAAGGGTTTGCATATGCAGCAGCTTCAACAGCTTTGTCTCTTGAGATAACAATTTGAGGTAACTCAGGAGCTTTACCTGCTTCAACATCAGCAACCATTCCGTTAATAGCGTCTTGAACAACTCTGTAAGCACCAGTAAAAGCTAATACTTTGATAACATCAGCATTGAAAGAAGCCATTTCAGTAGGATCTAATAATTCTCTTCTTGCACCGATCATAGGGTCAGCTTTAACAATTATGTAACCTAAACCTTGTTCAATCATTTCATCTTTAGCTTTAAGTCCTGGAGCGTCTCCAATAATTAATGCTGGGACGTTTCCTGCTGAAAGAATTTCACGAGCTTTAGCTGGTCCCGGAGCACCAGGGTTTGGGCTTATGAATATGATAAAATCAGGATCGTATTCATTGATTTTAGGGGTTACTTCTTCAACTTGTTCTGGGTTCATTTTTGCACCAGAACCTACTACACGTACATCTATATTAGGTCTGTCAGCTCTCTCATCAAGTAATAAATCTAATACTGGAGAGGTACCAATGTTTCCACTTTTTATAATTCCGATTTTGACTACCATTATATCACCAATTAATTTTTTGATTTGACATATTAAGTAATTTGTGATTGGAACGGAACCAATAAGTATATATATTAGAAGATGAAACTTGGGTTAAAATGAGTTATAATGCCTAAGGTTGTTATTAGTAGATGTATTAATTGAATTAGAATATTTAAAATTATAGTTAATAAAATTATTTATGTTATTATTTGTGTTAATAAAATTAAAAGATTAAATAGAATTAGAAATTTTAATAGAATATTTAATAGAATAGTTAAAATTATTAAAATTAAAAATGTTACTGGGAAAACACTATCTAAATTCTTTACGGGCATTCCAAATAGCTTTTAAGCTACTAAAACCACTTTTTTTAAAGTCATTACTATTTTTATAAAGTTTAAAAATCAAATCAACAAAATTATTAGTAGATATATCCCCATTATCAATAATATCTGATTTAGGAGAATAAGTATTGTTTAAAGCAGAGGAAATATCATTAATGGGTACAACTGGAATTCCAATAGAATTAGCTAAGTCAATACTAGCGTGATTTTTATGAAAACCTTGAATTTTAATAGAAGGAGTTGACAAAACAGCAGCTTCAATTGTAAGCCCCATTCCTGCACCATAAATCATAGCTTTGCAGGAACTCATAAGTGGGACTAAATCAACATAATTACCCATAACACAAATTCGTCTATTATATGGGTTATTAGTGTCAAAATAGTTTTCATTAGATAAGTTACCAGTAGTATCTGAGCTTTTAGTAGATAGATTACTAATAAGTTCACATTCTTCAAGTAGATTTTCTATATAATCTTTATTAAAGCGATAAGGAGCTATTAAAATATTATAGTTAGTAGATAAAATAATATTTCTAATTTCAGAGAATAAATTAGGAAGATCTTCTCTTTTTAAATCCCCACCTAGGACAAGTAGAATAAAATCGGATTCCACACCATATGTTCCTGTAACATTACAATTATTACTATCAACATTATTATCAATGATATTATCATCACTCTTATCAGCATTACAATTATTATTACTATCAATATTATTATCATAATTACTAAGTTCTTCGTTAATATAAGTGGCCATAGGATAACCATTAATGTTTTGAGGGTTATTTATATTATAATTATTAGCTAAATATTCAACATAATGGGAAGAAGTAGTAGCTACTAAATTAGCATGGGAAATTAATTCAATAGGGTTGTAAATATCTTGTTCTAGGTGAATAGTAGGAATACCTAGAATATTAGCTGCAGCTAGACCTTTACGAACATCTCCAGCATTTCCACTTGTAATAAGAATATCAACACCCTTTCCACGGATAGAATTAGTTGCTTTAGCTATGTCTTTTAAAATAAGGTAAGTAAGTTCAATAGGATTACGTTTACGACCATCACTACGGCGACCTTGGCCAATAGAGTGAATTTCACTACTGTATGGCTCAAGAATTTCTCTAGCACCATTTCCATGAACTAAACTAATAATTTCCAGTTCCTCGCTAATAGCTTCTGTTTGCTCTTTAAGGCGTTTAATTACAGGAACCATTGTTTTAGCAGGGACGATTTCTGCAGCTATAGCTATTTTCAAAATAAAACTCCTTGAACAGTATTTTTGGGTATTAATTCTACTAATTTTATTAATTTTATTAATCCTATAATTCGAAAATTTAAGAAATTTAAGAGATTATAGAGATTACAATGATATTTCTATTTTATCATAGTTAACAACAGGAATTTTACTACGGTTAACACCTGGTTTAAGCTCAATAAATCCTTCATTAGCTAGTTTATTTATTTTAGTATAAACCATCTTAATATCTTTTTTAAGAATTCTTGAAAGCTCTCTAATTGATTTGGGTTGGTTATGTTTTATTGAATAAAGCATTTCAAGTTCACTTTGACCCAATGGAAGATTTTTTGTAAAAAGAACAACAGTTTCTTTAACAGTTCTCTCTGGGTGGTCTTTATTTCTTTCCCAGTCTTCTAAGTCTGTCCACATAAGCATGTCTTCTTGCTCTTCCTCGCAAAGATTTTTTAAATTCTCAATAGATTCATATTTTCTCTCAAATTCTTTCATCATATCTGCCCAAGTCATTTCACGTACTAAAGTTAAATTATACATTATCTAAGCTCCATAATTAGTTTTTCTATTTTGATACCGTCTTCTCTATGGATATGGTTATTTATTATAAAAAATATTTTATAAGGTCTTTAATGTTAATAGCTACTGGTTCACTCTTTCTATTTGGGGGTATATGAACATTTCTATGATAATTATCAATTCTTATGCCGTCAGGATTGATTACTAATGCCCAAACATCTTCTGTTGAAGTCCTCCATATTATCAACTTATTTCTAATTTTATATTTTTCAGTAAATGACATCAATATTATATATTTAATTTAATAGTATAAATATGTTGTCATTTTATACAACACCAGATGAAATAGAGTAAATAAATATTTAGGGTCTTAGATTTTTCATGTTTCTGAAAGCTTTTGTAGGGCTGTTTTTGTATTGTAGCCTAGTGTTGTGATTAGTCCTGCTAATAATACGTTTAGTATGACTGTTCTTTGTACTGATTTTGGCGTATATTTGTGTATTTTTTTCATGCTTAGTCCTGATTTGCATAATTTGAAAAAGTCTTCGATTTTACCTCTTATTGGTTTGTATTTTTTCCATTTGCTTATTTTTTTTAATAATTGTCTTTTTAATTGTTGGTATAGTTTTTTAGACTCTTTTTGTTCTTTTTTATTGTGAAATAATGGTAAAGGATAGGTTAATATGTCTTTTAGTTTTTGGATTTTGAAGTTTTCTTTTGGGAAAATTAAAGGA
>JBOFHT010000034.1:0-1643 GCA_051649785.1 Methanobacteriaceae archaeon
CCCTAGCTTTAACCATATTAGAAGCTCAAGCATCTGGAACGCCGGCAATAGTATTTAATAGTGGTGGAATGCCTGAAGCAATAAAGGAAAATTTTTCAGGTCTAGTGGTCCCGGAAAAAAATGAAAAAGCTCTCTCTGAAGCTATTATGAGTTTATTAACCGATGAAAAAAAATGGCAAGCATTTAGTCAATATTCCCGTAAATTTGTAGTAGAGAATCATAATCTTGAAGTGCAGTCAAAAACATTAGAAAAAATATATGAACAGGTAATAAATAATTATATAAATAAAAAATCAATGTGAATTTGTATGAAGCATAATATCATGAATGAAATAAAGTACTCTATTATTGTTCCGCATTACAATGACCCTACAGGGCTAAATCGATTGCTTTTAAGCATTCCTGATAGAGAAGATCTAGAGGTGATAATTGTTGATGATCAAAGTATTAATAAACCCGTAGATCTGCGGGGATTTACTCAAACAAAATTATCTATTATTTATAATAACCAAAAAAAAGGTGCTGGAACTTGTCGAAATATTGGTATTGATAGCGCTTTGGGTGAGTGGCTTTTATTTGCTGATGCGGATGATTTTTTTATAGATTCTGCTTTTTCTAAAATAGATGAAATAGTAAATGAAAAGTATGAAGTTATTTTTTTTAAGCCAACCAGTTTATCGCTTAAGTCTAATGTCATATCAGAAAGGCATATACAGTTTGAATGCTTAATAGATAATTATCTTAAATTGCAAGATAATTCTATTTTATATAAGTTTTACGTTCCATGGAGCAAAGTTATTAAAGCGAGTTTTATTAAGCGAAATAAAATTTACTTTGATGAAGTATTAGCTTCTAACGATGTTATGTTTTCACTTAAAGTAGGTCTTCATTTAAATTCATTTATAGTGTCGGACAAGACCATCTATTGTGTTACTAAGGGTAAAAATACGCTAACAACAAGGTTTGATTTTAATGTGCTTCATTCACGTTTGTTAGTTGAAATAGAAAGAAATAAACTTGTGAGCGATCACGATTTAAATAAATACAGAAATTCTCTATTATTTATCATTTTAAAATATAGAAAAGTTATTGACTTTAAAACCTTTATTGCGTTAATTAACATGTTTTTGTCTAAGCAAATTAGCTTTTTCCCTATTAATCTCAAAGAGATTTTAAGTATTAAATTAAAAGAAGCTAAAGCAATAAAATATGAAAGGGAAATGAATTTAAAAGGTAATTTAGATGTCTAAAAAAATTTTGCTGGTTTCTTCACCTGGTGGACATTTTGTTGAGCTTTCGTTGTTAAATGAATTATTAGATCAAAAAAAAACAGTGATTGTTTCAACTTATTTAAAAAAACCAAAGTTAATTAATTGTGAATCCTATTATTCGATAACAGACTTCAATAGGAATAATGGATATAAAATAATTGGCGTAATTTATCAGTCTTATAAGATATTACGTCGTGAAAATCCTGCCTTAGTTATAACAACAGGAGCAGCACCTGGATTAATAATGCTGATCATTAGTAAGCTATTTAGAATTAACACCTTATGGATTGACAGCATTGCCAATACTAAAGAATTATCCTTATCAGGTAAATTTGCTAAATTTTTAGGTATTAATGTGATATCGCAATGGCC
>JBOFHT010000035.1:0-33143 GCA_051649785.1 Methanobacteriaceae archaeon
ATCATTAAAACTGCTATTGGTATAGCTGTTTTTGTCATTGGAACATATCCTCCATGAGCTGTATTATTTGTATCATTAGTTTTATTAGCTTTTTCAACAATAACTGTAAATGAATCTGTTATATTTTCAGAATCGTCACCACTTAAAATAGCTGTATTTATAAATTCACCAGCTTTTTCAGCTTTTACAATCATAGTTAAAGTTGCTGTTTTACCCGGGGCTAAGTCACCAATATTCCAAACACCAGTAATAGGATTATAAGTTCCAGTACTAGCTATGTACTTAATGAGTTTTAAGCCATTAGGTAATTTATCACTAACTTTTACATTTTTAGCTGTTTGATTTCCAGTATTTTTAATTTTAACAGTGTACTTTATAGTGTCTCCAACTTGAGCTTTTGTAGTATTAGCAGTTTTTATATTTTCTAAGCTAATATTTGTTGCTTTTACAGTAATAGTATTTTGAGCAAAATCATTACTTATATTGGTATCAAAACCAGTAGAATGTAATTGACTTGCACTATTATTTATTGTAGTGTTTTCAACTTCTACTTGAGCAACAATTGTTAAAACAACAGTTTCACCATTAGCTAAGTTTCCAATAGACCAAACACCAGTAGAAACATTATAAGTTCCTTTACTTCCATTAGAGGATATATAGCTAAGACCATCTGGGAACATATCTATAACTCGTACCATAGTAGCATTATTTGGGCCATTATTAGTGACTTTAAGTGTGTAAGTAATAATATCACCATTATATGGTGAAGAATTATTTACAGTCTTAGTTATAGCTACATCAGATTTTGGTAAAGCAGTAAAGGTTACTGAGTTGTTATTATTAGCTAAATCGGGATCTATTTGCTCAGCACTTATAGATACAGAGTTAGTTAAAGTACCTGGAGTATTAATTAAAGCTTCAAGAACTAATGTTAAGGTAGTTCCAACACTCATATTTCCAATATCCCAAATACCAGTAGCATTGTTATAAGTTCCTTGAGAAACAGATACAACACGAACTATACTCATTCCAGGACCAATAATATCAGCTACTTTAACAAGACTTGCATCATTTGGACCATTATTAGAAACAGTTATAGTGAAATTCACTAAATCTCCAACATATGGGTTTGAATCACTAACAGTTTTATATATTGCTAAATCAGTAACAAGCTCGCTTGGTAATGGATTAACAGTAACAGTAACAGTTCCATAGTTATTAGCTAAATTAGAGTCATTCTCATTAGAAGAACCTACAGCTGTATTAACAAGAACAGTATTACTTTGAATTGCTTTAGCTATAATATTAAGTGTTACAGAGTCACCAGCATTCAAGTTACCAATAGTCCAAATACCAGTATTATTGTTATAAGTACCATTTGCAGAATATGAACCAATGTATTCAAATCCAGCGGGTAAGATATCGGTCAAATTAACACCTGTGGCATTATCAAGACCATTATTCTTTACAACAATAGTAAAGTTAACTTGTTCATTTTTATCAACTACTGAATCATTTACAGCTTTAGTAACATTGATATCTACGACTTTTGATACATTGAATAATAATGTAACATTATTATCTGATGGATCAGTGTCAGGGGTATCACTTGAAACATTAACTGTATTGTTGAATTGACCAGAACCGTTGAGACGAACTGTTATATTTAAGTAAACAGTTGCATCTTTAGCTAAATCACCAATAGTCCAAATACCAGTATTATTATCATAAGCTCCTGCAGATGCAGAACTACTTACGTAAATCATGTTAGCTGGTAATATGTCGTTTAGTATAACATTGAGTGCATTACTTGGTCCATTATTTGTGACAATAATGGTAAAGTTAACAGTATCATTGTTTTTAGGATTAGTTGAACTAATGTTTTTAGAAACAGCTAAATCAGCTATATCTGAACCATTAATTGCAGCTACTGCTTTATTATTGGTAGGATTTGAATCATATTCAATTCCAGTAACAGTAGCATTGTTAATCCAAGTTCCAGCAGTGTTAAGAGTAGCATTAACTACTAAAGTTACGCTTTCATTTACATCAAGGTTGCCTATTGTCCAAATACCAGTAGTACTATTATAAGTTCCTTTACTAAAAACAGCATTGTTAAATGATAATCCACTAGGTAGTAAATCAGTCAAAATAACACCAGTAGCATTATCTGGACCATTATTCTTTACAGTAATCGTATAACTAACTTGATCACTTACATTAGGACTAGTAACATTAACATTCTTAATAACTTCCAAATCAGCTGACTTATTAGCTGTAATAATTAAATTAACTACATTATTAGTAGTATTAGGATCATAAGTATCAGAAGAGATAATAGCAACATTAGAAATGTTACCAGCACTTACTACTTTAACCATAATAGTTAAAATAGCAACAGCATCCTTATCCATATTACCAATAGTCCAAAGACCAGTAGTAGCATTGAAAGTACCTACACTAACACTTGCACTAATAAATTGTAAACCAGCAGGTAAAACATCACTTAAAAAGACATTAATGGCTGTATCAGGACCTGCATTAGAAGCAATTACAGTATAATTAATAATAGCTCCATTAACTGGGTTACCATTATCAACAGTTTTCACTACAACTAAATCAGATGCATTATTAGAATTAACACTTGCAAATCCTCTGTTGTTTGAAGTATCACTATCTAATTCATTAGAAGTGGCTTCAGCTATATTAAATATAGTAGTAGAAGACTTATTTACATAAGCGGTTATATTCAAGTAAACAGTTTCACCAACATTGAGGTTGCCTATAGTCCAGATACCAGTATTAGGATCATAAGTTCCTTTACTAGCAACATAACTAACATAAGACAAGCCAATAGGTAGAGGATCTGTTACAACAACACCAGTAGCATTATTAACACCTTTATTAGTAACATTAATTGTAAAGTTAACATTATCACCGATATTAACAGTAGAAGTATTTGCTGATTTATTAACAGCTACATCTACAGTAGGTAAAACAGTAACAGTTAAACTATTAAAGTTATCTACTAAAATAGGGTCATAAGTTGTACTAGTAATATTAACATTATTAGTAACTAAACCAGTAGTATTAGCAATAGCTGTAATAACTAAAGTCATTTCAGTATATGGGTTAAAGTTTCCAATAGTCCAAATACCAGTAGTACTATTGTAACTAGTTCCAGCAGGTGCAAGAGCAGATACAAAGACTAAACCAGTAGGTAATAAATCACTAACTACAACATTACTAGCTGCACTAGGGCCAGTATTTGCTATTTTAATAGTATAAGTAATAATTTCTCCTATATAATATATATTTTTATTAGAGAATTTATCAACTTTAATATTAGCAACACTTTGACCATTAACAAGAACTGAATCTTGGTTATTTACAAGACTAGGGTCATATTCGGTCCCATAAACTGTAGCTATATTAGTCATATTATTACTGCTAGTAACAGTAGCTACAATGTTTAATGAAACAATAGCACCATTAGCTAAGTTTCCAATAGTCCAAATACCAGTAACATTATTATATGTTCCTAGGCTAGAATTTGCACTTACAAAAGTCATTCCAGCAGGTAATATATCAGCTACATATACATTAGTAGCTCCATCAGGACCTAAATTACGAACAACTATAGTAAACAAAATTTGCTCACCAATACGAGGGCTTGTAGAATTTACAGATTTGATTATTCTTAAATCAGCTACAGGATTAGCGGTAATTGTTTCAACATCAAGATTATTACTTGGATTTGGATCAATAGTACTACTACTTACATTAACAATATTAACAATAGTTCCTGTTCTATTTACAAGAGCTGTAATTACTAAAGTAGCAGTTCCAGGGAAAGACAATGAACCAATATTCCAAATACCAGTACTTGAGTTGTAAATTCCTTGTGATGGATTAGAACTAAGATATATTAAGCCAGTAGGCAAAATATCTGTTAATAATGCATTTATAGCAGTATTAGGTCCATTATTAGTAACTGTAATTGTATAAGTTACAGTCTCACCATTATTAGGGTTACTTTTATCAACTATTTTTAAAACAGCTAGATCAGCATTGGATTGACCATTTAGTGTAACAGTAGATTTATCATTATTACTTACTAAATCAACTTCATTTCCACTAACTAAAGCAATATTAGAAATTGAACCACTAGCATTTACTAAAACAGTAATGTTTAAGTAAACAGTTTCACCAACATTTAAGTTTCCAATAGTCCAAGTACCTGTATTATTGTTGTATGAGCCACGACTAGCACTTGAAGATAAATAAATCAAAGAACTATTGAGTAAATCATAAACATTTACATTAGTAGCATTATTAGGGCCATTATTAGTAACAGCTATTGTGAAAGTAACATTTTGACCTACAAGAGGATTAGCATTATTAACATTTTTAACAACACCTAAATCAGCAACAGGAGCTGCTATTAAGCTGTCATTATTAATATTATTGCTTAGCACTGGGTCAAAAGTACTTGATGAAGCATTAGCTACATTAGTGATATTACCAGTTCCATTAACTCTGCAAGTTAATGTTAAAGTTGCCTGAGTTCCACTAGCTAAATCTCCAATAGTCCATAAACCAGTTGTGGAATTAAATGAACCAAAAGAAGGAGTAGCTGAGATTAGTACTAAAGTATTAGGTAAAATATCAGTTAATTTTGTAGCAATTGCAGTATCAGGACCATTATTAAGAACTGTAATTGTAAATGTTACAATAGCTCCATTATTCGGATTTCTATTATCAACAACTTTATTTACAGATATATCAGCTGTTTTTTGAGTAGCTGCTAAAGTAACTGTAGCAACATTATTGTTAACATTTGGATCTTCTTGAGCTCCTGTAATATTAGCTGTATTAATAATTTGACCTGTAACTTTAATTCTAACAACAATTGTAATGGTTGCTGTACCGTTAACAGTTAAATTACCAATATTCCAAATTCCAGTAGCATTATTGTAAGTACCTGTACTAACATTAACAGAAATAATATCCATAGCTGTAGTATTAATTAAATCAGTAACAATAACACTAGTAGCATTATTAGGGCCGTTATTTGTAGCTGTTACTGTAAATTTAACAGTATCATTTATTTTAGGACTTGTACTATTAGCAACTTTTGTAATAGCTAAATCAGCTCTTTTAACTGCTGTAACATTTAAAGTTAATGTATTTAAGTTATAATGGAAACTATTACCACTAGCATCTAAAATCCAAGGAGTAAAAGTATTAGTACCTTCACCTATAACTTCAAAAACCCAAACAGTAACATAACTGTTAGTATTAGGATTAGGAATAAAGATATTATTGGTAGTATTAGAACCATAAGTTGTAGTAACATTAACAACTCTTAAAATATTATTATTATAGTAAATAGGTAAACTAACCCAAGCATAATTACTAGAACTTGAACTACTTTTAACAGTAACAGTAATATAAGAACCCACAGTAGGATTATTATTACTAGCTTGTATTAAGTCAATAGTGTTCCTATTTTGAGAATTACCTTCTCTAGCTACTAAATTACCATTAATAACATTTAAAGGAGTACCAGTATTATTACCTGCAACAGTAACATTATAAGATCTATTTTGACCATCTGTAACAGTACTTGAAAGAGTAACTAAATAGAAAACATAAACAGTTTGACCAGCACCAATATTACCAATAAATTTAGTAGCATTTTCACCAGTAGCAAGATTAAAGTTAGAATTAACACCCATCCATGAGAAATTAGCCCAAACATTAGTAGCTGTTGTAACAGCTGTGTTTTTAATAGCTATTTGGATAATATACTGATTAGGACCAGTAGCAAAATTATTACTATCATAAATTAAAGTATCATTAGTACCTTTTGTTAAATTCAAAGTACCTAATTTTAAATTAGCTGAACCATAACGAGTATTAGGACTAGAACTATTAGTTTTAGCTACAGTGACAATAGTACTGGATTGTACATGTCCTGGATAGTTAGCAATAACATTAAAGCTATTATCTAAGCTATAAAAACTAGTATAATAATTTCCAGAGGAGTCAGAAATAGCAGTAGCTAATAATTCACCTGACAATGATTTTATTTGGATAGTAACTCCGCCAAAATCTTTATTAGTAACACAATCAGTAATTTTACCAGATATAATAGTATTTGCATTATTTGGATTAGTTAATGAATTAATACTTTCAAATTGATAATTAATGTAATTATCACTAATTACAAAATTATTAGAATTTGTTGAATTGGAAATAGTGTTTACAATATACAAATTACTATCATCGGAATTACCATTAGTATTATTGTTATAATTACTATAAAGAGATTTTATGTCGGAATCAATATCAAGGGACTTATTAGCCAAATCAATACTTGAAACTGTAGCTAAACTAACTGAATCGGAATTATTAATAGGTAAAAAATTTGTATTATCTGCTGAACTTACAGTACCTATTGATAAAAGTAATATAAAAATAAAGGCTAAAAGCATATTTAATTTTATCGCATTTTTCATATTTTCACCTCCTTTACAGTTTTGGCGACAATTATATATTATGCACTAAGTAGTATATATAATTTATTCAATTGTTAATATCTTAGATATATTAAGCCCATTTTAATTGTATATTAATAATTATTATCTTAATTATTCAATTCATAGTTTAGCTATTAAAAAAATACTAAACTCAATTATAAATATAAATTAGGATGGATAATAATTAATATCAATGTTAATAATATTAATAACGGAGTTAATATTAATATTATGATAATATATTGATTTAGCAATATGTATTAACATGTGATATTATATACATGGGCAATGGTCAAAATAATAGATTTAAATATGTTATATCATTTACTTCAATTTAGCTTCAATTAAATGTATTCTTAGTGGTACTAGTTAAAGTAAATTGAATAATACATTTTCTATGTAGTTGAGTTATTAAATGTACTTATTATGTGTACAAGTCAATTGCAATTTTGCTATTTTTCTTATAGTAATAGTAATAGTGATATTGGATGGTTGTTTGTAATAGTGGAAATAATTACAGTACTAATAACAATAACAACAATGGTAATAATTGTAAAGGAGTAATATTAAATATTAATATCATATCCAGCTCCACCATACAAGATCCTACTATGTCAATAAATTTAGAAATACTAAAACAAGCATATTCAAGCATATGTTTTCCAGCAAGAGCTATAACTGAAATACTATATCAATAAATTTAGATAATACTAAAAAAAGAAATATTCAAACTCAAAATACTAAATCTCAAATTTTCAGAAATAATATTACCATGAAGTTTTAATTTTTTTGTGATGTAATGTTGGTGGAGAATCTAATATAAAATATTATATATCTAATAAACATAAATAAATAATATCTAATAAGATAATCAATAAATAATATAATCAACAGATTAATTAAATAATATTATTTAAAAAAATAAATATAATAAATATAATAACTACAATAACTATATCAAGAATAGTAAGTGATTTTATGGAGAAAAAAAGAGGATTATTAGTTGGGAGGATGCAACCTGTCCATAAAGGCCACCTTGAAGTTATTAAAAAGATTTTAACTGAGGTGGATGAGATTGTAATAGGTATTGGTAGTGCACAACATTCACACACAACTAAAGATCCTTTTACAGCGGGTGAACGTATTATGATGCTTTCTCAGGCACTTTCAGATGAAGAAATTGATGCTTCGAAGTATTACATTATTCCTATTGAAGATATTCAATGTAATTCTGTATGGGTTTCTCATATTAAAATGCTTACACCACCATTTACTAGAGTTTATAGTGGAAACTCACTTGTTAAACGCCTTTTCTTTGAAGAAGGATTTAAAGTCGAAACACCTCCACTTTTTAATAGAAAAGAGTTTTCAGGACGTGAAGTTCGAAGGCGAATTATTGAAGGAGATAATTGGAAATCTTCTGTTCCTAATGCAACAATAGATGTAATTAATGAAATAAATGGCCTTGAAAGAATAAAACACTTACTTACTCTTGAATTAAATGAAATTGAATAATATATTACAGTTATAAATTTTTAAACTATTATTAAGTTAATTAATATTTACTTATTAATATTAATATTATTAAAATTATAATTATTATTACTATTATAATTATTATTATAATTATTACTATTATTATTAAATTCTTTATTATTAAGCTAATTAATTACTTGCTTACCATTATAATTATTATTCTTATTAAAATTACTATTACAATTATTATTAAACTCATAAATGTTAAGTTAATTAATATTTGCTTAGCATTAAACTAAATAAATTTAAATTTACTAATAAACTGACTAAGTGATACTATGGTTATAAAAATTATTGAAAAAAATGATGAATATTATGAAGTAGCTGACTTAATAGAATCAATTAAGAAAAATATGCAAGTTGATGAAGCTGGAGCTATTTTTACTTTTGAAGGTTTTGTTAGGGGAACTGAAGGCGATAAAAAAGTTTCTAAATTAACTTTGAGTACTGGAGATATAGATAAAACTCAAAAAGAACTTGAAAAAATGGTAGCTACTGTAAAAGAAACGTATGGTGTTTTTGAAATAGCTGTTATTCATTATATTGGTGAATTTTATACTGGTGACTCTTTATTTTTAGTAGCTGTTTTAGGACCTCATAGGGTAGAAACTCTTGATGCACTTAAAGATATTATTGAAAAAACAAAATTCGAGCTTGATTTTCAAAAAGAAGAGGTTTCTAATAAAGAAACTAAAATTATAATGTCTGGTGGATAGGCACTAAATAGATTATTTAAAGGTGTATTTATGAGTTTAATAATTGCTTATATTAGTGAAAAAGGATGTGTTATGGCTGGAGACAAGCGTAAAATAGCTTTCTTTGGAGATACTGATAAAAGAGAGAAATTAGAAGTGGAAATTTATTCAGGAATAATTAAAACACAAGAAGAACTTGAAAAAAAAGCTAAAGATATGGATATTACATTAAAAATTACAGAAGATGCTAGTAAAGTACGAAGTATAGCAGATATTCTCGTTGGTGAAGTTTCTACAAAAACTCCTTTTGAATCAAGGCGAAAACGTGTTTATGCTACTACTAATGGTTATGAAATTGTAGAATTAAAAGGATCTGAAATCATAAATCGTGAAAGTGGAAACAAAGCTATTATAATTTTTGGAAACAAACTCACTAAAGGATTAGCTAATGATATAATAGCTAGTAAATTTAAATCTAGTTTAAGTTTAAAGTATATTGGCGAAATTTTTGAGTATGTAATCGGTGAAATAGCTAAACAAACACCTTCATTAGGTAGTGAATGTGATATAATTATAAAAAGCCCTAAATTAGATAATGCTCAAGCTAAAGAATTTTTAGATGAAACTATTAAAGTAGATATTAAAGTTCTTCAAAAATTCAGAGAAACTTTAGGTCAAGAAATTCTTGAAAAATCGGAAGAAATTAAGTTAGCTGAAAAAATTATAAATAAAGGCGAAATAGGTAAAATTAATTCTATTGAAGGTAAAATTCTCAAAGTCATACTAAATAGTGGTGTTCAAGCTTTTGATTCAAAGTGGAAGCAAGTAGCTAAAAGTGGTGAAATAGTTCTCATGGTCCTTGAAGATAATAAAAAAGTTAACGAAGGAGATTTAGTAGTCATTGAAAATGAAATTCTTTGTATTAAATCTAATAATGCTAATTTGAGCTGTAATATCATTTTATGCAATGAATAGTATAATATTTAAGTTAATATCACTTAATTTAACACTATATGGCTTAATAGCATATAACTTAATATTCCTTAATTTAATATCACTTAAGTTAATAATATTTAATTTAATAACACATAACTTAATAATATTTAAATTAATAAGAATATAAATACTATAATTACTAATAATACTATTATTAACATAAAAACTACTAGCTACCTTATTAATACTAATAAAGCTAGCAATATCAACAAAACTAACATTAGTTTTATTATTAATATTAATAATTCTAATAATAAAACTAGTAATATATTTAATACTATATCTAACAAAACTAACTTATCTAGTAATATCACTAACAAAGCTAATAATTGTACTAATAATATCATTAAAACAGCTAATTCTAATAATTGTGCTAAAAATATTACTAAAAAAGCTAATAATTCTAATAATTGTACTAAAAGTACCAATGGTATTATTAATACTATTAACATTGCTAATAACATAAATAATCAAAATAACTTAAATAATTAGGATAACTCTAAAAAGAGAAACAAATCTGTTATTCTAAATTAAATCAAATTTAACAAAAAGGGTGAAATAATGAATATAACATTTTTAGGGACTGGAGGGGGAAGGTTCGCTACAATTAGTCAGAAAAGGATGACTGGAGGATTTCGTATTGATGATTTCAATGGAAAGAACTTTCATATTGATCCAGGACCTGGTGCTTTAGCCCGTAGTCATCAGTTTGGTATTAATCCAACTAAAATCGATGGAATTTTTATTTCTCACTCTCATACGGATCATTACACTGATGCTGAGGTTTTAATTGAAGCTATGACACGGGGAATGACTAAAGATCATGGAATTATTATTGGAAGTCGTAGTGTATTTGAAGGATTTCAACAATGGGGGCCTTCAATTTCTAAATATCACAGACAAAAGTCGGAACAACTTGTTTTAGCTTCAAATAAAATTAAAGCAGTTGATGGTATTCTTGTACGTGGAACTAAAACTGTTCATGGTGATCCTACTTGTGTAGGGTTTCAAATGGAATCTCGTGGCTTAAAAATTTCTTATACTTCAGATACTAGTTACTTTGAAAATCTGTCTAAATATCATAAAGGTTCAGATATTTTAATAGCTAGCGTTCTAAGACCTGGTACTAAATCTATACGTGGACATATGTGTAGGGCTAACTTTACCCAACTTGTTAAAGAAGTTAAACCTAAATTAGCTATTATGACACACTTTGGATTTAAGATGCTAAATGAAGATCCTGTACGTGAAGCTGAGATAGTAGCTGAGGAAACTGGTATTCGAACAGTAGCTGCTTTTGATGGTATGCAAATTATTGTAAATGATGATGATGTTTCTAAATCCCAAGTTAAGCTCCTTAAAAATCAAACCAATTCTAAAAAAGATTTAGAACATATAAAAAATGATAAAAAATCTAAATCTCAAACTAGATTAGATACTAATAATGCTACTACTAACATCCCTAAATCTCATAATACTCCTAATATTACTAATGCTAATAACAGTAATACTACTAATATTTCTAATACATCCAATACATCTAATTTTGTTGAAAATAGGAATAAAACCATCAACAAAAATAGAAATACTCACATTAATAACAGCAATATCCCAAATAATAATAAAAATAACAAAAATACTTATAATAATAACTATGATAATATTAATGATATTAATCCAGATAATAATGATAATATAGGTAGTAGGGGCAATAATAAAACCTATGGGGTGGATAGAAGTAATAATAACAATAATAATTATTCTAATAATTCTAATTGGGATAATAAGAAGAATGGAAATTCTAATAGTAGTAGTGTAAATATTAGTACTAGTAAAGTTAATAAGAAATCAGGTACTTTTAAAAGAGATTTCCTCTAATTTTATTAAATTTCTATAATAATTATTCTAATAATTCCCATTATATTTCCATTATATATTCCATTTAACAGTTTTCTTAATGCTTCGTATAATGTTTTCTATAATAATTATTCTAATAATTCCCATTATATTTCTATTATAATTCCATTTAACAGTTTTCTTAACACTTCCAATAATGCTTTCTATAAATATTTTCTATAATTTTTTATTCTTTATTTTTCTTGCCTCGATAGCTAAGTCGGTATAGCGTAAGATTCGTAACCTTAAGGCCGTGGGTTCAATTCCCACTCGAGGCTTTAATAGATATTTTATTTGGATTTATATAATTTAAACAGTTTTTAGGAGGATTTTAATGTCAAATACAAGTGGAAAATTATTTAAAGTTACAAGTTTTGGTTCAAGTCATGGGAAAGCTCTTGGGGCTGTTATTGATGGCTGTCCAGCTAATTTAGAGCTTTCAACAAATGATATTCAAAAAGAACTTAATAAACGTAAGCCTGGTACTAGTAACTTAACAACAAGTCGTGGTGAAAGTGATGAAGTTGAAATCTTATCTGGAATTTTTAATGGTAAAACAGATGGAACGCCTATAACTGGAATCGTTAGAAATAAAGATAATAAGTCAAAAGACTATGAATATCTTCATAATAAGCCACGTCCTGCCCATGGTGACTACTGTTGGATAGAAAAATACGGAAATTATGACTATTTTGGAGGAGGTCGTGGAAGTGGCAGAGCTACTATTGGTCATGTGATTGGTGGTTCTGTAGCTAAAAAGCTTATAGCTACTAAAAATATTAAAGTTGTAGCTCATGTAATCCAAGTTGGTGATATTAAAGCTAATAAAGTTAATATGGGGCTTATTGAAGAATATTCTTCTAAAAATAATATTCGTTGTGCTGATAGCCAAGTAGCTAAGAAAATGGAAGAATTAATTCTTTCTAAAAAAGAAAAAGGTGATTCTGTAGGTGGAATTGTTGAAATTTTAGTTTTTGGAGCTCCTGTTGGTCTTGGTGAACCTGTTTTTGGAAAGTTAGATGCAGAGTTATCAGGTATTCTCATGGGAATTGGTTCTGTTAAAGGTGTTGAAATTGGTTGGGGTTTTGATTTAGCTCATGCTACTGGCTATGAAACTAATGATGAGTTTTATATTAATTCAGATAATATTAATTCTGATACTACTAATACAGACAATAACAATAATAACAATAATAATCCCAAAAACAATTATAAATTACCTAGAATATTTACTTCAACTAACACTTCAGGAGGTATATTAGGTGGTATGAGTAATGGTATGCCTATTTCTATTAAAATAGCTATTAAACCAACTCCCTCTATTTCTTTTTCTCAAAAAACTGTTGACTTAGGGAAAATGAAAGATACTAATATTGAAATTAAAGGTAGGCATGATCCATGTATTTGCTCACGAATTACTCCTGTAGCTGAATCCTCAGTAGCTATTGTAATTGCTGATATGATGATTAGAGGAGGGTTTATTCA
Organism: Methanobacteriaceae archaeon; assembly: GCA_051649785.1. GTDB lineage: Archaea > Methanobacteriota > Methanobacteria > Methanobacteriales > Methanobacteriaceae > JBOFHT01. The sequence goes on from JBOFHT010000035.1 coordinate 13,154, forward strand.
TCCTTCTAATTTAGATTTAAAATAAATTCAAATTCTATCATCTAGGTTTAAACTAATTTAATTTAGTAGTGATTTTATGGATATATCTAGTAATTTAATGGGAATTTATAATAAACTCCTTGAAACTTATTCTCATCAAGGTTGGTGGCCCTTTTTATCTCATGATGGAGTTAATCCTACTAAAAAAGGATCTATTAATGGTTATCATCCTAAAGATTATAGCTTTCCAAAAAATGAATCTCAAAAGTTTGAAGTAGCTCTTGGTGCTATTTTAACTCAAAATACCGCCTGGACTAGTGTTGAAAATGCTTTAATTAACTTAAGTAATCTTATAGGCAATAATATCAATACTGATAATAATGCTAATATTATTAGCAATGATAACATTTCAAATTATTCTAATTATACTTTAACTCCTGAAAATGTTTTATTTCTTCATGAAAACGAAAATGATAATTTAAAAGATGCTATTCGTTGTGCAGGATTTGTTAATCAAAAAACAAATTATATTAAAAATATAGCTGAGTTTTTCATTGATTTAGATAGTGCTATTCCAAAAAGAGAAGAGCTTCTTAAAGTAAAAGGAGTTGGGAATGAAACAGCTGATTCAATTCTCCTTTATGGATTTAAACAATGTGAATTTATTGTTGATGCTTACACTACTCGTATTTTTACTTATTTGGGATATATTAATAGTAATGGTACCAAAAAGAATAATTATAATAATATTAAAAAGCTATTTGAAGATAATTTAAAAGGAAATAGCTATGATATGGGCGATTTAGTCATGTTTCAGGAGTATCATGCCCTTATTTTAGAACATGGTAAAAGATATTATAGTAAACAACAGTATGGTGTAAATGATAATATTTTAGTTGATTTTTGCAAATAAAGGTTGTATTATATATTAATTAATAGTTTTATTTTTTTATTAGATATTACATTTAATTAACATCATAAGAATTTTTATAATCTATTTTATTAGAATAATAGATTTATTTGCTATAATTTTTAAACCAATTGATTTATTATATCTAATTACTGTTATTAGCAAAATTCATTAAATTAATATATTAATGATTACTTCAACACAAACTCTATTAGTTAGATTATAATAGTTATTTATATTAGTAAATTTATAAATTATTATAATAATTACCTATTATGAATTTAACTTAATATAACATTCATTACATTCCATTATTCAATTACTATTTAATTATTATATTAATTTTAATCTAATATTAAAGATAATGCTACTAACTATATTATTAATACTTATATAATAAATAGAAGGGATTAAATGAATTTTCCAATTACACGTATGAGAAGACTACGAAATAGCTCTAATATTCGCGAAATTGTTAAGGAAACTAATTTATCTAAATCAGATCTTATTTATCCAATTTTTGTTAAAGAAGATTTAGATAATAATGGTAAGGGAAAAGAAGCTATTGAAACAATGCCTGATGAGTATAGGTACTCAATTAATAATGCAGTTGACTATGCAGGAAATCTTGAAGATAATGGTTTAAAATCTATTATTGTTTTTGGTATTCCAAGCACTAAAGACGATGTTGGATCTGAGGCATATAATAAATATGGTGTTGTTCAAAAAACTATAAAAGCCCTTAAAAACCAAACTAATCTTGTTGTTATGAGTGATGTTTGCTTATGCCAGTATACAAGTCATGGTCACTGTGGAATTGTACGCAATGATAAAATCCAAAATGATGAAACTTTAAATTTCTTAAAAAAAGTTGCTATATCTCATAGTGAAGCTGGTGCTGATGTAGTAGCTCCTTCGGACATGATGGATGGTAGAGTAGCTGCTATAAGAACAGGTCTTGATGCTAATGGATTTGAAGATACTATAATTATGTCATACTCAGCTAAATATGCTTCTGCTTTTTATGGTCCTTTTAGAGATGCTGTTTCATCAGCCCCTAGTTTTGGTAATAGAAAAACCTATCAAATGGATATTAGTAATTCAGTTGAAGCAATTAGGGAAGCTGAACTCGATGTAGCTGAAGGTACTGATATTTTAATGGTTAAACCTGCATTAGCTTATGGTGATATTATTAAATCATTAAAAGATAACTTTAATCTCCCAATAGCTGCTTATAATGTTAGTGGTGAATATTCTATGATAAAATCAGCTATAGCTAATGGCTATTTAAGTGAAGATGCTATTTTAGAAACTCTTATTTCAATTAAACGTTCTGGGGCTGATTTAATACTTTCACACTTTACTAAAGATGTTTTAGATAAATTATAGGGCGGATAAGCTATGAACTTTATTAATACTAATGCATTGAATAATAATATTAATAATAATACTAATATTAAAAATATTCCAAATGATATAGCTAAAATGGCTCAAATAGCTTCTATTTTAGAGGTTAGTGGCTATCCCAAACCTGGAAATGTTCACAGGACTCGTGATTTTGAGGATATGGTTTTTGAAGACTTTTTAATTAGTGGAATAGCTATTGGAAATACCATTAATAAAGCTGCTGAAAAAGGAATAACCATTAAGAATTCTATTGATTCTTCTAATAATAATAACACCGATAATATTAATAACACTAATTCTAATAATTCTAATAATAACACTAAATATTCTAATGCTAATTTAGGTGCTTTAATTCTTGAAGCAGTTAGTGAAACTGATAGATGGGTTGCTAATAACACTAATCTTGGAATTATAATGCTTCTTGTTCCTATTTCTTGTGCTGGAGCTATGAGTAGTAATTTAGAAGAATTACGTTCTAATATTGGCATTTTGATGAATAATACTACTTCTACTGATGCTGTTAATTTATATAAAGCAATTACTATAGCTGATGCTGGTGGAATGGGTGAACAAGAAGAGTTTGATGTAGCTAGTTCTGATTCATTAAAAGAATTAATTGAAAATAATATTTCTATGTTTGATGTTCTAGATATATCTGCATCATGGGATGATTTAGCTCGGGAACTTACAACTGGTATGCCTATTACATTTGATATAGGTGCTCCAATTTTTTCTCGCCTAAAAAAAACAAATACAATAAACTCAGCTACTTTAACTACTTTTTTAACAATTTTAGCCAAAATTCCTGACACCCTTATTTCTCGTAAATACAACTTAAAAAAAGCACAAGATGTTTCTAATAAAGCTCAAAAATTACTTGCAGCTATTAATATAACTAAAAAGGATATTGAAGAATTTGATGATTATTTATACTTTAATAAACTTAATCCAGGGACAACTGCTGATTTAACTGCGTCTTCTATTATGGTTAGCTATTTAAGTGATTATTATAATAGTAATGGTTTTCGTAGTAATTTAAATAAGTAGATTTTACTATTAATATCATTATCATACTCCTAACTAAATGTTATTATTAATAATAATTAAAATACTAATATAGCTAATATTATAAATAATATAAGTACTATAAATTATACTAATAAAAATTTTAATAATAAAAATTCTACTAATATAAATAACAGCATTTTTAATATTGTAAATAAAAATAATACTGATAATGCTAATGATATTAATACTTCATATAATGACACTTACATATCTTAATGAGGCTTTTTAATGAATAATGAAGATAATAACGATAATAAGAATTATCCTACTAATAACAAGGACATTAAGAAAATTATCAATGAATTAACTAATTATGAAAAGCAATTGATTCTAGCTCTTGGTAAAACTGAAAACCAATCTCCTGAAGAAATAGCTAATAACTTAAATCTTGATATAAAAGCAATTATGAGTGCTGCAGGATCATTGTCTAATAAAAACATAATTAAAGTTATAAAAAATGTAGATGAGCGTGTTGTTTTAACTGAATCTGGTGAAAAATATGCTAAAAATAAGCTTCCCGAGCGTTTATTACTAGAATCATTAATTAATAATGGCAAAATTCCAATGAAGGATGTTTATAAAACTGGAATTGATAAAAAAGAAACCCAAATAGCTGTAGGATGGTTAGTTCGTAAAGTATGGGCTAAAATTGAAGATGGGATAATTGTACTTCAAGATGAAGGTAAAAATGCCCATAATATATTAGGTGCTGATGAAAATCTATTAAAAAAGCTTTTTAATGATTCTAAAGAAAATATAAATGGTATTGTTGCTGATTTCGATAATATTGAATTTAAAAAAGGTTTTGATTTATTAAATAATCGTAAAAACTTAATTGAACTTATTAAAAAAACAAACCATAGCTTTAATTTGCTGGATTTAGGTAAAGAAATCCTTGATTTAGGAGTAACTATTCAGGAAGAAGCTACTCAATTATCACATAATGATTTAAAAACAGGAAAATGGAAAAGTCTTAAATATAGACCCTATGATATTAATGCTGAGTATGGCAAAGTTTTCACAGGTAAATCTCACCCACTTCGTGAAATTATTGATGAAATTCGTGATATTTTTCTTAATTTAGGTTTTAGTGAGGAAGAAGGCCCTATTTTAGAATCTGCCTTTTGGAATTTTGATTCTCTTTTCCAACCTCAAGATCATGCAGCTCGTGAAATGCAAGATACTTTTTATATTAAAAATCCATCTAATTCTAACCTTCCTAATGCTAATCTTGTTCAAAAAGTAGCTAATACTCATGAAACTGGTGGAAACACTGGTTCTGAAGGATGGGGCTATAAATGGAATGAAGATGTAGCTAAGCAGTCTGTTTTGAGAACACATACAACGGGAATTTCAACACGATTTTTAAGTGAAAATAAACTTCCAGCAAAGATGTTTTCAGTTGGAAAAGTATTTAGGAGAGAAACAATTACTTATAAACACCTTCCTGAATTTCACCAAGTCGAAGGTATTGTTGCGGGAGAAAATATTAACTATAAAAATCTTTTAGGGATTTTAAAGGAATTTTATAAAAAATTAGGTTTTGAAGTCAGATTTAGACCGGCATATTTCCCATATACTTATCTTTCAACCGAATGTGAAGTTTATTTAGAAGAAAAAGAATCTTGGATTGAGTTAGGAGGTTCTGGAATGTTCCGACCTGAAGTTCTCAAACCTTTAGGTGTAGACGTACCTGTTTTAGCTTTTGGTCTTGGTATTGAACGTTTAGCTATGATTAGGTATAATATTGAAGATATTCGTATGTTATATAAAAGTGATATTAAATGGCTAAGAGAAATACCTCTAAGTAATGGTTTAAAGTTAGACTAATTAGAGAATTTAGTCTATTTTTTTACATTCTATTTTTTATTTTATTAATTTAGTGAAATTCAATTAAAGCCAAATTAAACTTAAAAAATCAATTTTAAAAATTGTAACAACTAAAAAATTAGCAGTCCCATTTTATTTCAACTTTCCTAATTTTTCTATTTGGCTATTTTTTTTATTAATTATTTTTTAAATGAAATATTATCAATTAATTAAAAGTCTATAATATTCTCCGTCATCCCTAATTACTCTTTTTATTATTTTTTTATTTTCTAGTGAAAGTATGATATGGTACATCTTAAAATTACTTAATTTAAGATTTCCATAAAGAAGATTACCTTCTAAAAGGTATTTTGATATAATATTATCATCACTTACTAATTTTTTTATAATTTCTAATGATTCTGCTTCTTTTTTATCTAATTCTGCCTTTTTAACTTCTTTTTGTGATCCCACAGTTGAAGTTTCTTTCATATCTCCTTCAGCAGTATTTTCAATAGTTATTTTATTATTTGCAACTTTTAAAATTTTTTTTCTAGATAATTCATTTAAAATATCATTTAAGTCATGTTCATAAATTCCTAGTTCCATTTTAAGTATATTACTCGGAACTCCATCATTGTATTCAAGTTTAAGCATCTTGATATGCTTTAAAACCATTTCTTCTTTTTTTGTAATTGCTATCATAAAATCATATTTCTATTATTTTTATTATTTTTTAAAATAATCATGTTTTTATATACTGAATTTCTTTCATTTACTGTATTTTTATCTATTTATTTTTTTATCTATTTATGAGATGTGACCAAAAAGATTTTCCATATAAAAAAATTTTCTTCATTTGCCAATCCAAGAATTTTAATAAATTTTTGATTTAGAATTCCCGATTTTTGCTAACGACTCTTTATTTATTTATCTTTTTTAATTTTTAGGAACTAATAATCCTGCAGCTACTAATCTACAAATATCTGTTTTTGTTATAACTCCCACTGGCTTTTTATTATCCATAACTAATATTCCTGATATATCAACACGTAGCATTAAATTTGCAGCATTTTTAATAGGTTCTGCTCCATTTATAGTTAATATATCTCTTGCCATTATATCTTTTATTTTAATGTCAATATTATTTAATTTACTAGTTTCAGGCTTTTCAGACTCACTATCGTTTTCTGCAAAGCTATTTTTAATAATTTCAATTTCGTTATTATTATCTTCACTAATAGCTTCTAAAATCCCCACTAAATCACTATAAGCAATAACACCTACTGGAATACTGTTTTTATCAACTACAAATAGCCTTCTTACACCATTTTTATACATTTTTTCAAAAGCTTCAATTGGAGTTTTATTTTCACTAATTGATATTATCCCTGGGTTCATTGCATCTTTTATCAACATTTTATCATTCCTTTATATTATAATGTATTTTAATGTATATATAGCTATTTTATTATATTTCATTATTATTAATATTATTTCTATCAATTATTACTACTATTATTACTTTATTTTATTATTAAAAGTTAAAATATTAATAATTTAAAATATATTTTGGTATTGATTTAATGGGATGATTAAGCAAATTGATTAGATATTTTAATTTTATTTAATATATTTAATATATTTTTTATATTTATTATATTTTTACTTTTACATCTACTTCTATTTTCATTTTTATTTATACTTCTATATTATAGCGGATTATTAATTATGCAATATTTCATTTATTTTATTATATACTTTTGTTATTCTATATTAAGATTATTAACAACTTGCTAAATATTACGAAAGTATATATATAATAATATTCATATAGTAATATATTACTTTGATGTTATTATTCATATTTAATTAACAAAATTAAATTTATAACGATTAATTTTATAATAATATTCATATAGTAATATATTACTTTGATGTTATTATTCATATTTAATTAACAAAATTAAATTTATAACGATTAATTTTATAATAATATTTTAATTTATATTTACACTTGTTTAATAAATCACTTCTACCAACTTAATAATTTATTAAATCTAGTTAAGATTTATTATTTAATTGATTAAGTTGACATTGTTGTTAATAAATAGAAAATTATTTATATTAAGTAATTTATATATTTACCTTAATAAATCAATAGTTAACTAATATAAATTATTAAATTATATTTTTTATATATTAATAGTTATAATATTAAAAATTGAATTAATAGATAATGGATTTAATAGATAATAAACTTAAATCCAAAATTAATAAAAATATAAAAAAAGGGGTTTTTTCTGATGAGAATTAGTATGTCATTACCAACTAAATTATTAGCTGACTTTGATGAAGTTTTAAAAGATAGGGGATATCAATCTCGTTCTAAAGGTATTCGTGATGCTTTAAAAGATTATATTGTAAGGTATCAATGGATGAATGAAATGGAAGGACAAAGAATTGGTGTTATTACAGTTATATACGACCATCATTACACAAATGTAATGGAAAATTTAGCAGATATACAACACGACTTCCGATCTAATATTAATGCAAGTATGCATATTCACATGAGTGAAAAGCATTGTATGGAAGTAATTATTGTTCAAGGAGATATTACAGAAATAAGGGAATTAACTGAAAAAATGATGAGATTAAAAGGAATTGAACACGTAAAATTAACAAGTACTGCTAATGATAAAAGCTTTGACTAATTTTACTTAGTTTTTTATTTCTTTTTTTTTTATTTATTTTATTTTTAATTATTTTCTTAATTTTATTCTTATTTATTTTAAAATATTTTTAAAAATAGTTTTTTGTTAATATCAAGCTATTAAAAGTAGTATTTAAAGATTATCTATTTTATATTCATTTGCCTTTTCTTTTTCTTCATTATATTCCTTTGCTTCTAATAGTAACATAGTTACTTCTTTAGATCTAGCTCCTTTATCTAGCTTCCAATTATTTGAAGCACTAAGGTCTAACCAATCAGCTAGTTCTTTAGGTAATGATATATTCATTCTGGATTTTTCAGATAGTTTCCAGAGTCTATTGACTTCTTCTTTTTTTACCATTAGCATCCCTTTTTACTTTTTTATTTTATTTATTTAATTTATTGTAAATTCTAATTTGTAAATTTACAATTATAATTACATCTATAATTGTAGCTATATCCACACTTTTACCTATTTTTTATATTATAGTTATATCTATACTTTTACTTATTTACATTATAGCTACACTTATATTTACACTTATATTTTTAACTACTCATTTAAATACTTATTTATTATTTGCACATAGTTAGTAAAATACTTTTGTAATTATTTTATTGTTAATTTGTTTATATTATTTATAGAAATATTAATATCTTAATATATGTAGTTATTTATAAAATTTATTTGTTTTTATATACACACACTTACACACATATTTCTTTCTATCTAAGTTACATTTACCTTTTCTTTCTTTTCTTTTTCTTTTTATTTTTATTCTATTTTTAGAAATATTTAAATTAATCTTTCTTTGGGGGATATGTTTATTTTAGTAGATTCCCCATTATGCCTTATTTAAACCTTTTTTAATTAGATCTATTAGATTTATTATAACTAATATATTATATAAATTATTATAAAACAATTATAAAACATTACAAAATTTGATTTTAATCTTTTATTTTTCAATGATTTTTTAAAACAGGTATTAAACTGGCAGTTTATTGTAATTTATTTATAACCTATATAAGTTTGTGTGTACACACTTACACATACAATAAAGTATATATATGGTTATGAATAGACTTATTAAAAGTTATAATAACTTACAAATAATTTAAATTAAGTAGTTACTTTAGTATATTTTTAAATATCTAAGTCTATTTAATTATTTAAAACTAAATATTTCTAAATATATTTAGATTTAGAGAAATTAGATTATGTAATTATTTATCTAATTTAGACTATTCACTTATAGGAAAAAATAGCTACTAATTATATATTTAGATAGTAATGAAAAAATAGGGTGTAACATTATGCGATCTAGTGCTGAAACAAAAATAATGATTGTTTTAGTAGTTTCATTAATTGCCTTTGGCCTAGGGTCAGGCATAGGTATTTCAATGGCTATGTCTCAGGACTCACCATTTGACAATGGAAATGATACTATTAAAGAAGTTCCAGTTAACATAACTGAAGAAAATCAAAAAAATTCTCAAATTCAAGAAAATACAGAAAGTCAAAGTGATAACTTCAATGATTCAAAATCACTCAATAGCTCTGCTCAATACTATGATGAGAATACAATGGCAAAGGGGAATGCTAGCTTTTAAAACTTTTTAAACAATACACTATTAGTTTAATTAGATATTTAATTGTTATAGTTAGTAATTAGCTATTATATATTATTATTGATATACTTAGCTTAATTTGATACTTATTATTATATATCATAATTAGTATTATATTTAATCACTTTTTAATTATTATTAATCAAATTACATATTTAAAGTACTGATTCATAATAACACCAATATATTATTATTATTATTATTATTTAATAATAATATTCTTACATTAATTTTTATTACTCACCCTGTAATAGAAAAAATACAGAAAAAAATACATTAAGCAATGATTAGTTTCCACACATTCATTGCTAAATGTTTTTTTTTTAAATGCTTTTTTTGAATTTTTTATAGTTTTATTATTTTTCACTGGATAATAATTTTTTAATTTAATTTCAGCTAATTTAATGAATCAAAGATTTAAAATAAAAGATTATTAATAGTATGTTATATATAAAAATTCTTAAACTAATTAGTTTAATAGCCGTAAATTAATAACTGCAAATTAATAATATTAAATTAATAACCTTAACTTAATTGGGGTGTATTTATTGACATCAAATAATTTTAATAAAAATAGTTCTAATAGTTCTAATAATTATAACAATTCTAATAATGTTAATACATTTAGTATTGTTAATGGGGGAATTTGTGCCGTTAAATGTATAAAAGCATCTGGGGCTCGAAATGGTAAGTATGGTTTAGCTATGATTTCTGCTGATAACTCTTATTCTGTAGCTGGTGTTTTCACTAGTAATAAAGTTGTAGCTGCTCCTATAGTCCATACAAAAGAAGTTTGTAATTCTGGCAAAATTTCAGCTATTGTGGCTAATAGTGGTAATGCTAATTGTTTTACTGGTGATCAAGGGATTGTAGATTGTCATAAAATGGCTGAAACTGCTTCAAATATCCTTAATATAAGTAAAGAAAATATAGCTACTGCTTCAACTGGTGTAATTGGTAGGGAAATGCCAATGGATATTATTTTAGAATTAATCAATAAAGCTGCAAATAATCTTAAAAATTCTCCACAAAATTCAACTGATGCTGCAAAAGCTATTATGACTACTGACACTTTCCCTAAAGAATTTGCAATTGAAACTACTCTTGAAAATGGTGAAAAAGTAGTTATTGGTGGGATGTGTAAAGGTTCTGGAATGATAGCTCCTAATATGGGGACGATGTTGTGCTTTTTAGCTACAGATGCAAGTGCAGGTCATGGTACCAGTTCAAATAAAACAAATCTCCAAAAAGCTTTAAAAATAGCTGTAAATAATAGTTTTAATATGGTTATTGTTGATGGGGATGAAAGTACTAATGATGTAGCTCTTTTAATTGCCACAGGTAGTGATAATAAGGATAATAATAAAGATACTAATAATACTATTAACAATAATCTAGATAATATTAATAAATCTAATAATAATAACAGATTTAAAAGTATAATAAACGACAAAGGAACTATTGATGTTAACTTTCAAAAGGGTTTGAATATTGTTTGTAAAGAATTAGCTAAAATGATGGCTAAAGATGGGGAAGGAGCTACTAAATTTTTAGAAGTTGAAATTCAAGAAGCTAAAACAAGTAAAGATGCAAGATTAGCGGCACGGGCTATTATCCAATCACCCCTTGTTAAAACTGCTATTTTTGGTGAAGATCCTAATTGGGGTCGTGTTGTAGCAGCATTAGGTTATTCTGCTTGCGATTTTAATCCTAATAATGTCACTATCTCATTTTTAGCTGAAGAATATAATCAAAAAAATCTTGAATCAAAAATTATAGACAAAGTTGACTTAGTTAAAAAAGGTGAAATTTTAGGTCTTGATGGTAGTAGTGAACTTTCATCTGCTGAAAATATTATGAAAAATAAGAATATTAAAATCATTGTTAATCTTCATACAGGTGGTAAATCTGCTAATGCATATGGATGTGACTTTAGCTATGATTATGTTAGGATAAATGCGGAATATACAACTTAACTTTATTGTATTAAATTTGTGATTTAATTATACTTATAAAATAATGGGAATATATGAAACCTATAATTTGGGTTAGGTAAAAATATGTTATCTAATAGAAAAATTTCAAAAAGGAATAAAAAAGAAGAATTGGAATATACTTACGCTTCTCGTTTTTTTACAAATAATATTCCTAAATATAAGCTTCCTTCAGATGGAATGCCTTCAAATGTAGCTTATAGGCTAATTCATGATGAATTAAATCTTGATGGTAATACTGGTCTTAATTTAGCTAGTTTTGTTACAACTTGGATGGAAGATGAAGCAGATATGCTGATTATGGAAAACCTTGGTAAAAACATGGTTGATAATGATGAGTACCCTAAAACTGCTGAAATTCAAGATAGGGTTGTTACTATGTTAGCTAGCTTATTTAATGCACCACCCAAAGCAAAATCTATTGGAACAAGTACTATTGGTTCTTCTGAAGCTATTATGTTAGGTATGTTAGCACATAAATGGACTTGGAAAAATAAAAGAGTGGATGGTGGTAAGCCATGTAATACACCTAATATTGTGATGGGTGCTGATGTTCATACTGTATGGGAAAAGTTTGCAAAATATTTTGATGTAGAACTTCGTATGATTCCAATGGAAGATAATAGCTATACTTTGACAGCCAGCAAACTTGAAGATATGGTTAATAAAGAGAATATCATTGATGAAAATACTATTGGTATTGGATTAGTTTTAGGAACTACATTTACAGGTCAAATTGATGAAATAGAAAAAATAAACAATTTCCTTCTTAAGCTTAAAGAAGAAAAGGGTTTGGATATTCCTATTCATGTTGATGCTGCTAGTGGAGGATTTGTTACTCCATTTATTGATCCTGATTATAAATGGGACTTTCGCTTAGAACAAGTCCGTTCAATTAATGTTTCAGGACATAAATATGGTCTTGTTTATCCAGGGGTAGGTTGGTTAATATTTAAAGATAAAACTGATTTACCTGATGATTTGGTATTTCATGTTAATTATTTAGGTGGATCCATGCCAACATTTAACTTAAATTTCTCTAAAGCAAGTAATATGGTTATTGCCCAATATTATAATCTTTTAAGGTTAGGGAAAACAGGTTACACTAATATAATGAATAATGCAATCTATATAACTAAATATCTAGCTGAAAATATTGTAGCTACAGGTAAATTTGAACTTTTAGTTGAAAATATTGTTCTTCCTGTAATAGCTATTAAATTAGTTGATTATTTAGATAAAAAAGATTTAAATGGAAATCAATTAAATGTCTATATTATTTCAGCTAAATTAAGAGAAAAAGGATGGTTAGTCCCAGCTTATAGCTTACCAGCAAATGCAGATAATATTAATGTTTTAAGAATTGTTATTAAAGAAAATTTCAGTGTTGATACTGCTGACATGCTTTTAAAGGACATTAATGATATATTTGAAGAATTTGATAGTTCTAAAAATAAATCTTTTAATATTTATTAGGTTATGTACTGAATTATTCACTTTTTAATTTTATTAATAAAATGGGTATTAATAAATACTATTATTATCATAATTACTAAAATATTAAGTATAAATAGGAATAATTACTAAAATACTAATATAAATATAATTAATTGTTAGGGTATTTGTATAAATAAGAATAATTATTGAAATATTTGTATAAATATAATTAATTAATGGAATGTTTGTAAAAATAGGAATAATTACTAAAATACTAATATAAATAGAAATAGTTGCTAAAATATTGGTATAAATAATAATAACATAATTAATTTGATGATTTATATGAAAACTGTTAATATTTTAATTGAAGCTTTACCGTATATTAAGAAATTCCATAAGAAAAAAATCATGATTAAGTATGGGGGACATGCTATGATTGATGACGATGCAATGGATTCTACTGCACGTGATACTGTTCTTTTAAAGTATGTTGGAATGGAACCTGTCGTTGTCCATGGTGGAGGTCCTGAAATATCACGTTCTATGGATAAAATGGGCAAGGAACCAAAATTCATTGAAGGACTTCGTGTTACCGATGAAGAAACAATGGAAATTGTTAAAATGGTTTTAGTTGGTAAAATAAATACTAATATTACTTCTAAAATTAATTTTCATGGAGGAAAAGGTGTGGGGATATCTGGAAAAGATAGTCAACTAATTAAAGCTAAGAAAAAGTCACCCCATGTTATTAAGGACATTAGTACTGGTGAGGAAAAGGAAATTGATTTAGGTTTAGTTGGTCAAATTGACTCCTTAGATACTGAAATTATTAATATGTTCACATCTAATGATTATATTCCTGTAATTTCTCCTATTGGGATTCACAATAATGGTAGTACATTAAACCTCAATGCCGATACTGTAGCTGGTGAACTTGCAGCTGATTTAGATGCTGAAAAATTAATTATCCTTACTGATGTTCCTGGTGTTTTAAGAGACCCAAATGACACTGATTCATTAATTAAAAAAATAAAAGTTGGTGAAGTTGAGGGATTAATCAATGAGGGGATTATTACAGGTGGAATGATTCCTAAAATTGAAACTTGTGTAAATGCAATTAAAGGAGGAGTTAATTCAGTTCATATTATTGACGGTCGTGTAACTCACTCTCTTTTACTTGAAATATTTACTACTAGTGGTATTGGAACTATGATAACAAAGTAGTAATTATTTAAATTATCTAAATTGCTATTTTTATTTAGCAAGGATTAAATAGGTATTCTTATTTTATTTTAGTTACTATTTTGTTTTAATATATTTTCATTTTATTCTATTTTAGATATAACTTCATTTGCTATTTCCATAGTTTTATTACTACCACCTAAATCGGGAGTGGCTACTTTTCTTTCTTTTAGTATTTTGGATATAGCTTCATTTATTTTTATAGCACAGTAGTCTTCACCTATAAATTCTAACATCATACTTGTAGATAATAACATTGCTATTGGATTTGATATATTTTGCCCTGCTATATCTGGGGCAGACCCATGAACTGGTTCAAAAAGTCCATTTTTTTCACCAATATTTGCAGAAGGTGCTAATCCTAATCCTCCAACAAGACCTGCAGCTAAGTCCGATAATATATCTCCATAAAGATTACTAGTTATAATAACATCAAATCTATAAGGATCCATAGCTAAAAACATTGCAGCAGCATCAACATAAAGTTCATTTACTTCAATTTGCGAGAAGGGGCTAGTTGTTTGACCAATTTGTTTTTTTGTATCTTTTAGTTCTTTAGATACTTTCCAAAATGTATCTTTAAATAATCCATCTGTTTTTTTTAAGACATTAGCTTTATGAACACAAGTTATTTTTTTGTATTGTCCTTCTAATGCTTTTTTAAATCCTAGCTTTGATATTTTTTCAGTAGCTTTTTTTGTTATTATTCGAGTAGCTATTGCTTTATCAACAATTGAATCGCTTTTCATTTCTTCTTCTATTCCAGAATAAAGTCCTTCACTATTTTCCCTAACAACTAATAGATCTATGTTTTTATATAGTGAATCTATACCAAAATATGATTTAATAGGTCTGAGATTTCCATATGTTTCAAGTTCTTTTCTTAGGGTTATTATTGCACTTTTTTCTTTAGGTACACTAGTAACTGCTCCAAATAAAGTAGCTTCACATTTTTTAGCTATTTTCAATGTTTCCTCTGGAATTGGGGTCCCATTTTTCAAAAAACATTCCTGCCCTGCTTCTGCAAATATGTAATCTAAGTTTAATTCAAGTGAATCTAAAACAGCTAAGCTGGCTTCCATCACTTCTTTTCCTATTCCATCTCCCGGAATTACAGCTATTTTTTTCATGTTGGTGGCCTATTGTTAATATAATTAATTTAATTAAAGTAATTAATAATTTAGTAATTTAACTAATTTAATTAATTATTTAATTTATAGTTTTATTGTAATAATTATTGTGATTATGTTAGTATTGTAATTATTAATGTTGTATAAAGTATTAATATTGTAATTGTCAATATTATAATTAAATGTATTATACATATTAATAATATATTTATTGGTTTTTTAAATACTGGGATAATTTATTTTTTTATATTTTTGTTATTAAATAGCCATATTTTAATTATATTACTAATTATATAATAAGTATTATTTATTATAAAAATTATAAAAATTGTTCGATTCATACCGAAAAATATATTAAATACTTAGTTTATAAATATAATTATAATAAAATTAATTAAATTATTAAATATATAATTAAAAATTAGATAATATTATCTTAAAAATAACTTTATTAAATAATATATTTGATTATAATATATTTAAGTAATAGCTTTAAATAATTTTAATTAGATAATAATGGTAACCTACACATTATAATTTTATAATTATATAATTAGTATATAAATATAGATAATAATATATCTAATAAATAAATAGTAAAATATTATTTAAGAGGTTTTAAAATGGAAAAAACAATAGAAGAGCTAATTCAGGATTTGAAAAGTGAGGATGAACTTGATTTAGAACAAGCATTTGCAGAATTTGAAATGAGAAAAGAAGAATCTGCTGAAGCTTTAATTAAAGCATTAACTAAAAAAGGTCAAAATAAAGATATTAAAAAAGGTGCAGCTAAAGTTTTAGGTATTTTCAAAGAAACAAAAGCAATTGATGCACTTATAGCTACATTATATGATGGTAACAAATTAGTTAGGAGAGAAGCTTCTACTGCTTTAAGTAGAATGGGTGAAGCTGCTATTGATCCATTACTTGCTGTTATTAATGATAAGGACTGGAAAGTTCGTGGAGCTGCTGTTTGGGCTTTAGGTGGAATTAAAAGTGAAAAAGCTGTTGATGATATAGCTAAATTACTTGACGATGAAAGTGGATTTGTTAAATCAGGTGCTAATTGGGCTTTAAACAAAATTGATACAGATAAATCTAAGGAATATTTAAAATAGATTTTTAATTTAAAATCTTTTTTAATATTTATTTTAATATTTTCTGTATGTTTTATTTTTCATATTAATTTATTCAAGTTTACCTAAATTATTCCAACTTATTCCAGTTCATTCTACTTAATTCTAGAAATATTAACATTTCAGTTTTAAATACTTTTTTATTTTTTTATTAATTATTTTTATTTTTGTTCAATTTAATAAGTAATATATCTAGTATTTTTATAAATTTTTCATAGTCGGAATATAGTTTCCGATATGTTTATATATTATAAAATACAAATAGTAGGATATGAGAATAGGAATTTTAAATTTACAAGGTGCAGTATCGGAACACTTTGAAGTAATGGAAAAAACAGTAGCTAAGCTAAATATTAATTGTGATATAGTTAAAGTCAAAGAAGCTGTAGATGTAGCTAAATGTGATGGTATCATTATTTCTGGTGGGGAAAGTACGGTTATTGGAAAACTAATATATGAAAAAGGTATTGATAAAGCTATAAAAATTAACCAAATTCCAGTTTTTGGTACTTGTGCAGGTATGGTTCTCTTATCTAAAAAAACTGATTATAATCAACCACTTCTTAAAATTATTAATGTTGCAACTAACCGTAACTCCTTTGGTTCTCAAGTTGATTCATTTGAAAGTGAAATTGAAATATTAGATGGTTCTATTACTCCTAACAAATTTTTAGGTATTTTTATAAGAGCTCCTTCAATATCTAAAATTCTTGTTGATGACTTTAATTCAAATGAAATTAGTGTAATAGCTAAATTCAATGATAAAATAGTAGCTGTTCGTCAAGGTAATTATTTAGCCACTGCTTTTCACCCAGAATTAACTAATGATACTCGTTTTCATGAGTACTTCTTAGATATTGTTAAAAATAATACAAATTCTATTAATCTCAATATTGCTAATAATTCTATCTCTAACAATAATACTGGTAGTAATAATACTAATTCTAACAATACTACTACTAGTAATAATACTAATACTAATTCTAAGGAACTAATGGATAATTAATATTATTGAGGTGTGTAAAAATGTGTGGAATTGCAGGTATTGTTTATAAAAATGGGAATACTCATAATATTGGAGAAGATATGACACGAATGCTCAATGCACTCCAACATAGGGGACCTGACTCAGCAGGATTTGCATTTTATGGTGGCCTTAATCTAGAAGAAAATGAATATATGATTAGTATTCAAATGAATAACAACAAAGATCTTTTACATACAGTTAAAGATACTATTAATTTTACTTCTCCAATTAAAGAAGATGAAATGATTCCTACAATGGGTGAAAAATTTATTTACCGTGTGAAAGTTGATTTAAAAGACTTTTTAATGTTAAAACCTCTTATTACAGCTGTAGATGAAATTGAAGATATTGTTGTTTTAAATGGTAGTCATTCTTTTGAAATGATTAAAGATATTGGATCTGTTTTAGATATAGCTAATAAATATAATACTTATTCTCGTTTAGGGACTCATGCTATTGGTCACACTAGGTTTTCAACTGAAAGTAATGTAGATATGTACCATGCTCACCCATTTCAAACATATATATTTAAGGATATTACTGTTGTTCATAATGGACAAATCACAAATTACTGGAGAATTAGGGATCCTCTAGAGAGAAAAGGTCATATTTTCGAAACTCAAAATGATACTGAATGTTTAGTTCATTATATTGCAGATAAGCTTAATAATAATTATTCTCTTGAAGAAGCTCTTACCCAATCTGTAGATGATATGGATGGGCCATTTTCTTATATTATTGGAACTCCTCAAGGTATTGGAATAGCTAAAGATCAATTAGGTCTTCGTCCAGGAGTAATGGCTGAAAATGATGAAGTTTTTGCAATAGCCTCTGAAGAAGTTGCTCTTAGGGAAGTTGTTGATACACACAATGTTGAGCAAATTGCTCCTGGTGAGGTGAGAGTTTATGAAATATAATAATACTAATAATAATAATAAATTTAACAATACAAAATTAGATGAAATATCTATTGATGCAAGTAACCTAACACCTCGTGAACTTAATAGTAAAATTAGGGAATTCGCTATTAATTATAATAAAATCATTATTAAAAATCCTAATGCTGCTCACTATTTATTAGCGGGAATTGTTTATAATACTTATAATGGGGATAATATTGATACTGCTATTACTACTACTACTACTATTACTACTACTAACAGTAATAATGATTATAAAGGCAATAGTACTAATAAAGATGCTAATAATAATAATAATAATTACAATTACAATAATAACACTTCAAACTTCCTTGAAATTGAAATCGATGGTTCTGCAGGTTATTTTGTTGGGACTATGATTGATAATGTTAAAGTAAAAATCAATGGTAATGTTGGTTGGTTTGCAGCAGATAATATGACTTCTGGAGAAATGATTGTCGATGGTTCTGCAGGTGATGGTGTAGGTCAGGGAATCTATGGTGGAACTGTTGTTGTTAAGCGTTCTGCAGGTTCTCGTACTGGTGAAATTATGAAAAATGGAACTATTATTATTGGTGGAGACTCTGGGTTTATGACAGGATTACTTCAAATGGGTGGTATGATAATAGTTTTAGGTAATATTGGTGAAGATGCAGGTGAGTCTATGCTTCGTGGCACTATTTATGTTAAAGGAGATGTGAAGAGTTTAGGTAAAAATACTAAAATCTCAGATGTAGATAAAAATGATAAAAAAGAGCTAAAAGAAGTTCTTAAAAATTATGGCTTTAAATTAAATGATGACGATTATAATAGCTTTAGAAAAATTGAATCAACTAAAAGCTCATTACATGACCATGATTCTGAAATTCTTAGCTAATAATAATAATAATAATAATGTGGGGGTGATAAAATGCCTTTTAAAGTAGAAAGAAATCCTATATTATGTAAAAGGGAATTTGATAGGCCCGGATGCTGTTGGTATAAATGTGATGACCGTGATGAATCCATTTGTGGAGAATGTTTCTCTTGTTTAAATAATTGTCCTTATGGTGTTTATGAGTTAGTTGGTACTGAAAACAGCGAACCTTATCCTGTTAATCTTAAAAATTGTGTAGGTTGTGGGATATGTTCTCAAATGTGTCCTAATAATGCTATTTCGGTCTTTGCAGTTTCTGATGGTTTAGAAAATAGTTGGAAACTTGGAGATATTAATGAAATTCAAAGAAAAGCAATTGCAGGTTCTTATAAAATTAGAAGTGCAGGTTCACTTAGGAAACTCCCAAGTTTTGATGATCTTGTAATTGTTCCAGCCCAAGTTTCTCGTCCACCAATTGACAAATATAGGGAACCTTGTAGGACTGATGTGGTACTAGGAAGTAGGTTTGCAGAAAATCCTCTTAAATTAGATACTCCTATTATGATTGGTGCAATGTCTTTTGGTGCATTAAGTAAAGAAGCTAAAATGGCTTTAGCTATTGGTTCTGCTCTTTCTGGAACTGCAACTAATACTGGTGAAGGTGGAATGCTTTGCGAGGAACGTGAACTAGCTAAAACTTTAATAGCCCAATATGCATCTGGAC
>JBOFHT010000036.1:0-10808 GCA_051649785.1 Methanobacteriaceae archaeon
AGGGGAAACATTTATAAGTAATTAAAATATATTTATTATAGTCTAATTCTTAGAATTTCTATTTTTAGATTTTTCAATGATTTACTTGTTTTAGATAAAAGATATCTCAAGTAATAGAATTAGTATTGTTCATTTATAAAATACTTTAAAGAGTATTTTGTGAAGTTTAACAGTAAATATTGTTATAACAGCAATTTATTACAATTATAAATTTATTAAGTTCCTTTACTAATTACTAAACTATTTTAGAATATGTATTAATGAAAATATGTATTATTTTAGTAAATACTTTAATAAACTTAATATTATTTTATTGCAGTTATAATATTTGCTGATGGATGGATCACTTAATAAAACACAAAAAATACATTAAATAATGTGTAAGTGTTCCGTGTGAAAAAGGAGGTAAATAATATGGCAGGAATTTATGTAAAATTTGATACACCACAGGAAATCGCAGATAAGGTAGAAGAAGCTTTGGAAATCGCAAAAAACACTGGTAAAGTAGCTAAAGGTACTAATGAAGTTACTAAATTTATTGAAAGAGGGAATGCAAAACTTGTTGTTATTGCAGAAAATGTTGAGCCAGAAGAGATTGTTGCTCACTTACCAGTTTTAGCTGATGAAAAAGAAATACCTTATGCTTATTTAGCTACTAAAGAAGAAGTTGGTGGAGCTGCTGGATTAAATGTTGGCACTGCTTCAGCTTGTATTGTTGAAGCTGGTGAAGCTGAAGAATTAGTAGCTGAAATTGTAGAAAAAGTTGCAGAACTTAAAAACTAATTCTAATGTTTCTTCTTAATTAACATTAATGACTGTTTAGTAATATTCAGTTTTTATTCAATATTAATGTTTATTTTAAGAAAGAAATTCTTTTTAAAGGTGGTTAAATGGAAGAAGGAACTCCAGCAGAGATCATTGAGGTTCTTAAAAGAACTGGAATGACTGGCGAGGTAATGCAAGTTAAATGCAGAATCCTTGATGGTAGAGATAAGGGAAGAATATTAACTCGAAATATCATGGGCCCTGTTCGTGAAGGGGATATTTTGATGTTATTAGATACTATTAGGGAAGCTAAAGAGATTAAGACTCCTTAATTGTTTGATTTAATCAAACACTTGATCTTATACGAGGTGTAGAACATGAGATTATGTTCATTCTGTAATAAAGAAATGGAAGAAGGAACTGGAAAAATGTATGTTAAAAAAGACGGTTCAGTTTACTTTTTCTGTAGTAGTAAATGTGAAAAAAATATGATAAAACTTGGAAGAGTTCCAAGGAAAGTCAAGTGGGTTAAATAGCATCACT
The DNA here is from genome assembly GCA_051649785.1 of Methanobacteriaceae archaeon. Taxonomy (GTDB): domain Archaea; phylum Methanobacteriota; class Methanobacteria; order Methanobacteriales; family Methanobacteriaceae; genus JBOFHT01. The sequence goes on from JBOFHT010000036.1 coordinate 1,309, forward strand.
CATTAAATAATTGGATGAATAATTATGATGGAAAAAAGTTTCGTTATGATGAAACCTGATGCTGTTAAAAGACGGCTCATAGGAAAGATTTTAAATCGTTTTGAAGAGAAAGGACTCCAAGTTATAGGAGTTAAAATGTTACAAATTAGTGAATCTTTAGCTAAAGAACACTATGGTGAACATAGTGAAAAACCTTTCTTTAATGATTTAGTTGAATATATAACTTCAGCTCCTGTTTTAGCTATGGTTATTAAAGGTGATGATTCTATTAGTACTATTCGTAAAATGGTTGGTGCAACTAACCCTAAAGAAGCAGATCTTGGTACTATTAGAGGGGACTATGCTTTAGATATGGGTAGGAATATAATACATGCATCTGATGCTCCAGAATCAGCTAAAAGAGAAGTAGCTCTTTTCTTTAATGATAATGAAGTATGTGAATATTCAACATTAGATGAAAGTATGATTTATGAATAGCTTATTTAAAAATAAATTGTTTATAAAATGTATTTTTTATAAATATATTTTTTTATAAATAGATTGTTTATAGAATATATTATTATTAAAAAAATTTAAAAAGATATTATGAAGATTCGTTCACCTATTGTTTCTGTTTTAGGTCATGTAGACCATGGTAAAACTACTTTACTAGATTCTATAAGAGGTAGTACAGTTGCTGATAAAGAAGCAGGTGGTATAACTCAACATATAGGTGCTACTGAAATACCTATGGAAACAGTAAGTGATATTTGTGGAGATTTTATTAGTAAATTAACAATAAAAGATACTATTCCCGGATTGTTTTTCATTGATACTCCAGGACATGCAGCATTTACCACATTACGTAAGCGTGGTGGTGCTTTAGCAGATTTAGCTATTTTAATTGTTGATATTAATGAAGGTTTTAAACCTCAAACTTATGAAGCAATTAACATACTTAAAATGTATAAAACTCCTTTTATTGTTGCTGCTAATAAAGTTGATAGAATATTTGGTTGGGACTCTTATCCCAATAGCTCTTTTTCAAATACTTTTAAAAAGCAAGCTGCAAGTGTACAGCAAGGTTTAGATAATCTTGTTTATGAACTTGTAGGTATTTTACACAAAGAAGGATTTCAATCTGAAAGATTTGACCGTGTATCTGATTTTGGTTCTCAAATTTCTATTATTCCTATTAGTGCTAGGACTGGAGAAGGATTTCATGAATTATTAGCTATGCTTTTAGGTTTAGCTCAAGAATACTTAACTGAGCAATTACAAATTCAAGAAGACTCTCCAGCTAAAGGTACTATTTTAGAAATTAAAGAAGAAACAGGGTTAGGTTTAACTATTGATGCTATTATTTATGATGGAATTTTACATAAAAATGATAAAATTGCATTAATGGCTAATGAACCTATTGTTACTAAAGTCAGGTCTCTTTTAAGACCAAAACCTCTTGAGGAAATGAGGGAATCTAAAACTAAATTCAATAAACTTAATGAAGTAGTAGCTGCAGCAGGTATTAAAATTGTAGCTCCTAATATTGAAGATGTTATTTCTGGCTCTCCTTTAAGAACTATTCCTAATACAGATGATATGAACAGCAATGATACTGAATTTACTGAAAATAAAGTTTGTGAGGAAGTCTTAAAAGAAGTTGAAGACATTAAAGTTGACACTGATGAAAATGGAATTATGGTTAAAGCTGATACATTAGGTTCTCTTGAAGCTATTGTTAATTTACTTAAGTCTATGGATATTCCAATTAAAATAGCTGATATTGGTGATATTTCACGACGTGATGTTGTAAATGCATCTATTGCAAAACAGCAAGATGTTTTATATGGTGTGATTATTGCATTTAATGTTAAAATTCACCCTAAAGCAGAAAGTGAGCTTCAAAGTTCTAATATTAAAGTATTTTCTGGTGATGTTGTTTATCAAATCACAGAAGAATATCAAAAATGGATTGATGAAACTAAAGAATCTCAGAAAAAATTATGGTTAGATTCTATTATTAAACCCGCTAAAATTCGTAGTATTCCTAAACTTATTTTTAGACAAAGTAAACCTGCTATATTAGGTATTGAAGTTTTAAGTGGTACTGTAAAGCAAGGTAGTACTCTTATTAATAAGGATGGCATTGTTATTGGATCTATTGAAAGTATGGAAGATAAAGGTGACACTTTAAAATCTATTACTAGAGGTCAAAAAGTAGCTATGGGAATTAGAGAAGCTATTGTTGGTAAATTCTTTGAAGAAGGAGATGAACTTTATGTTGATATTCCTGAGAAGCATTACAAAATTTTAGAACGGGAACTTAAAGATAAACTAACTGAAGATGAGTTTGAAACCCTTAATCAATTTTTAGATATTAAACGGAATATTGAGTCTGACTGGGGTAACTTTGAGCTTTTTGAATAATATTTTTTAGATTAATATTTATTAAAGTAATATTTATTAATGTTTAATTAGTGTTTAATTAATTATCAAGTAAATCAAAGAATTAAAATTTAAAGGAAAATTATAAATTAAAGGAGGAATTTTTTGGCATTTAAAGTTGTTGTATCTGATAAAGCAGAAAGTCACCAAATTGAAGTTGATTCCAAAGATAATAAAAAATTTATTGGTTTAACTATTGGAGAAGAGTTCGAGGGTAGCTTTGTTGGTTTAGAAGGTTATAGTTTAAAAATAACCGGTGGTAGTGATAAAAACGGTTTTCCAATGAAAAAAGATGTTAGTGGACCAAGGAGAATTAAAAGTTTACTATCAGGTGGAATTGGTTACAAACCTAAAGCTAACGGTGTTAAAAGAAGAAAAACTCTTAGAGGGAACACTATTTCGGATGATATAGTTCAAATTAACACTATTGTAGCTAAAACAGGTAATAAATCCTTAGCTGATTTGTTAAACCCTGAAGAAGCAAAAGATGCAGAAGAATAGATTTATTAGTAAATAGTTTAATAAATAGTTTAAATAGCTAATTAATAACTAATTAATAAAATAACTATTCTTTTAATTCTTTTATTTATTATATCATAGTTTATTATTGTCACTTGTATTAATAGTTATATAATATAAAATACAAATAATATAGTAAGTTATAATTTTAGACACAATATTAATATTTTTATTAATGTTGTTATCAATATTTTTATTAATATCATTACTAATATTAAGTATATTAATAATATTTAAATTTATTAATAATGTTTATTTAATATTTATGCAATTTAATAAAATCAATAATATGATATAATTTATTATCAAATTAACCAAATTAATTTAACAAAATTAATTAAATAATTAATTAAATATAAAGCAGGTGTAATCTGTGAAAGTGCAATCTGATGTTAATATAGGGCTAGTGGGTCATGTAGATCATGGTAAGACAACTCTTACTAAAGCATTATCTGGTATATGGACTGATACCCACAGTGAAGAAACAAAAAGAGGCATATCCATTAGATTAGGTTATGCAGATATTACATTTAAAAAATGTAGTAAATGTGATGAACCTATGTGTTATACTACAGCTTTAGTTTGTGAGCATTGTGGAAGTGAAACTGAGACTTTAAGAAAGGTTTCCTTTGTAGATGCTCCTGGTCACGAAACTCTTATGGCTACTATGCTTTCTGGTGCAGCGATTATGGATGGTGCTGTACTTGTAATTGCAGCTAATGAAGAGTGTCCTCAGCCTCAAACTAAAGAACATTTAATGGCTCTTGATGTAATTGGAGTTACAAATGTTGTTGTAGTCCAAAATAAAATTGATATTGTCTCAAAAGAAAGAGCTGTTGAAAGCTACAATGAAATTAAAGAGTTTGTTAAAGGAACTTGTGCTGAAGATGCACCAATTATACCAGTTTCAGCTCAACAAGGAGCTAATGTTGATGTTTTAATTGATGTTATTGAAAAGAAAATCCAATCTCCTAAAAAAGATGAGGAAAAAACTCCTAGGATGTATGTTGCAAGGTCTTTTGATATTAATAAACCAGGTTCTCCTCCTAAAAATATGAAAGGTGGAGTTATTGGTGGAACTTTAACTCAAGGTAAGCTTAAAATTGGGGACGAAATTGAAATAAAACCTGGTTTCCAAAATAAAAAAGAAGGTAAAGGTAAAATTGAATGGGTTAGTTTAACTTCTACTATAATTGGTCTTAATGCTGGTGGCGAAGATGTTGAAGAAGTCAAAGCTGGTGGTTTAATTGGAGTAGCTACTACATTAGATCCTGCATTAACTAAAGCAGATTCATTATCTGGTTCTATTGCGGGTAAACCTGGAACATTACCTGAAGTTTTAAATACATTGAATATTGAACCTCATCTTTTAGACCGTGTTGTTGGTACTAAAGAAGAACGTGAAGTAGCTCCTATTAAAGTTAATGAACCTTTAATGATTAACAGTGGAACTACCACTACTATTGGTGTTGTCAATTCATTTAAAGGTAAAAATGCAGTAGCTGATTTAAAATTACCTGTATGTGCAGACCCTGGTGATAGAATAGCTTTAAGCCGTCGTGTTGGTGCTCGTTGGAGGTTAATTGGTTATGGAATTATCAAATAACCAAAGACCTAATAGTGGTGCCAATATTAATAATAATACCAGTAATAATATTATTAATGCTGCTGGTAATGATATTAACAATGATAATTATAATGCAGATAAAATTAAATCTAATGAAATAAAAAAAGAGATTATCATTGATACAAACTTTTTTATGATTCCATTTCAATTTGGTGTAGATATAATATCTGAACTTCAAAAAACTTTACCAGGATATGATTTAGTAGCTCCTAATTTTGTTATTAAAGAGCTAAAAAAATTAAAAAAAACTCAAAAAGGTAAAGATAAAATTGCAGCAGGTATAGGTATTAAAATAGCTAATTCTCCTTTAATTGTTAAAAAAGAAGTTGAATTAAAAAAAAAGGAATATGTTGATAATGCACTTCTACGTATTTCAAAAGTTTTAGCTACTAATGATAAAGAACTTCACCAAAAAGCAAAAGCAAAAGGAATAACTGTTGTTTATTTAAGACAAAAAAAATACATGGCAATTGATGGTCATATTTAGATTATGATTAATAATTAATAATACTTAATATAATAATTATAAAATTACAATTAAATCAATTAGGAAACAAATTAGGATGGATTAAAACATGAATTTATGGAAAGACTTAGCACCAGGACCTTCAGCTCCTGAAATAGTATATGCAATTGTAGAAATTCCAAAGGGCTCAAATAACAAGTATGAATATGATAAAGATATGGAAGCTTTTGCGCTTGACCGTGTTTTATATTCTCCTTTCTTTTATCCTGGTGAATATGGTTTAATACCACAAACTACTTATGATGATGGCGACCCAATGGATATTTTAGTTTTAATGGATCAACCAACTTTTCCAGGTTGTGTAATTGAATCTCGTCCTATTGGGCTTATGAAAATGATTGATAATGGCGATAAAGATGATAAAGTCTTAGCTGTACCTATAAATGATCCTAAATACAAAGATGTTAATGATATTTCCGATATTCCATCTCATATTTTAGATGGGATAACTCATTTCTTCAAAGAATACAAAGCCTTAGAAGGTAAAAAAACTGAAGTTAATGGATGGGAAGGTGCACAATCTGCATTTGATGCTATTAATCGTTCTATTGAATTATACAAAAAGTTATGAAGGAGGCTTTACTTGTATTATATAACTAAAATTGAGGATGTTGTGAGAATCCCTCCTTATAGATTTGAAGATCCTCTTGAAGAAGTAGCTATTGAAATTCTTAATGATGATTACACTGGACTACTTGATAAAAAGTTAGGGATACTTGTTTCTGTTATTGGTATTAGTGATATTGGTGATGGGAAAGTTATTATGGGTGATGGTGCTAGCTATCATGACATTAATTTTGATGCAATATTCTTTAAACCAGATCTTCATGAAATTATTGAAGGGGAAGTTATTGAAATGGCAGAGTTTGGTGCTTTTGTAAGAATTGGTCCAATGGACGGATTAGTTCATGTATCTCAGGTTACAGATGACTTTATTACCTACGATGCTAAAAGAGCTGCTTTAATTGGTAAGGAATCTAATAAATCTCTTGAAGAAGGAGATAGTGTAAGAGCTAGAATTGTTGCTTTAAGTTTAAAAGGTAAATCTAGTAAAGAAACTAAAATTGGTCTTACTATGAGACAATATGGTTTGGGTCGCCTTGATTGGATTGAAGCAGAAAAGAAGAAAGGCAAAGAAAAAGTCAGTGAAAAAAGCAAAGCTAAAAGTGAGGACTGAATTTAATGGTTCAAAAAGCCTGTACTTCTTGTAAAAGAATAAGTGAGAAAGATTTATGTCCTGTTTGTAAGAGACCTACTTCTACTAATTGGAGTGGTTATTTAATAATCATTGACCCTGATAAATCTGATTTAGCTAAAGAACTTAATATCAATCTTCCAGGCAAATATGCTTTAAGAGTTAGATAATTAAGGATTATAGTATACTTTTGTTTATCTATGTAAACAGATTATATTTTTAATTTTACTTATTATTATAGCTATTTAGAGAATAATGGGGTTTTAAATGCTCATTCTAACTAAAGACTTAAGGCAAGAATTTAAAAAGCCATTAGGTGATTTATATGCTTCTTTTGATGAAGCAATTTCTAAAATAAATCCTAATAGTTTTCTGATTTCTGTTGGTGATGAAACAACAAAAAATCTTATTGAATCAGGATTAAAATCAGATATTAGTATTATAGATAATCTTATTCAAAGAAAAAACTCAAACTACCAGTTTGAAAATCATGATAATATTTTTAATAATATATTAAATGCTGAAAACCCTCCTGGAACCATTAGTAATTCTCTATGGGAAACCATAGAACTAGCTATTAATTATAAGTTAGAAAGCTCAAATTCTAGCTCTAAAAAAAACAATTTTCTCATTGTTGTTAATGGTGAAGAAGATCTTGCAGTTCTTCCATGTATTTTAATGGCTCCTAAAAATACTGTTATATTATATGGTCAACCTAATGAAGGGGTTGTCCTTGTAGATGTTCAAAAAGCTAAAAATAAAGCTAAAAAATTTATTAGTAAATTTGATAAAATTAATAAGTTAAATTAAGTTAATATAATATAATGATTTAATTTAGTTATATAATAAATTAATTTAATATTAATTAAGTTAATTTAAAATAATATATTTATATTTAAATAAGAAATTAACTATGGAGATTAATTATGGAAATTAATATAATTGATAAAAAAGAAAATAAAATTTTAAACAGAACTGAAGTTAAGTTTGAATGTTTGTATCAAGGTGATGCTACTCCTAAAACTTTGGATGTTAAAAGTAAATTAGTAGCTATGCTTGATTCTAAAAAAGATCTTACTGTTATTGATTCTATTCAACCTAACTATGGTGAAGGAAAAGCATCAGCTTATGCTAAAGTCTATGGCTCTTTGGAAAGTTTAAAATCAATTGAAACTGAACATGTTTTAAACAAAAACAAAGAAGAAGTGCCTGCTGATAAAGATGATGCGGAATCAGAATAATCTATAAGGAGAATTAATTATGAAAAAATCTAATCTTTATAAAGTTGATGGCGACAAAATTACAAGAAAAAACCCATTTTGCCCTAGATGTTCCAGTGGTGTCTTTATGGCAGATCATGGTGATAGATATTCCTGTGGTAAATGTGGCTACAGTGAAATGAAAACTAAAGATTAATTCTAATCTTTATTTATTTTTACTTATTTTTTAATAATTTTTTATTTTATTTTTCAATAATTTTTTTATTTTATCTTCTAATAATTTTTTTAAATTTGAAGTCATTAAGTTATTATTATATTATATGAATTCTAAAAATATAATATTCTCATGTAGATAAATATATATTATTATAGTTATATATATAATTAATAATAAATAATTAATTTACAGGGGGATTAAAAAATGAGGCCTAAAAATTTTTTTAGAGTAGCTATATTTTTGATAATTTTAATTATTGGGGTTTCTTTAGCATCATCAGTAGTTGTTGCAAAAGATACATCAAAAATGGAGATTAAGAGTTCAGGTATTAGTAATGGCAAAATATCTGAAAAATATGGTATGTATGGTGTTGTAGATAAAAAAGGTATTCCTAAAATATCAATACCTATAGAAGTTAAAAAAGCACCAAAAAATACAAAATATTATGCTATTTATATGTATGACAATAATGTACCTTGGGTCCATTGGTTAGCTGTAAATTATAATAGCAAAAATTTTAAAGCAGATGCAAGTAGAAAAAATGCTAAGTCTATGATACAAGGTAAAAATAGCTTTGGTAAAGTAGGGTATGGTGGTCCAACACCTCCTGATAAAACACACACTTACACAATTAAAGTTTATGCACTTAAAAGTAAAGTTAAACTCAGTAATGGCTTTTCTTATAAACAATTTAATAAAGCAATTAAAGGTAAAATACTTTCTACAAAAACAATTAAAGGTAAATATATAAAAAAATAGTAAAAAGTAGATAGATAGTAAATGGAATATTACAGTTAAAAATTAATATATATTTTATGTGATATTATGGGTGTTTTAGAAGATATTTCTGAAGTTGATGTTTTCACTATTGATAGGTTAACTACATTAATAGATGGGATATTTGCAATAGCTATGACTATACTTATTCTTAATATTTCAATTCCAGTTCTTTCAGGGACTGTTTCCGAAAATTTAATAGCTAATAATCTATGGAGAATTTCTGTTCATTATATTCAATTTGTTATTAGTTTTATTATTCTGGCTATGTTATGGATAAGTAGCCATAAACAATTTTCATTTGTATCTAAAATTGACAAAACTTATCTTTGGATTAATATCTTTTGGCTTTTATTTATTGTTACAGTTCCGTTTACTACTAGCTTAAATGGTACTTACCCAGGGTTTATTCTTCCAAATCTTATTTTTAACATTAATATGTTAATTATTGGTTTGATAATGTTTAGCAGTTGGATTTATCTAACTAAAAAAGGTTTAATTAAAGAAAATACAAGTTCACTAGCTATAAAAGCTATTAATATAAGCTCATTATTGCTTATTTTTATTTCAATTATTTCTATAGGTCTTTCTTTTATATTTCCTCATTATAGTAATTTTCCTTATATGATATTCCTATTTAAAGAATTTATTATTAAGAAAATTATTATTATTAAATAAATTATTGTTAAATAGTTTAATATCAAATATATTATTATCAAACCAGTTATAATTATATTAAGTTTATAATAATCTATTTTTATTCTCTATATCTGCAATAACTATAATTATAAATATAATAATGGCGTATAAATATTAAATAGTATAATAGCTAGAAATATAGTACTCGTCATGAAAAACTTTATATATTTTAAAGCTCATATTTATTATTATGTCTCGTAAAGCTAGTATAAATAAGGAGCATGCATCTGTTGAAAACATTCAAAACCGCATTAAATATTTAGAACAGGATATAAAAGTTTTAAATAAACTTTATT
>JBOFHT010000037.1:0-34164 GCA_051649785.1 Methanobacteriaceae archaeon
TGAAAAGTATGGGAAATGGCAAAGTTGTGGAAGAAGTTGAATCTCAAATAGTTCGAGCGGGTCGAGACAATGGAAAAAACTATAAAGTTGATCATAAAATACTCAATGCTGCAGATTATGGTGTTCCACAATTAAGAAAACGTTTGATATTTATAGGGGCATCCGAAAATTATGGCATTAGATGGCCTAAAAAAATATTTAACAGTGCAAAAGATTATTTGACTATAAAAGATGCTATTGGAGATTTACCAAGTTTAAAACCTAATGAAGAGAAAGTGGAATATAAATTTGAATCTACTTATAACTATCAAAAATTAATGAGAGGAAATTGTGAAAAAATAATCAACAATAAAGCTCCCAATCATCCCAAAGCAACTATTGAAAGGATAAAAAATACAGTTCCTGGAGAACCTATGTATCCTAATTATAAACAAAGAATACGACTTCAATGGGATAATCCAAGCCCTACACAAGTATCTGGAGGAATACGCCCACAATTCCAATTTGGGCATCCTGAAGATGATAGAGGTTTAACAATAAGAGAACGTGCTAGAATACAAAGTTTTCCAGATAATTATGAATTTTTAGGAGGAACTGTTCAAGGAAGAGTCCAGACAGGAAATGCTGTACCTCCTTTACTAGCTAAGGCAATAGCTAAAGAACTTTTAAAGGAGCTTAAAAATCCAAATCCTAGAAAAAAAGGTGATTTACTTGCATTTTAAATTATGGGTTAGTACTAATGAAGCAGCAGAATGGGTAATAAATAATACTTCAATAAAGAAGTTTCCATATAAAATAGAGAAATTAGTTGAAAGTGATGCACGTAACCCTAAACTTTTCCATCGGTTGCCTGAACCTATTAAAAGAATATTGTATTTAGATGCTCATGATATAATCATTGAATATAATAAAAAACCAATATTAGCAGTTGAAATATCGCATGAAGCTGGGACGGGGCATAATGTTTTTCAAAGATTTGGTAGACTAGCTGCTGCAGCAGAAAATAATGTCCCAATAGCCTATATTTACCCTGAAGCAACATTTATAACTCGAAAAAATAAAAAAACTCAGCCAGAAATTAAACGATGGGATAAAATAAATCCAAGTATATTTAGGGCTTTAGAAAAACTGATGCGTATTCATAAAGTTCCTTCTTTATTATATTATTTTCCTACAGAGTATGATGGGGATCCAAATAAAGTTCCTTCTTCCAATAAAGGACATAAGCACGATAAAGAATTTTTAAGCCATCCTGATAGCTCTGATGATGAAATTATTTCTTTTTTTGAATTTGTAGATTTGACCATAGAAAAAACATTAAATGAAGATAACATTTCTTTATTAAATGAAAGATTAATAACAGATAGAAGAGATTGGATGCAGGAAGAATATGTAGATAAAGGAGGAACTAATAAAAAATGGTCTCCTGAATCAGCAACAATAGAAATCCCTACAGAATGTTTAATAGACCATTTAAAACAGTATTCTGAAGAAAATTATTGCTTTGGAGATTATCTTGATTCTAAAAAGAAAACAATAATATATAAAGTTAATGCAGTATTGAGAGGTGACCCTTATCCTGGAGCATTAGTTGCATTAGATTACCTTAAAACAAGAATTGGTGGAAATATAGAAGATAGAGATAAAAACTTAGTTATGGCATGGTGTGATCTAGAATATGACTCAGTAGAGAATAAACTAAGATTGTTAGATGGAAAAACTTCAATAAATAATTTTATGGAGTCAGTTCATAGTGTTAGGGATAGTAATAAATGTCTTTTAGCATTAAATAACTTTAAAGATTTAGATTATCAAAATAACACATATAAAATCCCTAGATATTATATGCAAGTTAAACATGGTTGTAATTTCACTAAAAATAAGGAAATTAGAGTTTATTCTGCTTTTGCTGATGCTATAATCTTTAAAGATGGTTCTTTATGGAAAGAAGGTTAATAAAATGGATGAAGAGTTTATTACTAAAACTATTATTAGATATTTAGAAAAATTTAAATGGAATATTTTTTCATTTGATTATCCCCAAAGTGGTACAGGATTTTTAATTCACCCAAATGAAAGAAATACTAAAAATAAAGAGTCAATTATACCAGATATTATAGCAAATAAAAATAATTACTGTATTATTATGGAAAATAAATCTTATTTTCAAATAGACGATTTTCTAAAGTTATATAACTTAAAAAATTCTAGAAATTATAGTAATGATTTAAATAAGTTAATGAAAAATTTAGAAGTTGACACATTTTTTTATGGAGTAGGTTTGCCAAATGAAGCAGATATTATGAAAAATTCTTTAGAAAGTATGAATTATATTGATTTTTTAATATCCGTAGATAATAATAAAAATTGTAATAAAATTATTAATAAAAACAAAAATATCTAATTAAAAAACTAAAAAGATATACTAACACTCCTAATATTGGTAGCTAGAGTTCAAATCTAGGAATATATTTACTTATTTTAAATATTGAAAAATAGTAAAGATGGAGTAAAATAATAAGTAAACTGCTAATTTTTAGAATACTATTCTTATTCAAGTAGAAGCTATTGATTTAAATGTAGTGGAAACTTAAAGTTAGGCTATTAAATGAAAATTTTAAAAGTTAAAATAATATAAATCCTAAACTTATTCCTCTGAAACCAAATTCAATTTTTTAGCTAAAACTTTTATAGTTGAACCTTGTAAAAGTAAAGAAATTATTGTTATAAAGAAAACTATATTAAAAATAGTTTGTGCTTGAGGAATACCTGCAACTAATGGGTATGTAGCAAATATAATAGGTACTGCCCCTTTAATTCCTGTCCATGACAAAAATACCTTTTCACGTATATTGAATTTAAATGGAGCTAGTGATATAAAAACTGCTAAAGGTCTTGCAATAAAAATTAATCCAACAGCTATTAATAAGCTAATATCGAATAAGAATACTAATTGAGTAGGGAATACTAATAAACCTAAAATTATAAACATTACTATTTGCATTAGCCATGCCATACCATCAAAGAAATTTATTTGAGCTTTTTTACTTACCATTGCACCATTACCAATAAATACAGATGCAATATAAACTGCTAAAAATCCATTTCCATTGATCATTTCAGCTACTCCAAAAGTTAAAACTGCAATTCCCATTAGTAAAACAGGGTAGAGTCCAGGAACATCAAGTTTAATAATATTTACTAACTTTGAAGACAATTTACCTGAAATCAATCCTACTATAAAACCTAATATCAAGGATTGTATGAATATAAAAATAATGCTTTCTAGTGATGTACTTGGGTGAAGAAGTAAGAAAATAAAAGAAGTGGTTAAAACATAAGCCATTGGGTCATTAGTAGCACTTTCTAGCTCTAGTATACTATTTAACTTATTTTTTAATTTTAAATCATATGTCTTAAAAATTGAAAAAACAGCAGCTACATCAGTAGAAGATATAATAGAACCAATTAAAAAAGAAATAATTAAATCTACCCCAGTTATTAAGTTAATAAATATTCCCATAACAATAGCTGTTATCAGAACACCCAATAATGATAAAGATATTCCTTTAGTGGCAACAGGCTTCATTATCTTAAAATCTGTATCTAGTCCACCAGAAAACATTATAATAATGAGTGCAAAAATACTAATATATTGTACTATTAAATAATTATCAAAATAAATACCTAAAAGCCCATCAGAACCCATTAACATTCCTACAACTAAAAAAACAATTAATGTAGGGATTCCAATAAATGATGATGCTTTACTTAAAAGTACACTTATAACTAATAATAAGCCAATTCCTAGTAATAAAATGTTAATTCCTATCATAGTTAGTATTACTCTAAATTATATGTTTTTATCTAAAAATAATATAAATAGATTATTTGGATTAAATAAATAAAAATTGAAAATTAATTATATTGACTATGTGCATGTTACATTATTATATGTTCTTAAAAAATAAGCAGAACTTCCCTAACAATCAATGGATACTGAACTATTAAGATTTATTCTATTAATATAGATATATGCTCTATTAAATTCCATTATAATTCTTTTTAGCTAAAGAAAATAAATACAAGGAATATCTTCAAAAAATATTGAAGCATTTTTAATAGTAAAAAAATATATAAGAAACCTTTTTTTATATAATTAGAATATAATAAGTATCCACTTATATTGAAATAAGTACTATTCTCACTTTTAAAAGCCATTCATAAAATATTACAGCTACCAAAATCAATTCTAACTAATTTAATTTAAAAAAATATATTCTACAGGTTATAAATCTCTAATTAAACATACTACTGCAGATAATAGTAATAACTATTACTCTATTGTACATACTATTTAAATCTTTTCAATTTATTTCCAACTCTGCCAACTTAAGCAAATAAAACAAATAGCTAATAAGAGTCATCCTAAATAATATTGGAATTTAAATCTCACTGAATTGGTACTTAATTTTAATATTAAAAAATTAAAAGTATATATGAATATAGAATAGAGAAAAGAATAGGGGATAGAGGAGATATTACATTAAACACAGAATAAATTACTATTTTTACAAGTACTATTAATAAAACGAAAGTTTTAATAATTAAAATCTTATTTTTTAGTTGAGTTTGATTTAAAAGTATGTGTAAAATGAGAATAATTGGTTGAGAAAAAATAATGAAAACAGTTAAATTAATTTATTAGAGAATAAAAGAAAAAAGAAAAAAAGATAATAATTTAATCAATAAAATAATAATAATAATATATTAATTTATAATTTTATAATTTATAAATATCCAATTAAATTGTTGGTGAATGTTTACTAAGAAAAATATTTTTTCTTGACTTTTTTATGTATTTAAATGGATATAATCGATAAATCAATGAATATATTATGAATATATTATAAATATATTATAATTTATAATTAAAATATTCTTTTTTTATATAATTTAAATTTAGTTTTTACGCCTATATAGTGGTATGAGTGCTAATACTGCAAATATTAACAATATAAATACTGGAATACCTGTAGATTTCATACTAACACCATCAACTATAGGTTCAGGATTAGGCTTAGGATCAGGTTTAGGATCTGGCTTAGGATCAGGATCTGGCTTAGGGTCTGGGTCAGGATTAGGTTTGGTTTTATTTTTAACACTAATATTAACAGAATCGCTACTACTATTAAAATTATCACCACTAATATTAATACTAAGAGTATGGTTCCCTGGTTTTGTGAATTTACCTGTGAACAACATAGTAGCTTCTTCACCAGGAGCTAAATCACCAACAAACCAAATATTAGTTGTAGTATTATAATAGCCATGGGAAAGCAAAACACTAGCTCCATTAAGAATAAAATTACTAAGGTAGTCAAAGTTAACAGAAACATTATTTGCAGTATTATTACCATTATTAAGAATACTAATGTTACCATTAACAATATCATTAACAACATAGCTACTATTATCCAAAACAATACTACCGCTAACAGCAGTATTAGAAACTGATGACAATTCACCATTATTAATAATTAAGTTATTAGACCCCTCATAAGAACCATTAACTGGAACAACACCATTATCTAAACTAACCAAGTAGCTAATATTAGCATATCCTTCAATAATAGCAATATTAGCAATAAAAGTACCATTTACATAGAAAGTTATGTTCTGACCAGAAATAGGATTAGCCATATCATCAGTTAATGTAGCAAATAAGATGATTGTAGTACCATTATCTACATTAATTGTAGTATTAGACATATAAGTGAGATTAAGAACACTTAAATTGCCCTTATTAAAAATAGCACTTCCCAAAACAGTAGCTGTATTAAGATCCATAATATTCTTAGAAACTATCATAGACCCATTATTATAAATACCTGCACCATAACTAGCATTATTCCCTATGAAAGTAGAATTAACTATGGTGTAATTAAGACCTCGGTTATTATTAATAGATCCACCATTATTAATAGCATTATTCCCTATGAAAGTAGAATTAATAACACTAAAATTATGACCAATATTATTATAAATAGCTCCTCCAAAACTAGCATTATTATCAATAAAACTAGAATTAAGAAGATTGAAATAAGCTCCACTATTATAAATAGCACCACTGTTCATAGCAAAGTTATTGGTAACATTGGAATTAATTACACTAGCATTATTAGCTGTGTTATAAATAACACTACCATTACTAGCATTATTAGCTGTAAAATTAGAGCTACTAACACTTAAATTAAGACCACTATTATAAATAGCACCACCATTAATATTAGCACTATTATTAACAAAACTAGAATTAGTATCACTCATATTAGCACCAGTATTATAAACAGCACCTCCACTAGCATTAGCACTATTATTAACAAAACTAGAATTACTAACACTTAAATTAGCACCAGTATTACTAATAGCACCTCCACTAGCATTAGCACTATTATTAACAAAACTAGAATTACTAACACTTAAATTAGCACCAGTATTACTAATAGCACCACCGACACCACCGCTACCATTAACTAAATTATTAATGAAAACACTATTATTAACATTAAACTTGCCAACACCTAATTTGTAGATAGCACCACCATTAGTGCTTGCTGTATTATTCCTAAAAGTGTTATTATTAGCATCAATACTAGAACCAGTATTATAAACAGCACCACCAAGGTTAGCGAGGTTATCTAAAAAAGTACTATTATTAACACTCATATTAGCACCAGTATTATAAACAGCACCACCAAAATTAGCATTATTATCTAAAAAAGTACTATTACTAAGAATAAAATTACCTGCATTATTGTAAATAGCACCACCACTAGTATTAACACTATTATTAGAGAAAGTACTATTATTAATACTAAAAGTAACAGTTCCAGTTTTGAAAATAGCACCACCAAAATTAGCTAAATTATCTAAAAAAGTACTATTATCAATACTACAATTTGCACCACCAGTATAAATAGCACCACCACTAGCATTAGCAATATTATTAGAGAAAGTACTATCACTAACACTCATATTAGCACCAGTATTATAAATAGCACCACCACTAGTATTAACACTATTATTAGAGAAAGTACTATTCCTAATACTCATATTAGCACCCGCATTATTACAGATAGCACCACCACTAGAATTAGCAATATTATTAGTAAAAATATTATCAATAATGCTCATATTAGCACCATTACTATTATAAATAACACCAAAATTAGCTAAATTATCTAAAAAAGTATTGTTTTTAACACTTACATTAGCAACACTATTTGAAATAGCACTACCATTAGAAGATGCACGATTATTGGTAAAAATATTATCAATAATGCTCATATTAGCACCACCACTAAAGATAGCACCACCATTAACAGTTGCACTACTATTAAAGAAAGTACTATTCCTAACACTCCCATTAACACCACTATTATAAACAGCACCACCAAAATTAGCTAAATTACCTAAAAAAGTACTATTATTAATAGTGAAATTACCACCACTATTATAAACAGCACCACCACTATATGAGGTACTAACATTAGAAAATGCACGGTTATTAGAGAAAGTACTATTCCTAACACTCCCATTAACACCACTATTATAAACAGCACCACCAAAATTAGCTAAATTACCTAAAAAAGTACCATCACTAACACTCATATTAACACCAGTATTATAAACAGCACCACCATTAATAGTTCCATTATTATTAGAGAAAGTACTATTCCTAACACTCACATTAGCACCAGTAGTATAAATAGCACCACCATTATTAGTTCCATTATTATTAAGGAAAATACTATTATTAACACTCATATTAGTACCATTGTTATTATAAATAGCACCACCACCACTAATCGCAATATTACTAATAAAACTAGAATTATTTATACCTAAATTAGGAGCAGCATTATATATAGCCCCTCCTTGATTAGCAGTATTGTTAATAAAGCTAGAATTAACTATACTGGAATTAATACCAGCACTAGTAATGTAAATACCTCCACCATTAGCATTAGCCCGATTATTAATAAAACTACAATTTATTATACTAATTTTACCTGTACTATAAACAGCACCACCATTACCATTACGATAAGCATCTGTAATTGTTAAATTAATAAGAGTTAAGCTACCACCAGTAACATTAAACCCCCAATTAAGATTAGAACCATTAATTATAGTAGAATTGTTACCTACTATAGTAACATTACGGTTAGAAAGTGTTAAATTAACATTACCTGTGCCATTATAATTGTTATCATTCAGATAAATAGTACCATTACCACTGTAATTAACAGATAATGAATTAAGACCATCACTAATAGTACTATTATTGTCAATAGAAATACTTCCATTACCATTATTTATAACAGCTGCATCAACATTACTAAATGTTGAAAATAAAAATAATGCTAGTGATAAAAGCAATATAATAGAAACTAAAATCTGTTTGCTTTTACTGATATTTACATTTATTATCATTGTTTTTTCACCTCCTTGTTTAGTGAATTATAATTTTTTATAAAAGAAAAAACATTATTTAAAAAATAAATTAACAAAAAGCATATAA
The DNA here is from genome assembly GCA_051649785.1 of Methanobacteriaceae archaeon. GTDB lineage: Archaea > Methanobacteriota > Methanobacteria > Methanobacteriales > Methanobacteriaceae > JBOFHT01. Next base: position 8,588 of record JBOFHT010000037.1, read on the forward strand.
TTTTATTTATATAGATATATATAATATTAATATCTATATTTAAAATAATTCGGCAAATAATGAATATTCTTATTATAATAAACTAATATATGTTCATTAAAATATATAAATGTTTCATAACATATGTACCTATACATATATGTATAAACAGTTAGTTTATTTGAATATCAATAAATAAAAATAAAAATAGTTACTAATTAATTAAAATTAGTTTTTAAAATTATAAAAATAAATAAATTTACAGTACTGTGATTTTTTTCTTGAAATGAATTTCAGTTAATTAATTTTTTCCAAAAACTAACATTTTGATAGTCTCATTGGATTTTAACAAAACTTTTATATATGAGTTTATAAAAATATTAATTTGATACTTATCGAATTGTAATATTAGGAGTATTTAATAATGGATACTAAAAAAATGGCAAAAGTTTTTAAAGCACTTTCAAACCCCAATAGGTTGGAACTTTATTTAAAAATTGTTGAAACTCAAGAAACTAGTTATGAAACAGGTTCTGGATGTTTGATATGTGATATTGCTGAATCTTTTAATATTGGATCTCCCACTATTTCCCATCACCTTAAAGAACTGAGTAATGCTGAATTAATTTTTACTGAAAGAAAAGGTAAATTCTTAGTTGCAAAGGTAAATGAAAAAATGGTTGATGAAGTAAATGAATTATTAAAATTGAATAATAAATAAATTAATATTTTTTATAAAAACAATTCGAAAGTTGTAAAATTTTAAAACTATAAAAATTTAATATAAAATTTAATATTATACTAAGTATAAAAATGGAGGAATATTCTTATGATTTTTTATTTCACAGGTACTGGAAACTCTTTATATGTTGCTAAAAAAATACAGGAAATAGATGGGGATGAAATAGTCGATATGGGAAAAGCATTAAATGAAAAAAAATTTAATTATAAAATTAAAAAAGGTGAAAAAATAGGAATTGTAGCTCCAGTTTACTTTTTTGGACTACCAAATATAGTATCTGAATTTATAAATCAAATAATGTTAGAAATAGATGAAAATCCATTTGTATACACAGTAATTACATGTGGTGGAAATATTGGAAATGCAGATAAGGATGTCTCAAACTTGCTTAAATTAAAAAATCTGCAATTAGATGCTAGCTATTCCATTAACATGCCTGGAAATTATGTTATGATGTATGATGTACCTAATAAAGAAGATATGGATTCAGCTCTCCTTCTTGCAGAAAAAGACATTGCAAAATTAGTTGAAAACATAAAAATTAATAAAAAAGGTGATTTTGCCAAGCATGGCCCCATTGCAGCATTTTCATTTATTGCAAAAAAAGCATATGGAATATTTCGTAAAACTAAAAAATTTTATGTTACAGACGATTGTACCAATTGTGGATTATGTGAAGAATCATGCCCATCAAAAGTTATACATATAAACCATGAAAAACCAGAATGGATAGGTAAAAAATGTAGCCATTGTACTGCATGTATCAATCGTTGCCCATCAAAAGCAATAGAATATGGGAACTCCACAAAAAAACGAAACAGATATGTTAATCCAAATGTAGAATTTAATTAAATATAAAATTAATAATAATAAAAATAAAGGGGTTTGTAAAGTTTAAGATGGTTTTTTGAAATTTTATTTTTTTTACATTTAAAATATTTACCCCCTCCTTTTTTTAGACTTTAAATTATCATTAGAGGATTTTTAAGGTTTATTTTAATTTGATAATTGTTAAAAATAGTTAAATATAAATAAAAATGGTTTAATACTTGGATATGCACACAAAAAGTAATAAACCCCCCATAGACCCTATCTATCCCATACAAATCTACTTCCCTATATTTTACGTGGATAAATTTTAGGGTTGTTTTATTTTTTTAAATGATTTCTTGTTTTTTGTTTTATTTTTTGTTGTTCTAGTTTGTTTGTATTGATCTTTAAGATTAATTTGACTTTAATTGAGGAATATTAGCTAATTAATTTTTTTCAATGTTTAACATTGTGATATTATTCAACAAAATAATAAAAATAATGATAATAAAAATAATAATTTTTTATTATTTTATTTTTTTAATTTTTTTATAATTATGTGGGATTTACATTGAATTTGTATATAACTTGTAGAAATTTTTCACATAATCTTGGTTTAATTTTGAAATAGACCTATATAACTGCATCAATATACTATTTAATGTGATAGTTAGAGTTTTCAAATGTTATTTTATGAAAAAAATTTTTTTCTTAAAAAATAACTTTTGACCAAAACTCATTATCTTTATTTGTATTATTAATATTAATAGCATGATTTGGAATGAATACTATATTTACAGAGTATAAAAGATATAATAAAATAAATTAATGGAGGATAAAAAAATGAATACAAAAATTGTAGGAATATTATTATTAATCTTAATGGTTATAAGTAGTATTGGTACGGTAGCAGCAACAAACTTGACGTCAGGTGATACTTATGTTAGTAATGAATCAAATGGTAAAGTCGTTGGTCATAATGGTAGTGGTGTTGCTAGTGAGCTTCCAGGAGTATGGGACGATTATTTTACAAATTCAGCAAGTGAAGAAGATAAAGAAAAATATTTAAAGTTAAAAGATATGAATGCTACATGGATTTGGGATGAAAATAACACTTATGTTTATGGGGCTTCTGGTTCTGTTTTTAAAACCAATATTGAAATCAATTCTGATAATAATTATGAAAACATTTCATTTATCTTTGCTGCTGATAATGCTGCAACAATTTATGTAAATGGAAAGCTTGCAGGATACACAACTGAATCATTAAAAGAAGCTCTTAGAATTGAAGGTGATTATTTAGGTGTTGATTTGGACAATAATTTAATTAAGGGTGATCGTGACGGATGGGGTCATGTATATGATATTACCATTAACTTAAGCAAAGGAATTAATGAAATTATTATTATCGCAGTTAATTCAGTAGGAACCGAAAATACTGGAACTCCTAATGATAATTATAACGATGTAAATAATCCTTGTGGTTTAATCTTCGGATTTAAAATCCCTGTAGAAAACAATGTTACTAATGGTACAGAAGAACCAAAAGGACCTGTTGTAGTTGTAGCAAATGAAACTAACAATACAAATAGTGCAGAAGAACCAGAAACTAATGGCACAAATGATACCAATACAAATAATACTCCAGTTAAAAAACCTGAAAGCAATCCAGTTATAGACGAAAATAGTACTTATAACGAGGATACTAAAACAACAGATAATGTTGATCCTATGGAAGAAGTAGTAAATGGTGTCTCAATGAAAAATACAGGCATTCCCCTCATAGTTTTAATCATTTGTTTAATTGGAGCTTTATTTATTAGAAAGAAAAATTAATTTAGAGAAAACAAAACCATCAAAGACAATGAAACAGTAAATAATAGATTTCAACTATTATCAAAAAACACTTTTTTAGAGACAGTTAATTTTTTTAGTCTCTTAATTTTTTATAAAATGAGTCTTAATCAAAAATCATTTTTCAAAAAATTCTTTATCTAATAAAGAAGTATAATACAAATTTAGATTTATGATTAGGTTTTTGGCCACTACTCCAATAAAAATAAAGAATAATAAGCTATCTAAACAGTAGAAAAATTAAAAAAATACATGGCAAACTTTAGAAATTGAGTCGTGGTCAAAGATCAAAGTATGATAAAAAAAAAAAGAAGAAAAAGAGAAAATAGATTAATTGAATAAAAATAATAAAATCTACAAAAACTTACGGAATATTTACTAAGAAAAAAATATTTTTTTCTCTTGTCTTTTTACTGAAAATAAAGTAGATTTATCAAATAATATACAACTAAACTACTATTTTTTTATAATTTAAATTTTGGGTTTTAGTTTTTACGTCTATAAACTGGTACAAATACTAGTATTAAAGCTATTAATAATGTAGCTAATGGAATACCTGTAGATTTCATACTAATGCTTGAATTAGCAACAGTTTTAGTTTTAGGTTCAGGGTTTGGATTAGGATTTGGATTAAGGTTAGGTTCAGGGTTTGGATTAGGATTTGGATTAGGTTTGGGTTTGTTTTTAACAGTTGCACTAACTGAATCATTACTACTATTAAAATTATCACCAATAGTACTAATACTAAATGTGTGGGTACCGTTTTTTATAAATTTGCCTGTGAAATACATAGTAGCTTCTTCGCCAATAGTTAAATCACCAATAGTCCAAATACCAGTAACCATATCATAATTTCCATGCGATACAACAACACTACTACTATCTAAATCAAAGTTTGATGGTAGATTAATGTTTACTGAGACATTTTTCCCAATATATGATCCATTATTTTTAATATTAATAATACCATTAACAGTTTCGTTAATTAGATATTCTTTTTTATCTAAGTTAATCTCACCATTAACAGTAGTTTCACTATCAAATAATAACTGACCATTTAAAACATTAATATTGAAAAATCCAGCACCATAATAATTACCGGTAACAGGAACTACACCTTCACTATTAGCATTAGCAAAGTAGCTTATATTTGCATATCCTTCAACAGATTCAACTGAGCCAATTAATGTTCCATTCACATAAAAGCTAATATTTTGACCAGACACAGGATTACCCATATCATCAGTTAAAGTAGCATTCAAAACCACACTATTATTTACCCTAACAGTACTATTACCTATATATGTAAGGTTAAGAACACCTAAAGTACCATTATTAAATATAACATTCCCTGAACTAGCAATATTAAAATCCATAATATTATTATAAACTAGCATAGACCTATTATTAAAAATAGCACCACCACTAACACCAGCAACATTACCAACAAAACTAGAACTATTAACAGATAAATTAGTACCAAAATTATAAATAGCCCCACCACTAACATCAGCAGAATTATTAACAAAACTAGAACCAATAATAGTCGTATTTGAAGTCCCATTGTTAAATATAGCACCACCACTAAGATTAGCAGTATTATCAATAAAAGTAGAGTTCTTAATAGTTGCATTAGAACCAATACGAATAAGAATAGCACCACCAGATAACTTAGCAGAGTTGTTAACAAATTTAGAATTAGTAATGTTTGAATTAGAAGATATTAATAAATAAATAGCCCCTGCACTTCCATTAGCTGAGTTATTAGTGAAATTAGAATTGTTAACATTTAAGTAATTACTATTGTAAATAGCTCCACCAGTTCCATTTAAGGAGTTATTTATGAAATTAGAGTTATTAATGCTACAATATTCCTGGTTAAATATAGTCGCTATGATATTAGCAATATTATTAGTAAAATTACAATTATTAATATATAACATAAGTGCATTATGAATAACAGCCTTCTCTAAAGCAGTATTATTGGTAAAACTTGAATTAATAATATTAACAAAGGAATTGTTATTTAAATCACCAGAAGTACTGAAAGATAAAACCCCCCCACTTCTTTTAGCTGAGTTATTAGTGAAATTAGAATTACTAATATTCATAGTTGTCTTATTTCCAATTGTATAAATAACTCCCCCATCAAAATTAGCAGAATTATTAGAGAACATGGAATTATTAATATTTGTTGTTCCATTTATAACATATATTGCCCCACCAAAATTCGTAGCAGAATTGTTAGTAAATATGGAGTTATTAATAGTTAAATTAGTACCCTCATTGTTGTATATAGCAGCACCATACGTAGCATTGTTGTTTTTAAAATTACAGTTCATAATATTTAGTGTTCCATTACCATTAGTTATTAATGATCCACCAACACCATTACGATATGCATCAGAAAAAGTTACATTAATAAAGGTCACATAAGAATTATTTAAGTTAAAAATCCAATTAGTGTTAGAACCACTAATAACAGTAGAGTTATTCCCAATTATAGTAATGTTACGGTTAGAAACTGTTAAATTAACATTACCAGTACCATTGTATTTATTATCATTAAGATAGATAGTTCCATTACCACTATAATTACCAGTTAAAGAGCCAAGGCCATTATTAATAGTGCTACCATTATCAACAGAAACACTACCATTACCATTATCAACTACAGCTGCATTAACATCACTAAATATTGAAAAGGATAACAATATCAATGATGAAAATAATATGATTAAAAATATATTCTTATTGTTTTTATTAAAATTTACATTCATTATCATTGTTTTTCACCTCCATTTACATATAGTTAATTTGTTTTTTTGTATACTAACTGTTTATTAAGAAAATTGAACATTAGTATATATACTAATGATAGTACACATGAATATTAATATTTATTAATTATACTATTTAAATGTATGTAATTTTTAATGATTATTCTAATCACATGAAACAAAATTAGAAAAGAGCAAAAAATAATATCCAAAAGCGATTATATAGATAAAAAATATTAGGAAAAAAAGCTTTAAAAAATTAGAAAAAAAGAAAAAAGAAAAAATAATTTAATTAAACAAAAATAATAAAATCTAGAAAAACTTAGCTGAATATTCACTAAGAAAAAAAATACTTTTTTCTCTTGACTTTTATTACTGAAAATATAATAGATTTTATTAAAATTGTCAAAACAAAACAATTTTTTCATACAAAATTAATTTACTTGTTACGCCTATAAAATGGTACAAAGACTAATATTAAGGATATTAATAACACCGCTACAGGAATTCCTGTTGATTTCATGCTAACTGCATTAACAACATTACTATTATTATCATTAGCACTATTATCTACTACTTCCATGTCTGCAGTATTGATAATATCAAAGCCATTGAGTGTAGTTTTTGAAGTGAAAGTGTAATTACCTTTGCTAGTAAATTTACCTGTAAAGCTCAATACTTTTTTACTACCAGGACCTACATTTATAGTCCAAGTTAAAGTATGACTCTTTTTATCATAAACCCCACCATTAGGATTAGTTACAACAAAATTACCAGGCAAAGAAACAACAACAGTAACATTACTTATAGTACTATTACCATTATTAGAAACAATAACAGAACCAGTCACAGAATCATTAACCTTTACCTTATCCTTATCTAAAGACAAATTAACACTAACATCAGAAACATTGAATATTACTTCAACATCACCAGCATTATTAATCTTAGAACCATTAGCAAGAGTAGTTGTAGAATTAAAAGTATAATTACCTTTATGAGTAAATTCACCTGTAAAATTCAATACTTTTTTACTATCAGGACCTACATTTATAGTCCAAGTTAAAGTATGACTCTTTTTATCATAAACCCCACCATTAGGATTAGTTACAATAAAATTACCCGGCAAAGAAACAACAACAATAACACCCTCTGCACTACCATCACCATTATTAGAAACAATAACAGAACCAGTCACAGATTCATTAACCTTCACTTTATCCCTATCTAAAGTTAAATCAACACTAACATCAGAAACATTGAGTATTACCCTAATACCTGCAGTATTATTAAGCACAGAACCATTAACAAGAGTAGTTGTAGAATTAAAAGTATAATTACCTTTATCACTAAAACTACCAGTAAAATTCAGCACTAACTCACTATCAGGCCCCAAAGTAATATTCCAAGTCAATGTATTGTTTACAGGATCATAAGTCCCATTAACATACTCAGTTGGAGTAAAATTACTAGGTAACTGAACAACAACAATAATATCTGCCTCAGAAATATCACCATTATTAGAAACAGTGACAGAACCAGTTACAGAATCATTAACCTTCACTTTATCTTTATCTAAAGTTAAATCAACACTAATATTGGAAGCATTGAGTATTACCTCAATATTTGCAGCATTATTAAGCACAGAACCATTAACAAGAGTAGTTGTAGAATTAAAAGTATAATTACCCCTATCACTAAAACTACCAGTAAAATTCAATACTTGCTCACTGCCAGACTCAACAGTAATATTCCAAGTCAATGTATTGTTTAAAGGATCATAAGTCCCATTAACATACTCAGTTGGAGTAAAATTACTAGGTAACTGAACAACAACAATAACACCCTCTGCACTACCATTACCAGTATTGGAAACATTCACAGAACCAGTTACAGACTCGCTAATATTCATTTTATCTTTATCTAAAGACAAATCAACAGTAACATTAGGATACAAAAGATCAAAGGTTACATTTAATGGTTGATTATCAACAATACCATTAACAGTAGTTGATTGAACAGCATAGTTAATGGATTGATTAAATCTTCCATCAAAATCATTACCATTATCCATAACAATAACAAAATTAGGTAATAAACTATTATTAACATCACCATCATCACTTAAAATGAAGCCATAGTCTAAAACAACAGTACTACCAATAACAACTGTACTATTAACAGAATTTAAACTAGCAACAAACCAATTAATCAAAGTGAAACCATAATAATCAGTACTAAGTGTAGGACTATTATAACCCCACCAATTAAAATCAGCTACTGAATCGCCAGATCCATTATTATGAACAGCACTAGCAGTATTATTTAAAATCCTAGAATAACTAATATCCAAATGGCCTATATAATTATAAATAGCACCACCAGAAATAGCAGTATTATCTATAAAGTTAGATCCAATAACATGAATAATACTAAGTCTATCATTACAAATAGCACCTCCAAGATTAGTAGCAGAATTATTAATAAAATCACTACTTTGAATACTAATTCTTCCATTAGAATTATAAATAGCACCACCATACTGTGCAGAATTATTAGTTAGTTTAGAATTAAAAATATTAATACTCCCACTTCCAGTAAATTCAACTAACATATCTACAAGCGAATCATAATTACTAATAGAACCACCATAATCAGCAGAATTATTATCAAAGACAGAATTACTTATATTAATCTCTGAATACCAATTAGCAATAGCACCACCATTGTCAGTAGCAGAATTATTAATAAAATCACTATTGTGAATACTAATACTTCCATGACCATTATTAAAAATAGCACCACCAGCATAGCTAGCAGAATTATTAATAAAATTACTACTTTGAATACTAATTCTACCATTATAACTCAGAATAGCACCACCACCATCAGCAAAATTATTAATAAAATTACTACTTTGAATACTAATTCTGCCATTATCATTATTATAAATAGCACCACCATAATATTGTGCTTCATTATTAGTAAATGTGGAGTTAAATATGTTAATGCTTCCACTTCCATCAAATGTAGCAAATTCATCTAACATATCATTATCTTGCTCTCCATTTTCATTATAGATAGCACCGCCAGAAAAATAAACATAGTTGCTATTAAAGACAGAGTCATATATGTTAATTTCTCCGTGGTCATTAGCAATAGCACCACCATCAACAGCAGAGTTATTATCAAAGACAGAGTCATATATGTTAATTTTTCCAAAATAATTGTAGATAGCACCACCACTAGCAGCAAAGTTATTGAGGAATGTACAGTTTATTATAGTTAGTGTTCCAGTATTATAAACACAGCCACCATAATCGTCAGTGTAGGCGTTTTTTATTATTAGATTTTTCAGTGTTAAGTTGCCAGAATTGTAGATGAACCATGATCCATCACAATCTATAATTGCTTTGTTATTAGAATTGTTACTTTGAATAATTATATTCCTACCATTATCAATAGTGATATTGGTATTGTTAATTCCAGTATAAGTTCCATTTACTAAATTAATAGTATCATTACCAAGACTACCCTTTATTCCTTCAGAACTAGAATTAGTAATAACTACACCTGCAGCTGAAGAACAACTTAAAACAATGAAAAAGGATAATAAAGCTAAAACCATGACTAAACTAAATTTTCTTTTCAAATTTTCACCTCCTTGTATAACCAATTATAATTTTATACCAAATCAAGTATAACAGCAAAAAAATATGCTATTACATTAGTATATATTTTAATAATACTAAAAAACAAACGTTCGTTTTCTAATAATATTATGACTTTATATTATTTCCATAGCATATAAAGTTAACTGTTAATATATAAAATGTAGTGTCAAAATGTTAGTTGTTGGAAAAAATTAATTAGCTAAAATTTAATTAAAGCCAAATTAATCTTAAAAAATTCCAAAAAGAATTCAAAACTAGATTTCATAATGGAAAACCAGAAATCAAACTTGTAAGCAATGAAAACGAATAAAAAAAAAAAAGTCTACTTTTACCCAAGACTCAAAATATAAATAAAGATATATCCTAAATATTACATAAATTAAAATTATTGTCTGAATCAAACATTATTAAATATTGGCTTTGTAGAAACCCTTTTTTATGGGATTTGTGTTGATATGTAGATGTTGTATATTGTGTTTTTGGGTTTTGTTTCTTTGTTTGATGTTTGTTGTGTTTTTACTTTGGTTTGTTCCGTTGAATATTCTTTTTATTATGCTGAATATGCTTTCTACATTGTTTCTTTTTGAACTGTTAGTATGATTTCAAGTGAAAAAATTAATTAAAAACTAGGGTTTCTACAGAACCTAATTTTAAAAATACATTATTATAAATAGCAGCAGATATTACTTAAAATAAGGAAATTATTTAAAATTAAGTTAATGAAAAAAATTATTAGAATTAGCTATGAATATTTTTTAAAAAGAGGAATTATGTATATATTTTATGTTTAAAAAAAAGTAAAAATAGTTTTTTATACCAAATTATGTTTTTAGTATAAAAAAACTATTGAATGGTTTGAATTTTATTTGTTTATTTATTTCTATTTTTGTTTTTTAGTCCTAATTCCTATTAATGGTATTAATATAGCTAGTAATAGAGCTAATATTGGAATTCCTGTGGATTTCATACTAACAGCTTTTGCATTATTACCGGAGCTATTATCAGAATCATTATCTGGGTCATCACTAGGCACAGCCTTAGCTACTACTTTAATGTTAGCGAAGTTAACAATTTCTGGTCCATTACTAAGAATAGTTTGTGAACTAAAGACATAATTACCTTTTTTAGTGAATTTACCTGTGAAACTTAATACTTTTTCAGTGCCAGGAGTTAAATTTATAGTCCAGGTCAAAGTATGACTTTTTTTATCGTATGTTGCTCCATTAGGATTAGTTACAATGAAGTTGTTTGGTAATTGAACAACGACTGTAAGATTACTTGCAGTACCATTACCTGTATTAGTGACAGTTACTGAGCCAGTTACAGATTCATTAACTTTCACTTTATCTTTATTTAAAGTTAAATCAGTAGTAATATTAGGGTATAATAGATTAAAAGCTACTCCTAAAGGTTGGTTATCGACAATTCCATCAACGGTAGTTGAATCAACTAAATAGTTAATAGATTGATTAAATCTTGCATCAACAACTTTGCCATCAATATTAGCTACAAAATAAGGTAATAAACTATTATTAGCAACACTATTATCATTTAAATTAAAACTATAATCTAAAAGAACATTGCTACCATTAACAACAGTATTATTCTTAGAACTTAAATCAGCAACAAAATAATTAGACAAACTTAATCCTAAATAATCTGTACCCTCAACAGGAGTATTATCACCCCACCAATTATAATCAGCTGAAACAAAACCATCATTATTAATAACTGCAATTCCAGTATTATTCACAAACCTAGAATAACCAACATTGAAATTATTATTAGCATTATTATAAATAGCAGCACCAGGACCATCAGTATCAGTAGCAGAGTTATTAATAAAATTAGATCCAATAACATTAAAATTACTATAACGATCATTGAAAATAGCACCACCCAACGGAGCAGAGTTATTAATAAAATTATTGTTTTGAATACTAATACTTCCCCTATTATTATAAATAGCTCCACCATCAGATAGTGCTTTATTATTAGTTAGTGTGGAGTTAAAAATGTTAATACTTCCAGACCCAGTAAATGTAACTAAACTAAATGCTCGGCTAGGAGGAACATTATAATTATAAATTGCACCACCATGCATAGCAGAGTTATTATCAAATACAGAGCCATATATGTTAATTTCTCCGTAGTTATTGTAAATAGCACCACCACCATACTCAGCAGAGTTATTGAGGAATGTACAGTTTATTATAGTTAGTTTTCCTGCATTATAAGCACCAGCACCACTCCATTCAGCATAGGCATTTTTTATTATTAGATTTTTCAGTGTTAAGTTACCATAATTGTAGATGAACCATGATCCATCACAATCTATAATTGCTTTATTATTAGAATTGTTACTTTGAATAGTTATATTCCTATCATAATCAATAGTGATATTGGTGTTATTCACTCCTGTGTATGTTCCATTTACTAAGTTAATTGTATCGTTACCGCCATAAATACTGCCGCTTATTCCTTCAGAAGTAGAATTAGTAATTACTACAGAATCTGCAGCTGAAGAACAAGTTAAAACCGCAAAAGACAATAAAATTAATAGAATTAGTAAACTAAATTTTTTCTTTATATTTTCACCTCCTTTAAAATTATCATATAAAAGTAAATAAATATTACCTTTATAGTTTTACTATAAGTATCATCACATATATATAATATGTTTATTTATACTAATACACAAACTATTAGTCAAAAAGCTATCTAATATAAAATACTACTGATTAAAATTGAACAAAAATACACATTACAAATATTATTAAAAATAAGTTAATGAAAAAAAGTATTAAAAATAGCTATGAGTATTTTTTAAAAAGAGGAATTATGTATATATTTTATATTTAAAAAAAAGTAAAAATAGTTTTTTATACCAAATTATGTTTTTAGTATAAAAAAACTATTGAATGGTTTGAATTTTATTTGATTATTTTTATTTTTGTTTTTTGATTCTAATTCCTATTAATGGTATTAATATAGCTAGTAATAGAGCTAATATTGGAATTCCTGTTGACTTCATACTAACAGCTTTTGCATTATTATTAGTATCATTGTTGTTATTGTTGGCTACTACTTCAATGTTAGCGAAGTTAACAATTTCTGATCCATTGCTGAGGGTAGTTTGTGAATTAAAGGTATAATTACCTTTTTTAGTGAATTTACCTGTGAAGCTCAATACTTGTTTAGTGTTTGGAGTTAAATTTATAGTCCAAGTCAATGTATGACTTTTTTTATCATAAACTGCTCCATTAGGATTAGTTACAATGAAGTTGTTTGGTAATTGAACAACGACTGTAAGATTACTTGCAGTACCATTACCTGCATTAGTAACAGTTACAGAGCCAGTTACAGATTCATTAACTTTCACTTTATCTTTATCTAAAGTTAAATCAACAGTGATATTAGGGTATAATAGATTAAAAGCTACTCCTAAAGGTTGGTTATCGACAATTCCATCAACAGTAGTTGAATCAACTAAATAGTTAATAGATTGATTAAATCTCGCATCAACAACTTTACCACCAATATTAGCTACAAAATAAGGTAATAAACTATTATTAGCAACACTATTATCATTTAAATTAAAACTATAATCTAAAAGAACTTTAGTACCATTAACAACAGTATTATTCTTAGAACTTAAATCAGCAACAAACCAATTAGATAAACTTAATCCTAAATAATCTGTACCCTCAACAGGAGTATTATCACCCCACCAATTATAATCAGCTGAAACAGAACCATCATTATTAATAACTGCAATTCCAGTATTATTCACAAACCTAGAATAACCAACATTAACCCCCGAATAGGCATTATTATAAATAGCAGCACCAAAACCATCAGTAGCAGAGTTATTAATAAAATTAGATCCAATAAGACTAAAATTACTATTAAAATTATTAAAAATAGCACCACCCAACGGAGCAGAGTTATTAATAAAATTATTGTTTTGAATACTAATACTTCCCCAATTATTATAAATAGCCCCACCACCACCACCATCAGATAGTGCTTTATTATTAGTTAATGTAGAGTTAAAAATATTAATACTTCCAGACCCACCAAATGTAACTAAACTAAATCTTCGATTAGGGCTTACCTCATTATTATTGTAAATAGCACCACCATACCTAGCAGAGTTATTATCAAATACAGAGCCATATATGTTAATTTCTCCGAAATGATTATAGATTGCACCACCATCATACCTAGCAGAGTTATTAATAAATGTACAGTTTATTATAGTTAGTGTTCCTCTATTATTAGCACCAGCACCATAACCATCAGTGTAGGCATTTTTTATTATTAGATTTTTCAGTGTTAAGTTACCATAATTGTAGATGAACCATGATCCATCACAATCTATAATTGCTTTATTATTAGAATTGTTACTTTGAATAGTTATATTCCTACCATAATCAATAGTGATGTTGGTGTTATTCACTCCAGTGTATGTTCCATTTACTAAGTTAATTGTATCATTACCATTATCAATACTGCCTTTTATTCCGTCAGTAGTAGAGTTATTAATTACTACAGAATCTGCAGCTGAAGAACAAGTTAAAACCGCGAAAGACAATAAAATTAATAGAATTAGTAAACTAAATTTTTTCTTTATATTTTCACCTCCTTTAAAATTATCATAAAATAAAAGTAAGTAAATATTACCTTTATAGTTCTACTATAACTATCATCATATATATATATATATATATATTATATGTTTATTTATACTAATATACTAAACTATTAGTTAATAAACTATCTAATATAAAACACTAGTGAGTAAAATTGAACAAAAATACACATTACAAATATTATTAACAATAAGAAAATATGAATATTATTTAAAAATAAGCTATTAAAATAATCTATTAAAAAAAAATAAATAATATAAAAGCAATAGGAATAAGTATGGACAATGAAACAGAAGTAAAATTATCTAAATCATCAACTACTGAAAACACGAATATTATGCCATATTTACCTTACTTAGTTCAAGACATATGGAATTTAAGCAGACCCCACAATAATATAATTAAATTGATAAAAAATAATATAAAAAATACAGATAAAATCAGAATTTTAGATCTTGCAGGAGGCAAAGGCGGCGTTTCAATACCATTAGCTAAAGAGCTACAAGCATACATCAAAATAGTTGACATTATCCCAGAATTCATTGAAGAAGCTAATAAAAAAGCCATAGAATATAAACTAAAAAAGGATCAATATGAATTAAAAATTGATGATATAAACAATACCATCATAAATGAAAGAAATTGGGATTTAATATTATTCTGCGGAGGAGGAAATATCTTAGGAAACCCTAAAGAAACAATACACAAACTTTCAAAAATTATAAAGCCCAATGGGCATATTATATTCGATGGAGGGCAAATTAAAGATAATTCACTTGAAAAAAACCTAAGATACAAAAAACACATATATCTAACACAGGACAAATGGATAAAAATATTTAAATCAAATGACCTAAAAATCATTGATAAAATAATATCTGACGGTAAAAAATTTTCTAATACAAATAAACTTAACACAAAACTAATAACTAAAAGAGCAAAAGAATTAAAAGAAAAATACCCTCAACTAAGCCCATTACTTAATAACTATGTACAAGGACAAAAAGATGGAGTTCACGATTTAGAAAACACTATCACAGCTTTAACATGGCTACTCCAAAAAACTAAATAATAGTTAACTTTAGAGAATCCTACATAATTAAACTAATATACAATACTGGTAATGCAAAATGTCTAAATCCATTCAAATCCCTGCTAATTTTAAATATTAAAAAATAATAAAAAGATAATATATAGTAGATTAAACAGTATAAAATTAAATTCAATCTCCAAATCACTGCTTATTCCCAATATAGAGATAATCATGACTTTAAAAAAAATAATTTATTAAATTACTACATTTGGTGAAAATATGAATTCTATTGATAATTCTATTGATGAATACATTTCAAAAAATCCAGAAGATATTCAAAAAATTTTAAAAAAAATTAGAAAAACAATACAGGAAGCTGCACCTGAAGCAACAGAGAAAATAAGCTATGGAATGCCAACATTTTACTTAAACAAAAATTTAGTACATTTTGCAGCTAATAAAAAACATATCGGACTTTACCCTACAGCTAGTGGAGTAGAAAAGTTTAAAAAAGAGTTGGAAAAATACAAAACATCTAAAGGTGCAATCCAATTCCAATATAGCGAACCTATACCCTATGACCTTATAAAAAAAATAGTTAAATTTAGAGTTCAAGAAAACAAAACAAAAAAATAATTACAAAAAATAATTACATTATAATATTAATAAACAAATCCCAAATTCAGTGATATTTATGAATAACTTAACACTTACAATAGGCAATGAAACCCTGATAGATGAAATTAAAGAATTGTGGGAAGAGTTAAACCAACATCATTTAGAAAAATCACCAAACTTTAAAAATCATTACAAAACATTCACATTTCAAATGAGAAAAGAAAAACTTAATTCCTATGCTGAAAAAGGAATTTTATTCATTATAGTAGCTAAAATTAAAGATAAAAAAATTGGATACTGTATAGCAAGCGTAAAAGAAAATATAGGTGAAATAGATTCAATTTATATAAAACCTAATTATCGTAAAAGGCATATTGGAACAGCATTAATAGAAAAATCATTAAACTGGATTAAATCAAAAAATGTTGATAAAATAATAGCTAATATTACTATAGGAAATAATGAAGTTTTCAATTTTTATTCAAAATATGGATTTAAACCAAGATTAACACAACTAGAAATGAAATCTAAAAAATAAAATATACATTATGGTTATGGTTCAAATACTTCCAAATCCATTTGAAATCATTAAAAAATCCTAAATATACAAGACAATTAAAATTAGCCATCTAAATGTGAGGATTGAATCCTATGAATTATTAATTTTAAAAATACATCAGTAATGTAGTAGCTATTAATTAAAATATAGAAATTATTTAAAAATAGTTATTGAAAGAAAGTATTAAAAATAGCATGAATATTTTTTTAAAAGAATACATTTGTATATATTTTATGTTTAAAAAAAAGGTAAAAATAGTCTTTTATACGAAATCATGTTTTTAGTATAAAAAACTATTAAATTATTTAAATTTTATTGATTATTTTTGTTTTTTGGTTCTAATTCCTATTAATGGTATTAATATAGCTAGTAATAGAGCTAATATTGGAATTCCTGTTGACTTCATACTAACAGCATTTGCAGTATTAAGATTATCACTTGCTTCTTCACTAGCAGTATTGTCATCTGCTTCTTCAATGTTTACATTTTTATCTGCTTCTTTATTATCATCAATTAATACTTCCATAGATACAGCATGAGTAATTTCAGACCCATTAATGAGAGTAGTTTTTGAATTAAAACTATAATTACCGTTTTTAGTGAATTTACCTGTGAAACTCAACTGTTGTTTATTATTTGAATCCGCATTTATGATCCAAGTTAAAGTATTACTTGTTTTATCATAAACTGCATCATTGAAATCCGTTATAATAAAATTATCAGGTAAATAAACAACAAGTTTAACATTACTTGCCATAACATTACCTAAATTATGAACAACTAGATATACAGTTACAAATTCATTAATCTTAACTTTATCTTTATCTAAACCTAAATCAACACTGATATCAGGATATAATAAATCAAAAATTACCCCTAATGGTTGATTATCAACAAAACCATTAACATTACTTGATTGAACAGTATAATTAATAGAATTATTAAATCTAGCATCAAAAACTTCAGCACCAATCATAATAGCGAAATAAGGTAATAAATTATTATCTGCAACACTACCATCATTTAAACTGAAACTATAATCTAAAACAACAGCACTACCATTAACAAGAGTAATATTCTTAGAGTTTAAATTAGCAACAAACCAATTAAACAAATTAATTCCAAGATAATCAACATTAACTTCAGGAGTATTATCACCCCACCAGTTAAAATCTGTTCCTAAAGACACCCCAAAATTAACAAGAGCAATTCCAGTATTGTTCACAAAATTAGAATAAGAGAAGCTAAAATTACCTTCATTCAAAATAGCTCCACCCTTATATTCTGCAGAGTTATTAATAAAACTAGAGCCAAAAATACTACAATTACTGTTACGACTACTAAAAATAGCTCCACCCTTATATTCTGCAGAGTTATTAATAAAACTAGAGCCAAAAATACTACAATTACTGTTACGACTACTAAAAATAGCTCCACCCTCATATTCTGCAGAGTTATTAATAAAAGTATTGTTTTGAATATTAATACTTGTTTTTACAGTAAATACAGGTAAACTATCAGAAGTAGGAAGTATCCCATCATCATCCCCCTCACTAAAAATAGCCCCTCCAAGGTAGGCAGAGTTATTAATAAAACTAGAGTTATACATGTTAATTTCCCCATTTTCATTGAATATTGCTCCCCCATAGTAAGCATGATTATTAAGGAATGTACAGTTTATTATAGTCAAATTAGCATTATTATAAATAACACTCCCCCATTGACCCTGTGCATTTGTTATTATTAAGTTTTTCAGTGTTAAGTTACCATAATTTTTAATGAACCATGACCCCTCACAATCTATGACTGCTTTATTATTAGAATCGTTACTTTGAATTGTAATATTTTTACCATTATAAATAGTGATTTGGGTATTTTTAGTTCCAGTATATATTCCATTTACTAAATTAATGGTATCATTACCATTACCAATACTCTCTTTTATTCCTTCTGAACTGGAGTTATCAATCTCTACTGGATTTGCAGCTGAAGAATAACTGAGAACTGTAAAAAGAGATAATAAAATTAATAGAATTAGAATAATTTTTTTGTTTATATTTTCACCTCCTTTAAAATTATAATAACATAAAAGGCAACTAAAGTTACCTTTATATTTACTATATGTATCCGAATATATATAATATGTTTATTTTTAATTTTTATTCAGAATATGGATTTAAACCAAGATTAACACAACTAGAAATGAAATCTAAAAAATAAAATATAAATTATGGTTTAAATCCTTATGAATCCGTTTGAAATCATTAAAAAATCCTAAATATAAAAGACAATTAAAATTAGCCATCTGAATGTGAGGATTGAATCCCATGAATTACTAATTTAATAAACATACATTTAATAATTGCAAGGCTTTTATTTAAAATCTATTTTTCAGCTAGCTATTTTATTAATACCTAATCTTTTCATAATTTCAATGCTGATGGAGTCCGCTAAAGATAGTGTTCTATTATAAGTCATTTAAATATTCATAGCATCTTCATAAATTCCTAATGTGTCAACCTCATCTAAAGTTATTCTTTTTTCAAAAGCTATTTTAACAGCCCCATTTTCTGTTATTTCCCAATTTAATATATCCTCTGACTTAACAGTAAGTGATTTTCTTATTTCAGTAGGTATTACTGTTTGATATCATTTATATAAATTAGTAGTTACATTAATTTCATGGATATTAATATTATTAATATTTCCATTTTTAAGATTATTCCCATTATCAAAAACATCCTCTAAATTATTTTAATTATTATTAATATTAATTACTATTATTCATTTTTTTTCTCTCCAATTAGACCCATTAACTTAATAGTTTATAATTACCCTCTACTAAATTTTATACTAATAATTCCCTACTAATTTGTATTTATATCAATTATGTAATTTTTCTAATATAATACATATTTCAGGCATAGTAAAATATTAGAAAAATGTTTTATGAAAAATGTTTATAAAATCAAAATATTTATATATAATCATATGAACATATATTCATATGAAAGAAAGTAGCACCCCAAATCAAAAAGTCTGCGAAATCAAAAGTGTTCGAGAAACAACCATACAAAATGTAATTAATTCCTTAAAGGAAAATGAAAAATATGAAAACCTAAGTGAAATATTCAAGGTTTTAGGAGATTATAATAGAATTAGAATTATAAATGCACTTAATATTGAAGAGCTATGCGTTTGTGAGCTATCATTAATTTTAGATATGAGTCAATCTGCAATATCCCATCAGCTTAGAATACTTAGAGCTAATAAAATTGTTAAATTTAGAAAAGAAAATAAAAAAGTTTATTACTCAATTAATGATAGTAAAATAATAGATATTATAAATAAAGGAATTGATTACACTGAACAGTAAAGAAAATAATCAATGTGAAAGTGGAAATGGAAATTCAGGATATTCCTGTGGATGTGGGTGTGAAGAAGGAGTTTTAGCTGATATTAACCAAAACACAAAATATGAACACACTATTGATAAGACTCCGTTAATAACATTAGCAATTGGAGGAATAATATTTTTAATAGGTTTATTTATCCAAATAACATTTCCAAGCACAGTAATAGCAACTATACCAATAGGAAATAACCTAATTAATATAGAACTTCCACAAATTATATTATTACTAATAGTGCCTATAGTAGGACATAATATTATAAAAAATGGGATACTTTCACTAATAAAAGGACATATAACCATAAATTTACTAGTTATAATAGCTACAATAGGAGCATTTCTATTAGGGGAAGTGTTTGAGGGTGCTTTATTAATATTATTATTCTTTTTAGCTGAATATTTAGAAGATTATGCATTAGATAAATCCAAACATTCCATATCCCAATTACTAAATTTAACTCCAGAATTAGCTATAAAAAAAGAAGTAAAAAAAGAGCTAAAAGATAAAGTAGAAGATGGAATAAAAGAAGAACTAGAATTAGAACAAGATATAATCAAAAATACTCAAGAAAATCTAATAGAAATAATAGAAGAACATCAAGTTCCAGTTGAATCACTTAAAATAGGTGATATTGTTATAGTAAAGCCTGGAGAAAAGATACCCATAGATGGAATAGTTGTTAGTGGAGAAACATTTGTAAATCAATCATCTATAACTGGGGAAAGTTTAGCTGTTGTAAAAAAGGTAAATGATGAAGTTTATGGATCAACAATTAATGAAGATGGGTATATTGAAGTAGAAGTAACAAAAGATTCAAAAGATACTGTAATTTCAAAAATAATTCAATTAGTAAAAGAATCTGAAAATAAAAAAGCTAAAATAGACTTATTTATTAATAAATTTGCTAAATACTACACACCATTAGTTATTGGACTAGCTATTATAGTGGCTACAGTTCCAAGTTTTATATTTGGACTACCATTATCTGAATGGATCCATAGAAGTTTAGTTTTACTTGTAGTATCTTGTCCTTGTGCATTAGCATTATCAACACCTATTTCAATGGTTTCAGCAATTACATCTGGAACTAAAAAAGGAATTTTAATAAAAGGTGGAGAATATATTGAAGAAATTAATAAAGTAAAAGCTGTTCTATTTGATAAAACTGGAACATTAACTGAGGGTAATTTAGAAATAAATGAAATAATACCAATTGAATATGTGTCAAAGAAAATTTCGAATAATTCAGATAATGAATCAGAAGAAGAAGAAGAAGAAGAAGTAATAAAAACAGCAAAGATATCTGAAATAGCTAAAATAGCCAGTAGTTTAGAATCAAAGTCAAAACATCCTATTGCAAATGCATTTACTAAATACTGTGAAACTAATAAAATAAATTTAGAAGCAGTCCAATCATTTGAATCTATTACAGGAAATGGGTTAAAAGGAACTATTAATCAAACAGAGTATTATATTGGAAAAAAAGAGCTTTTTAAAGAAATAGGCATAACTGACCTAGAAATATTAATGGATAAAATAGAAATATCAAATAATTTAGGAAAAACAGAGATTATACTTGGAACAAATGATAAAATAATAGGGATAATAACTTTAAAGGATAAAATAAGAGAAGAAGCTAAAGAAATAATAACACAACTAAAAAAGAAAGATATAAAAACTATTATGGTAACTGGAGATAATGAATCTACGGCTAAAACAGTAGCTAATGAAATAGGAATAGATAAATACTACTTTAATTTATTACCCAATGATAAAGTAGATATATTAAGCAAATCAAAAGAAAAATACGGAACTGTAGCTATGATAGGAGATGGGGTTAATGATAGCCCTTCACTTGCATTGGCAGATGTTGGCATTGTAATGGGGATGTCAGGTTCAGGAATAGCTGTTGAAACTGGAGACATAGTTTTACTTGAAGATAACTTATCTAAAATAGACACATTGCTACAAATCTCTAAGAAAACAATGGCAGTTATTAAAGAAAACCTTAGTGTTTCTATTATTGTAAAATCAAGTTTAACTATACTCGCAATATATGGACTTATTGATTTATGGGAAGCAGTTTTAATAGGAGATATGGGATTAACCTTATTAGTAATAGCTAATGCACTAAGAATAGGAAGGTAAATAAAAAAGAGAAGTAGTAAAATAAAATTAAAAGTAAAAATGAAAGAAGTAAAATAAATTTAAAAATTATCTAAAGTAATATTGTTGGGATTTTTAGCTTTAGGAACTTCTATTTCTTTATCAAATGAAATCTCACCATATTTTCCTCCTCCACCTGGAGCTACTTTTAGTGTTTTATTTCTAAAAGCTTCAATTGCAGGAGTTAAATTTTTATCAAAGCTATTAATATCTTCCAAAGAGGCATCAATAAGAACTTTTATCTCAGAACCAAATTTTTCAACCATAGGTTTCCAAATATTTTGAACAGTTTTAGTAGTAACTCCCTTATCATAAACCATTGCAATAATTTCAGCTAATGGCATTAAATGAATATAAGGAGGCCTAAAATCAGGATGGTGTGGTTTATCCCAACTAGCTATTTCAGAAATACGATAATCAACACCTTTTTTTATTTTTCCACTACAAAAACAATTCATTTTATTAGATTTAGCTTCAATAGGATCAATTATACTATAACACTTAGTACAAGCAGTCATATGATATTTACCTAAATTAGGAACTAAACCATAGTTAGCTTTAATACCATTATGTTTAATAGCTTTTTTAATAGAAGAAAAAGAAACATCATCTAATTCTACTTGATTAAATTCCCTACCAAGTCTGTGTGGCCAAGGAGAATGAGCATCAGAATTTGAAAGAAAAGGAATATCCTGTAACTCTTTAATTGTGTCAGCCATATCAGTATCTGCTGAAAGACCTAGCTCTAAAAAGTCAGGTTTCCTACCATAACAATCTGTAATTTTATCAAATGATTTATAAATACCCGTCCAAGGTGTAAATGCATGGGCCGGACCAAAAAGGCAACCGTGTTCTTTAGCTAAGTCCATAATTTCAGCACCAGACATACGAACACGTGGGCGACCGTCTGCATTAATGTTTTTACAAACAAGCTTAGAGCTAATATCCCTAGCTATTCCAATATCAGGAACAATAAATAAATGGTGAATTCTATTTTTATCCTCAACTTCGCCTGTAATAACAAAATCACAGTCCTCTTTAGAATATATGCCATCACCCAAGTAGCTAGTACTTTCTTCAATTATATCTAGCCAACTTGGATGAAATCCATCACCCGTCCCAACAAGGGACAATCCTTTGAGCTTAGCTTGAGGAGCAATATTATTAATAACCATATTTTTAGAGCTAGCCATAGAAAAACAGCTATGAACATGAAAATCTGCATTAATTATCATAATATTCCCGTATTTAATATTAGTAATAGTAATAATTATAGTTAGTAATAGTAATAATTATAGTAATATTAATATTAATATCATTATTAATAATATTAGCAATAATTATAAAATAACCCAAATACAATAAATAATATTAACTAATTAATTTTAATATGTCCTTTTCTATTTTTTTAGGTTTTGTAGTTGAAGAATACCTTTTTAAAACATTTCCTTCCCTATCTACTAAAAATTTTGTAAAATTCCATTTTATTTTAGATCCTAAAAATCCTTTTGTTTCCTTCTTTAAAAAAGTGAATAATGGAGATTCCTCAGGACCATTAACATCAATTTTAGCAAAAGTTTTAAATTTGACATTAAAATTAGTTTGACAAAAGTTAGCTAATTCTTCATTAGTACCTTTTGCTTGGCTACCAAATTGATTACATGGAAAATCTAATACTTCAAAACCTTTTGAATTATATTTTTCATATAATTCCTGTAACCCTTCATATTGAGGAGTAAACCCACATTTACTTGCTGTATTAACAATTAAAAGAACTTTATTTTCATATTCTTTCATTGACACAGTATTTCCATTAATATCTTTAACATCATATTCATATACACTCATAAATAAAGACTCCCTAATATAATAGTTATAATACTATTTGTAATAACCCATAATTGATATAAAATATAATTATCCAATGTACCGTAAATCTTCGTCACTACTATTTGTACCTATGTTCCCTCTCATTTCTTGTTCCATTTGTTGAGCTTTTGAAATCATTTTCTTAGTTTCTTCTGCTCTTTCTTCAAGCTTCTCAATATCAACTTCAATATTAACTAAAGTAGAAAGAACTCCAATCATAGATTCAGCAGCTTCATGGTCAATAAAATATCCTGGAGTTTCACCCATTAAGCAAACCCCATTCATTTTCCTAAGAGTTCCTAATCCAAGAAGTAAACCTGATGCCCCTACAATTCCACCATCAGCAGAACGAATAGATACATTAGCTTCTTTTAAAGATTCAATAAGCTCTAAGTTAGTAGCTGAACCAAAAACCTTCGGACTTTCAATAGGTTGGCCAGTAGCTAATCCACCTAATGTATACATCTCTTTAACACCATACCCCTCAATAAAGTCTAAGATATATGCACAAAGCTCGTATTGACCTTCAGGAGAAAGTGCTTGGCTATTTCCAACAAGAAGAATAAAATCTCTTTCACTAGCCCCAGCAGATTTTAAGTAGTAGAACTCATTAATCATATTTTCAACTAATCCATCTTCACTAACTAATACTTGTGGGGGAAAATGAGGAGAATAAAGTTCTGCAAACTTAACAGCCCCTAATTCTTCAATAATATGATCAACAGCTAGTTTCCCAACATGTCCTATTCCTGGAAGTGCTTCAATAAATATAGGATTATCTAAATTGACTTCTTCTAATAAATTAATATAAGTATTTCTCATAATTTCACCTTTTAGCTATTTATTTAAGTTAATAAAGTTAGTAGAATTAGTAAAGTTATTATTACTAGTATTATAGCAGTTATAACTATTAAATTAATTAAATATATTGATTTAATTAACAGAATTAGCTTCAGCTTCTTTTTTTAGTATCCTACGATATTTCCCGTATTTGTCGCCAACAGAATATTTAGGAGGATAAATTACAGTTATTTCACCTTCACAATATTGGCAAGAATCTTTTAATGTGTATTCCCCACATATTTTACATTTATGCATTAACATTTTCATTTTAAAGACCTCTAGAATTAGTAGTAATGTTAGTAATAATGATAATACTAATAATACCAATATTGAAAGCTATAATAGTATTAAAAGGATTAATAAGACTGTAAGTAGTAGTTAAATCAAATTAAATAGTATTAATAAATATACTAAGAATTTGAATAATAAAAAATTAAAAAATATTGGCTCTGTAGAAACCCTATATTTTTGCACTAGTTTATATCAAAATCCGCTATTTCAAAAATTAAAACAACTTAAAATGCTTTGGCTTAGCAAATTAAGGAAATTTCTTTTTGAAAAAAATATTTTTGACTATAAATT
>JBOFHT010000038.1:0-2727 GCA_051649785.1 Methanobacteriaceae archaeon
TATCTAAATCTGGTAGGGCCTATGTTGAAGGTAATGACTGGGAAAAAATTACAGATGATTTTGAAAATGTTCTTAATGATTTGATTAATAAATATTTGGATTTATAATATGGGCATCATGCATTTTTTAGTTGTTATAATTTTAAAAATTAATTTTTGAGATTTATTTCAACTTTAATCACAGTTTACTCAATTAATTTTTTTCAGAAATTAATATTATGGTATATCTATTGATATTTAATAAGGAAATTATAAATAGCATTAAAAACATAATAGTTACTATGTATTGATAAAATATGCTTATATAAACTAAATTTAGCTATTTAATTGTACTTAATAAATTTCATTTAATTATATTATTACTTATATCAAAGGTGTTATTATGAAAGAAGATGTTTTTTATGGAAAAGGAATGGGATTAATTAAAAAAGAGTATCCTGAATTATTTGATGCAATATCTGGATTAAATGAAGCTGTTTATACTGGAAAAGCTTTAGATTATAAAGCTCAAAAACTAATAGCTATCGGGATTACAGCATCTAATAGTGATGACCGTGCTGCTAGAATGCAAATGAAAAGTGGAATGGAAGAATTAGGGATTAGTAAAGAAGAGATAATGGATGCTCTTCGTATTGTTCTTTTAACTTCAGGTATGCCTCCATTTATTAAAGCAGTTAAAATATTAGGGAATTTATAGGAATATAATATATGGGGAATTTATAATTCAGTTAATAAATAGATAAAACTATAAAATAACATTATAGCTAAATTAAAAAATTCCCTATTTTTTCTTTTATTTTCTTTTATTTTTTTACTATTTTCATTTTTTTACTATTTTTAATTATAAAACCAAAAAGTATTTAAATGACAATTACAAATATTTTGTTATTGTTATAAATTAAGCTATTAATAAAATTAATGATATGATATGCTTAAAAGTTTAAATTAGTATCTTTAAACAATTTTTAACAATATTTAATAATATTCAATAAAATATTAATTTAAATATTAAAATCTACTCTTTTTAGGATTGATTTTTAATTAATCCTTGGATGTGGCTTTTAGCTGAACAAAGAGGTGTATAAATGTACAGATATATAAGAGATGCATGGAAAAATCCCGATGAGTCCTATGTAAGGGAACTCATGTGGCAAAGAGCTCCTATTTGGAGACGAGAAAGTGTTATAACTAGAATTGACAGACCTACCCGTTTAGATCGTGCACGATCTTTAGGTTACAGAGCTAAAAAAGGTTTTGTTCTTGCAAGAATCAGAATTCGCCGTGGTGGAAGAAGAAAATCAAGACCTAAAGCAGGTCGTAAACCAAAAAGAATGGGTATAAAAAAGATTACTCCATCAAAGTCTATTCAAAGAATGGCTGAAGAGCGTGTAGCTAAAAGATATCCTAATTTAGAGGTTTTAAATTCTTACTGGGTGTGGGAAGATGGAAAATTCAAATTCTTTGAAGTTATCTTAGTTGATCCTCAAAGTCCTTCAATTATCAATGATAAAAAGATTAATTGGATTTGTGAAAATCAGCATACTAGCAGAGCTCTCCGTGGTTTAACTAGTGCTGGGACAAAAGGAAGAGGACTTAGGAAAAAAGGAAAAGGGTCTGAAAAAGCAAGATAATAACTATTTGAGTAGATTCATATCTACTTTTATTATTTTATCTTATTTTTCTTTTTTACTCTTTAAATATCCTATATTTTCTAATATTTTTCTTATTAATTTTACTTAAACTACAATAAAATCATTGAAATTAATAGTAGTTAAACTAACAACCATATTCAATATTAATTACATTAATAGTTACATTGTTATTCTTCTTTTTTAATAACCATTATCAATAATTAACATTAATATTTTTACTAAGATTAAAATTAAGATTACACAAGTTAACAATATTAAAACTACTATTTTTCAAATAATAGAGGAAATTTTATGATTCACAACATTACTTATAGGACTTTTATTCATGGAACTGAAAATGAAGATAAAGTTCTTGAAGCTCTTTTAAATGTACTTCCTTTAGCCAAAGCTGAAAAATCTTATATTGAAGGCCATTTCAACAACCAAATAACTATTTTAAAAGGTAAAATCAGTAAAAAACGAGATGTTAAAGAAAGTATTTCTAATATTAATTCCCTAGCTAATAAAAGCGAAATTCTGGCTGATTTAGATAGAAAAATGGATAAGAATGGTAATTTATTTTTAAGGTTTTCAAAACAATCTGCACTTAATGAGGAATTAAAAATAATTGATGGTTCAGATGCAATTCATTTAAAAATTAAAATAGCAGCCTATCCTGCTAAAAAACATGTAGCTATGAATTTAGCTAAAGAGATATTCTCATTATAAGTGTTTTATATGAATTTCACAGATTTAAATATTAATGGTTCAAATTTTCATAATGATTTAGCTTTAGCTAAAGAAGCTAGTTATTTAGGTTGGAAATCTGTTTTTTTTACTTATTCTCCTAATAATTATAATAATGCAGTTGAATACATAAATGATTTACAGGAAGAAGTTAATTCTAACCTTGATTTGGATAATACTAATAATACTAGTAACATTAACAATATTAATAATAACTGTAATAACTCCATTAACCACAATAATAATATACATATTAATAAAAATAGGGAAGATATTATTAAAATTAACATAGGTTTAAATATAATATCTAAAAATCCTAATGAACTTCAGAAAATGGTTAAGAAGTACAG
>JBOFHT010000039.1:0-15520 GCA_051649785.1 Methanobacteriaceae archaeon
ATCCTTACTTTTAAAATCAAAGAGTGTTATTTCAACTGTATTAAAATTAAAAAAAATAACATGGTCTATTTTTGAACGGCTAGTATGATTTCAAGTGAAAAAAAATTAATTAAAAACTAGGGTTTCTACAGAGCCAAAAATAGAATAAAAATAGGTGAATGAAATACATAAACAATAACTTTATTATATTAAAATATACATATAAAAAAATATGTTTGAAAGTTTAATTGTGAATAATGTTTTTTTAGTCATATTAATGATTTTGATTGTGTTTATTACTTATAAAATAGGTAAAAAGTTGTTTTTAATATCTTTAGTACTAATTGCATTATACATTATTTATACAACAATTATCTAAATAAATTATGTAAATATTATGAGAATCCTTCTTATCAAATAAAGAGTCGAACTCTTCATAAAAGAAATAAATTATAAATATATTATGAGAGTATGAGTATATTATGAGAGTATGAGTATAATCCTCTAATTATTTATTAGCTGAGATGTTTTTACAAATTTCATAGAAGTTTTCAAAGATTTTAGGCCCATTAGGAGTGTGATGAACTTCTCCATGAAATTGCACACCATAAATTGGTTTTTCATTGTGTTTCATAGCTTCTACATCACATATTTCTGATTTAGCTATAATATCAAAAGTATCTGGAAGAGAAATAACTTCATCTTTGTGAGATGCCCAAACCTTTTCTTTAGAACCCAATCCTTTAAATATATCATTTTCTTTAATAATATCAATTTCTATTTTAGCATAACTTTCAGAATCAGCTGTGGAAACTTTGCCCCCGAAAGTTTTAGCTATAATTTGATGACCTAAACATATCCCTAAAATAGGGATGCTGAGATCATTTTCATATACTTTTTTTACATACTCTTCACTATTTCCAGATTCTTCAATAGAAGGACCCCCACCTAAAATTAAGCCAATAGGCTCTTTTTCAATAAGTTCATCCCATGATAGTTCATTAGAAACAATTTCAGAAGGAATATTAAGATATCTTAAAGTTCTATGAATTCTGTGATTATATTGGCCTTTGTTATTAATAATAAGAATTTTCATTTATACACCTTAAAATGAGATATTATTGAGTTCTGTTATAGTATTATTAATTAAATTAGTATAAACTTAGTTATGATTAGTATTAAAAATTATATTACTACCATTAACATGATTAGTAATATTATTAATAGAATTATTTATATAGTATGTTTAACATAATAAAGCTATGGAATTACAAGATTTATTATTTATGATTGCTGCCATATTAATTGGAGCTGTAATAGTTTATTTGTTTGTATGGTTAATACCAATATTAATGCCTATTGTAGTATTACTATTAATAGCATTCTTAGTATACTTATTTTTAAAGGAAAGGTATTCCGACAGGTTTTAATATACTATAACACATAAAATAAAGCATTATATCAATGTTTAATTGACTTATCTAATTAATTTAGGATACAAAAATTCTAAATATTTTTTATTATTTCTTTATTATTTTAATTTAAATTCTAATTTTTTAAATTCAAATCATCAAAAGTTATGATACAAAAATTCTAAATATTTTTTATTATTTCTTTATTATTTTAATTTAAATTCTAATTTTTTAAATTCAAATCATCAAAAGCAGATGTAGCTGCAACTGCTCCTTCTCCACAAGCTACGACCCATTGTTTAACTCCACCAGTTATATCACCTGCTGAATAGACATATGGATAAACAACTCCATTAATATAAGTTCTTTGATTTTTATCAGTCCTAATATAATTACCAGTGTCTAAATCACAATTTAAGTCTTTAGCTAGTTGGTTTAATGGTTCATCCCCAATAGCTATAAAAATACCATCAACATCTATTTCTTTTTCAGTTCCATCAACTATATTAGATAGTACTACTGATTTAATAAGTTGATTACCTTTAATTTCTTTTACAGTAGAATTAAATATGATATCAATACCATTTTCTTTTACTTTCTTCTGTAAATAGTCATCAGCTCTAAATTCATCTCTTCTGTGAACAATAGTAACATTAACTCCTGTATTTTTAAGGAATAAAGATTCTTGAAGTGCACTGTTTCCACCACCAACCATTAAAACATTTTTATCCCTATAAAGAAGACCATCACAAGTTGCACAGTAGCAAACACCTTTACCTTTAAATTCCGCTTCACCAGGGACATTGAGTTGTCTATGTTTAGAACCAGTCGCAATAATAATAGTTTTAGCATAATAACTAGACTTAGAGCTTTTTATTTCAAAATTATAATCATTATCTACACTATTAAAATTAATATCATTAATATCAGTATTATTAGTATTATTGATATTAATGTTAACATTAGTATCATTAGTAAGAGTTATAGATAAAACTTCTTCCATTTCTTTAATTTCAGCATTTTTCATAGCTTGTGCTTTCATTTTAGCTACTAAACTCATTCCAGCGATAAGTTCAAACCCTGGGTAGTTTTCCATTAAAGGAACTTCTAGACCTAATCCTCCAGAAAGCCCTTTATCAATAACTAGCGTCTTACTACCTTGCCTACCCGAATAAATTGCAGAAGTTAGTCCAGCAGGACCAGAACCAATAATTACAACATCATATTTATTAATATTGTTAATATCAATTATATTCCCATTATTATTATTAGTGTTAATTTTATTATTATTATTATTAGTGTTAGTATCAGTTTTATCCATGATAATCACTTAAGTTCTAATATAGTGTCGAATATTTTATTAAACCTATTAAAAATATTAATTATACAAATACTCTTAAAAATATCAAATTTACAAATACTATTAATTTAGCTATTAACTAATTTTAAAATCTCGTTTTTTAGGATTTTATTAACTAATTGACCATCAGCACGGCCTTTTAGTTCTTTCATTGACATTCCCATTAATGGACCCATAGCACCCATTTCCCGATCTTTAACCATTTCAACATTTTTAGCTACAATACTTGAAATTATACTCTTTACTTCCCCTTCAGACATTGAAATTAATTTAAGTTTAATAGCTGCATCTTTAGGAGAAACAGTATTACCATTGGCATCTTCTTCTAAAATACAAGTAAGAATTGCCTTTGGAGCATCTTTAGATACCTCACCATTTGCAACAAGATTTAAGCAATCCATAACAAGTTCTTGAGACAATTTACTAATATCAAGACCTTCTCTTTTAATTTCTTGTAGAGAATAAGCTAAAAGTGAAGCCAAGACAACAACATCACATGGCTTATTATTTTCATTAAAAATAGCTATTATTTCTTCAAAAATATCTGTTTGATTTCTTCTAACAAGCTGATTAGCTAAATCTTCACTTAAATTATATTCTTTTAGGATTCTAGCTTTTTTTTCATCTGGAAGTTCTGGAAGATTTGAAGCAATTTTTGTGACTTCCTCACGAGGAATCTTAATAAATGGAATATCCGTTTCTAAATACATTCTATTAGCTGTTGGAAGTGGACGCATATATTCTGTGTTCCCATTATCTAAAGACTTACGAGTTTCTTCTAAAACACCTTCAAAAGCCATTTTAGCACGTCTGATACATTCACCAAGTGCAGAAATAGTTACATCTTCATTATGTGCCACAATAATAAAAGCATCACCAGTACCATCATTATTAATATTGCAATTAAGCTTTTTAGCTACAATATTTACTTCATCCGCACTTATTCCATAAGCCGGAAGTTCATCACTATGAAATATACCTGAAACCCCTACTTTTTTAGTATAACTAGCTATTTCAGTTCCAAAACGACGACCTGATTGAACTTCTTTCCCAATAAGTCCTCCAAAACCTTTAAGAACAATAGCTTTAATAGATTCTGCATTAGCAAGGATTTTTGAATTAGTGTCCTCAAATACATCATTTAAATCAAATAACTTATCACCAACACTATCAACTGTTAAATTACGATTTTCAAGCTCTTCCTTAATTTCAATAAGAGCTAATTGACGTTTAACTTCATTTTCAACAATTTCAGGCATTAAGTCCAGATTTTGAACACCTTTAATTTCTACCCTTGAACCATTAGCTATTGAAATATTTAAGTCTTGTCTTATTGTTCCAAGACCTCTTTTTACATTTGTACTTCTTAAAACCTGACCAAGTTGATAAGCTACTTCTTTAACTTGTTCAGGGTGATGAATAGAAGGATCAGTTGTTATTTCTGCTAAAGGAATACCTAATCGATCTAAACGAAAGTGAACATTAGCCCCCTTAGAATTATTAGAACTAGAACAAGAGCAAGAACCTGAACTAGAGCTAGAACTATTATCTACTTTTCTAGCTGCATCTTCTTCTAAACAAAGATTTTCGATAGCTACACGACCATAAGGAGTGTCAAGATAACCATTAGTAGCTATAAGAGCCGTACGTTGAAAACCACCTGTGTTACTACCATCAATAACTTGTTTACGCATACAGTGAACTTCATCAGCAATATTCATATTTAAAAGAGACCCAATAGTCATTGATATTTCAAGAGCTTCTTTATTTAGCCCATGAGGAGGCTCATCATCAGTTTCTACAAGACAAGTCTCATTAACATAATATTCATAACTAAATTTCATTTTACGACGAGCTTCAGCAAAAGCAGCCCTATCAATTTGACCTAACTCACTTTGAGTAGGCCTTAAGTTACGTTGAAATTCATTGTCACCTTTTTTATCAACTAATTCAGTTAAACACGGGCAAAAAAGTTTAGATTTACTATTAAGTTGCTGATGAATTTCTAGCCCCATTTTAAGTCCTAATTTATCCCAATCCATTTTATCACATTTTTATAAATTAAATATTAAATCAAATATAATAATTGAAGCAAAGTAAATAATTAAAACAATAATTTGCAAAAGTATTTTATAAAAATCTTTTATATAATTATTTTTTATTGAATTTATCTATTTTGACTTAGACATAGTTATAAAGTTTAATAATCCACCTATAATTAATAAAATAGGTAAAATTATTTTTAAAAAGTCATTAGCTAGTATTCCAGCTATTAATAAAAATATACTAAGAACTATAATGATTATATTAGTTACAGTTAAAATATTCTTCTTTAATTTTTTATCCATAGTATCATCTCCAATGATATATATTTGCCCCTAAGTCCCATTAATCAATAAAAATTCATATTTAATAAATATAAATATAAATTTAGTATTTAATAATATGAAATTATATATTACATATTACTAGTTTAAAAAATTGGCAATAGAAGATTTATTACCTAATTCACCAGCAATATTAGTTTTAATTATATTTTTAACATCATTAATATTTTCACTTTGACCTAAAGCCCATGATAACTTAACATAAGCTGTTTCACTAGTCATATCCCCTGCAGAAATTACACCAGTCTTAGCTATCTTTCTACCTGTACTATAAATATCCATATTGACTTTACCATAAATACATTGTGAACTCATTAGAACTGGGATATTTTCATCATTTGCTCGCTTAAGTGGTTTAATTAAATGGTCCCCAACATGACCTAGACCAGTTCCTTCAATAACAATTCCTTTATATGAACTATCAATAAGATAATCAATAAATTCAGCTGTTAGCCCTGGGAAGCTTTTAACAAATCCAACTTTTTTCTCCATTTTGTCATTAATATCTAATTTCAAATCCCCACGTTTAATGTAATTATGGTTGTGAATAGATTTAATATTACCATTTTCTAAAGTAGCTATTGGACTAGTATTAATACTTCTAAAAGTATCACGGCGACTAGTGTGCATTTTCCTAACTTTAGTTCCATTATGAAGATAACATTCACCATCATTAAGATTAGAATGCATACAAACAGTAACTCCTGCAATATCAGATTTTGCAGCAACTACAGAATTCATAAGATTTAAAAATGCATCAGTAGAAGGACGATCAGAACTACGTTGTGCTCCAGTAATAACAATAGGAACTGGTGATTTAAGAATAAAACTTAATGCCGCCGCAGTATAATGCATAGTATCAGTCCCATGAGCTACTACAATCCCTCCATCAGTAACAATATCATTTTTATCATCATTAGTATTAATATTATCGTTGACATTATTATTAATATTACCCTCAACATTACCATTACTAGTTATACTATTAAGTTCATTAATTTCATCATAAATTAAATTAGCTGACTCAATCCAGTAATCAACTTTCATATTTTCACTAAGAATATTATAAAGAGCTTTAACTTTAATATTAGCTAAATCAAGAAGTTCGGGATTAGCTTGAAGTAAATCTTTAGCTGTAAAAGCTGGGTGAACTGCACCAGTTTTATAATCAATAATAGACGAAACAGTTCCACCAGTGGATATTATAGAAACCGTAGCTTTTTTATAGTCATCCACAATATTAAGTTCATCATATTCAATTTTAGGTTTTTCACCTTTTTCTATAAGAGATATTTTCAGACCATGGGTATTAACTCCAATATTATAACCACTAGCTAGTTTTAATACAATATGAGTATCATCAGCATCATCAGAGCGATCTAACAGTATTCCTTCATAACTAAGGTTTTCTTTTGAAGCACTAACCTTATCCCCAATAGAAACATTATTAGCATCTAAAAATCCTTGTACTTGTTTTTTATAAGACATATAATCACGAAAAATTAATTAATTATTAATAAATTAGGCATCAATTTATTTAGATATTATCCCTAATTAACATTCTCTTTAGCCCATTTAGCTCCAGCATCTAATATTTTTAAATTAATATCAATTAATTTAGGTTTAGATTGGAAAGTTTCAGTAATTCCATTATAGTAAGCTTCCTGCGAAATTGTATTATGTTTTCTTTTACCTAATTCCATTAATACTCCTAACATTACAGTATTAATAGCTTGTGGAACACCAAATGAATTAGCTATATCAAATGAAGGAACCTTAATAAATGAAATATTATTTTTATTATTTAAACCATTTTTATTGTTTTTATTATTGATAATTGGGTTTTTTGAATCAATATCGGGGTTAAATTCACCTACTCGAGAATCATAGAGAACTATACCTTTTTTACGAACTTCACTTTCAAATTTTAGAAGTGCAGGTCTATTAAATGCAATTAAAACATCAATTTCTTCACCAACAGGAGAACCAATAGTTTCACCAGAAATAACAACAGAACAGTTTGCTGTTCCACCTCTTTGCTCAGGACCATAACTAGGATACCATGAAACATGGCGACCTTCACTACAAGCTGCTTGAGCAAGTGTTAGCCCAGCACTAAGTATTCCTTGACCACCAAATCCTGCAAATTTAACATTAGCTATTTTAAAGTCATTGTCATCAATAGTAGTAGTTTTATCTGCCCTATTAATATTAAATATATTATCAAGAGTTTCTATAGAAAAATCACTTTCTTTTACTGTAACTGCTTCTCTTTCTTTAGTTTTATCTCTAAAACGTTTAACTGGAAATTCTTTTTCCATATGATTTTTAATGAATTCTTCTGTACTTTTAGCATCTTGTCGGAGGTTTGTTGGGCATTGAGATAAAACTTCAATGAAACTGTAACCTTTGCCTTCTTTTTGAACTTTAAGAGCTTTTTTAATAGCTATTTTAGCTTTACGAATAGATTTAACATCAGCTAAAGAAACTCTCTCAATATAAACAGGAGATTCTAAATTATCAATAAGCTCACACATATGAATAGGATAACCTGTAGTAGCCGCATCTCTACCATTTTGACTAGTAACTGTTACTTCTCCAATAAGCGTAGTTGGTGCCATTTGTCCACCAGTCATTCCATAAACAGTATTATTTACAAAGAAAACGGCAATCTTTTCTCCTCTATTAGCTGCCTGGAGTGTTTCATTTAAGCCAATAGAAGCTAAATCACCATCTCCTTGATAAGACATTACAATAGAGTTTGGTTCAGCACGGGAAATTCCAGTACCTACAGCAGGAGCACGACCATGAGCAGTTTGAACATTACCACAGTCAAAATAATAGTATGCAAAAACAGCACAGCCTACAGGAGAAATCATAACAGATCTATCTTGAATTTCAAGTTCATCCATAACTTCTCCAATTAATTTATGAAGAATTCCATGACCACAACCTGCACAATAGTGAGTTATATTAGTATTATTGCCTTTACGGTCAAAAGAATCATAAATAGAATCAGGTTTTTTTATTACTTTTATATTATTAGCATTTGTCATATTTATAGCCCCATTTAAACCTTAGTCAATAACTTTCTTATATTTACTATTGCTATGAATATCTTCGCTTTTATAGTTATTTAGAGTGCTTCTACATTTAGGATCATTAAAATTAATATTAGCATCCTTATTGTTTTTATTCTCACTATTACTGTTATTATTGTTTTTATTCTTGTTGAGATTATTATTATTATTATTAGTTATATTATTAGAATTGCTAGGATCATTAGTTATATTCATTTTATTATCACTAACCCCTAAGATTTCATAAATCTTATTAAGAATATCATTAACTTCAACAAGATTTCCCCCCATTCTATTAACTAAGTGAATATCCTTTTTACAATTAATAGCAAGTCTAATATCTTCTAACATTTGCCCATTACTCATTTCAACTGAGATAAGTTCAGCATTACTATTTTTAGCTAAAATATTAGTTAATTGTTCCTTTGGAAATGGGAAAAGTGATATAGGTCTAAATAATCCTACTTTTAATCCATTTTCTTGAGCTATATCTACTGCAGAGTGAGCTATTCTACTACTAATTCCATAAGAAACTAAAATAATATCAGCATCATCTAATTTATATTCTTCAAACTTAACTTCATTTTTTTCAATTTCAGCATATTTTTTTTGAATATGAAAGTTAAATTCTTCAAGTTGGTCAAAATCAAGAAAAATTGAAGTTACAAGATTTTCACGAGTTTCTAAATTCCCACGAACTGCCCATGAATTATCAGGAGTGTGTTCTATTGATTTATCTGGAAAATCAAGAGGTTCGGCCATTTGCCCTAAAACACCATCTGAAAGAATTACAACAGGATTTTTATATTTATCTGCTAATTCAAACCCATAAATAGTTAGATCACACATTTCTTGAACAGAATTTGGAGCTAAAACTATGTTTTTATAGTTCCCATGACCTCCTCCTTTAACAATCTGGTTATAATCAGATTGTTCAGGACCAATATTACCAAGACCTGGGCCTGCTCTCATAATATCAACAATAACTGCTGGAAGCTCTGCACCAGCTAAAAATGTAATACCTTCTTGCTTTAAACTCATTCCCGGACCAGAAGATGCTGTCATAACACGATGACCTGCTGATGCAGCACCATAAACCATGTTTATAGCTGCTTCTTCACTTTCTGCCTGAACAAATTTACGGTTTGCCATTGGAAAGTACTTAGAAGCTTCATGTAATACTTCACTTGCAGGAGTAATAGGATACCCAAAGAAGCAATCGCAACCAGCATACATTGCCCCAATAATAACTGCTGTATTCCCTTTTATCATTTGACTAACCATTTATTCCTCCTCCTTGCCAACTTTCACATCTTTATTATTATTCTTATTATTATCATCTATAATAATATTATCTTCACCATTAGTATCCTCTGTATTAGTATCAGCACTATCATCATTGAGAGTTGAAGCTTTAGGAATATGAACTTCAATAGCTAATGGCTCAGGACAAGTGTAATAACAATCCCCACAACCATTACAACCTTCACCAATATATTTAGCATAATGGTAACCAATATCATTTAAATCTTTACTCATAATAAGTGCATTTTGTTTACAAGCTAAAATACATCGGTCACAAGCTTTACAATTGTTTTTGTGGATAAGTGGATAAGGTTGAGGTTTTTTATCTTTTTTCAAAATAATCTCTCCAAAATTAAATTATTTGTAAATAAAATAGTTAGAATAATATTAGTTAAAATAGTATTATTTAAAATAGTATTAGTTAAAGTAATATTAGTTTATATTTTTATCATTAATATTATTAATAATTTTAGTACATTTACCACTATTTTTGCTATTCCCCCTAATTTTCCAATGATATCCCAGTGTCACTATTCTTCCTAGAAAAAATAGAAAAATAGAAAAATTACAGATGACAATGATAATACTGAAAATAATAATAATAATAATAATAATAATAGTAATAGTAATAGTAATAGTAATAATACTAAAAATTATAAGAATAAATAAAGAATAAAAATACTGAAAATATATTTAAGCCAAATAATATGGCTTAACTACTTTTGAGTATCCCTATTTCTAATTTCAGCACGCATAATTTTAGAACTAATTGTTTTAGGTAATTCATCAATAAATTCCACTTTTCTAGGATATTTATAAGGAGCTGTAATATGTTTAACATGATTTTGAATTTCTTTAACTAAATCATCACTCGGATTATATCCATTAGCTAAAACAATACTAGCTTTAACTATTTGACCTCGGGTTTTATCAGGGAACGCTGTTACAGCACATTCAAGTACTGAAGGATGAGATAAAATAGCACTTTCTACTTCAAATGGACCAATTCTATAACCTGAACTTTTAATAATATCATCATTACGGCCAACAAACCAATAGTAGCCCTCTTCATCTACCCAGGCAGTGTCACCACTATGATAATAACTATTATTCCAAGATTCTTTGGTTTTTTCAGGATTTCTATAATATTCTCTAAAAAGTCCAGGAGGAATACCTTCATCAATATTAATAGCTATTTCACCTTCATCACCAATATAAACCTTTTTGCCATTAGCATCTAATAAATCTACATTAAATAAAGGTGAAGGTTTGCCCATTGACCCTGGTTTCGGCTCCATCCAAACAAAATTAGCTATATAAAGAATAGTTTCAGTTTGACCAAAACCTTCACGGATTTTTAAGCCAAATAAGTCATTGAACTTGTTAAATACCTCATCATTTAATGATTCACCCGCTGTAGTAACATATTGAAGATTAGATAAATCATAACTACTTAAATCCTCCTTAATAAGGAAACGATAAATAGTAGGAGGAGCACAGAAAGTATTAACATTATATTTATCAATACGCTCCATTAAACTAAGTGCATCGAATCTATCATAATCATAGATAAATACACCAGTTCCACAAATCCATTGACCATACAAATTACCCCAAACAGCTTTTCCCCAACCAGTATCCGCTGAAGTATGATGTAGACCATTCTCAACTACATTATGCCAATATTTAGCTGTAATAACATGAGCAACAGGATATTCATGATTATGAGGAACCATCTTTGGAAGACCAGTAGTTCCAGAAGAGAAATAAATAAGCAAAATATCTTGATTAGTAGTAGCTAAATCCCCAGTAGGTCGTTCCCAATTAGCTGATGCATTTCCAAGCTCTTCTGTAAAATTATACCAATTATTTTCAGCTGATTCCCTATTAACATTAGTATTATTATCAGTATTATTACTAGTATCAACATAAGCTTTAATAATATCAAAATCAATTTCTTTTTCAGCTTCAGCAAAGTCATTAATTAATTCTTCATCATCAACTGAAACAATCATTTTAACAGAAGCATTTTCAAACCTATAAGTCATATCTTTTACTTTAAGCATATGGGTAGCAGGAATAGCTATAGCTCCAATTTTATGAAGTCCCATCATAGAAAACCAGAATTCATATCGATTTTTAAGAGTAAGCATTACAGCATCACCCTTAACAATCCCACAACTCTTGAAAAAGTTAGCAGCTTTATCTGAATACTTTTTCATATCTGCAAAAGTAAAAGTGTGTTCCTCACCAGTATCATTACACCAAACAAGAGCTATTTTGTCTGGATCAATCTCAGCATATTTATCAACTACATCATAAGCAAAATTAAACCCAGTAGGTATATTAAAATTAAAATTTTCCTTAAAATCTTCATAAGAGTCAAAATTAACCCTGTTTACAAATTCTTTCAATAAAGATGTCATATTATCCCTTTTATTTTTAATTATATCATTAATATGAGTATTATTATTATTATTATTAGTACTATAATTGGTACTATAATTATTAGGTTTAATGTTAGTATTATTACTACTATTATTCTATGTATTATCCCTATTCTAAATATCTTTTCTAATTATTTTACCACTAATTGTTTTAGGAAGCTCATCAACAAATTCTACAATACGAGGATATTTATAAGGAGCAGTAATATATTTAACATGGTCTTGTAGCTCTTTTTTAAGTTCTTCACTTGCTACATAACCTTTAGCTAAAATAATAGTGGCTTTCACAACTTGACCACGAATATCATGAGGAGCACCTGTAATAGCACACTCTAAAACAGAAGGATGTGAAATTAATGCACTTTCTACTTCAAAAGGACCAATACGATACCCTGAACTTTTAATAATATCATCATTACGACCAACGAACCAATAATAACCATCCTCATCCATCCAAGCAGTATCCCCTGTGTGGTAATG
Source organism: Methanobacteriaceae archaeon (assembly GCA_051649785.1). Lineage (GTDB taxonomy): Archaea > Methanobacteriota > Methanobacteria > Methanobacteriales > Methanobacteriaceae > JBOFHT01. The sequence continues at coordinate 12,451 of JBOFHT010000039.1, forward strand.
GCTACCATACCACGACTCACGAGTTCGCTCTAAATCACGATAATATCTTTTAAAAAGGCCTGGTGGAACACCATAATCAATATTAACAGTTATTTCACCTTTCTCACCAATATCTACAATATTATAGTCTTCGTCAAGCAACTCAATATTAGTTCTAGGAGAAGGTTTGCCCATTGACCCTGGTTTTGGATCTAAATACTTGAAATTCCCAATTAAAACATTACTCTCACTTTGACCAAAACCCTCATAGATTTTAAGACCAGTAATATCATAAAATTGCTTGAAAACTTCATCATTTAATGGTTCACCTGCTGTAGAAGCATGACTTATGTTACTAAAGTCATAAATACTTAAATCTTCCTTAATAAGGAAACGATAAATAGTAGGAGGAGCACAGAAAGTAGTTACTTTGTATTTTTCCACTTTTTGTATTAAATTTAATCCATTGAATCTATCATAGTCATAGATAAATATACCAGTTCCACAAATCCACTGCCCATAAATAGAACCCCAGCCAGTCTTTGCCCATCCCGTATCTGCAGACGTATGATGTAATCCATCTTCAACTACATCGTGCCAGTACTTAGCAGTTATAATATGACCAATAGGATATGTGAAATCATGTAAAACCATTTTAGGGAGACCCGTAGTTCCTGATGAAAAAAATATTAAAAATTTATCATCATTTTTTGTAGATTCTTCACCAGTAGGACGTTCCCACACGTCATGTGCATTTTCAACCTCTTTTTGGAAATCATACCAATTTTCTAATAAATTATCGTTAATATTTCCATTAGTAGTTCCACTTTGACTATCTAAAATAATTGCCTTTTTAAAATCAGTTCCTAATTCCTCTTGTGATTTAATATAGTTTTTAATTAAAACTGGATCATTAACAGAAACAATCATTTTAACAGATGCATTCTCAATTCTATAAGTAATATCCTTTTCTTTAAGCATATGGGTAGCAGGAATAGCTATTGCACCAATTTTATGAAGGGCTACAATAGAAAACCAGAATTCATATCGATTTTTAAGAGTAAGCATTACAGCATCACCCTTAACAATCCCACAACTCTTGAAAAAGTTAGCAGCTTTATCTGAATACTTTTTCATATCTGCAAAAGTAAAAGTATACTCTTCTCCATCATCATTACACCAAATAAGAGCTATTTTATTAGGATCAATTTCGGCATATTTATCTACAATATCATATGCAAAATTAAAGTTTTCAGGAATTACAAAGTCAAAGTTCTCTTTAAAATCCTCATAAGAGTCAAAATCAACTCTATTAACATAGTTTTCAATTAAAGTCGTCATTTAATTACCCTAAAACTAAAGTTAAATAATTATAGCTATAAATTTAGCTCTTTCCTGATTCAATGCTTTCATAGCATGCTTGTATTTTGAGTCAAAGAAAATACTATCACCTACATGTAAGTCAATTTCATTATCATGAATATAGAATCTAATAGAACCTTCTAAAACATAATTGAATTCCTGGCCTGGGTGGGCATGTTGTTTTGGCTTATCTACTTCTTCAATAGGATCAACTGTAACAACAAAAGGTTCAACTTTCTTGTGGATAAAATTAGTTCCAAGGTTCTCGTAAATGTACTGTTGGCGACGATTAACTATAGTTCCTTCACCTTTACGTGTAACTGTAAAGATATTTAGCTTACTTTCCTCACCTGTAATAAGAAGGCCTATATCTACATCAAACTTAACTGCAATTTCATGTAATAAACTTGGAGGAACAAACTTTTCACCTTTTTCAAATGCTTGGTATTCATCAACAGTTACATCTAACTCTTTAGCTAATTCAAGCTCGGTAAATTCATAAATTTCTCTAAGTTCTTTAATTCTCGCCCCAATATCACGATTCTGTTCCATCATACTTACACCTTGAAAATTGATATCTAAAAATATGGTATATACGTTTAAATATGTTTTAAATAATAAATTTAATAAATATAAATTCAAGTAATAAATTTTTAATTATTAATTATCTAATCAATAATATATATTTTTTATAATAATAAAATTATGTTCATTCTATTAAATATACTTTAAGGCAAATTTTAAAAAATACTGAAAATAAATAATATCAATAAACTCCTAAATTATAATAATGCTAATAAATAATTTTAATAGCATTATAATCCCCTAACAAAATGACCATAGGATTGTTAAAAATTACCAAAAATAAGCTAAAATGGTAAAAAAGTTTAGGCTAGTCAAAAAATAAGACAATAAACTATTTATACAAAAAAAATAAACTGGAGTAGTCCTCAATATCTAATTAAAAAACCATCAAAAAAATTGCGACAAATGCAAACTGGTGCCTCTGTTTGCCACTAACTATTTGGAGGTGTTTATATGAGTCTAGAACTTATACTATTTATAGTATTAATCTCTAGCATTTGTATAACTCTCAACATTTATGTTAAGATGTGGATGAGGAATTTATAAGGCTTGGTGACTGCCCCTAAAATACGAAAAATTCTTTAAGAGATAATCCTGAACTATGATCAGTTCTTAGATATTGGATTACTTGCCAATATATTTAAATACTCAACTAATATATACAAATATATTACTGTTAGTCCTAGTCGCAACAGGATATGTGTTTAGTAACTATTAATTTAGTTACTATTCATAATCTTTATACTCTTTTTACACTATTTAAACTTGATTAAAAGTCAATTACAATAATTATATCTTTATCTGATTTAAATCTATTTAAAAAAAATACATTGTAATGAAAAGCTATGATAATTAAAAATAAGAATAAAAAATAGAATAGTTATGAATAACTCTCAAATAAAAAAAATGAGAATATATAATATATTTATAAATTAAACTACTAATAAGCTATCCTTCATATAAAAATGGCACTGTCAATTTGTTAGTTGTTTTTTTACATTTTTTATCCAGTTTTGTGATCTGTGGTAGATTTGGTTTATGAAGCCTAATGTTGTTCGGTATTTGTTTTTGTCTGCTTTAGGCATTGTGTTTCCAATATAATTCTCAGTTTTATTATTAGTTTGTGGTAATTTGCCGTTATAAT
>JBOFHT010000040.1:0-5371 GCA_051649785.1 Methanobacteriaceae archaeon
AATAATATAATCTGCTGTTTTTATAACATCAAGATTATGTTCAATTACAACAACCGAATTACCTGCATCAGTTAATCTTCCAAGAACATGAAGTAACCTTTTAATATCTGCAAAATGTAAACCAGTAGTAGGTTCATCAAGAATATAAAGAGTTTGACCAGTACTTTGTTTTGAAAGCTCTTTAGCTAATTTAATTCTTTGAGCTTCACCACCAGATAATGTTGTAGCTGCTTGACCTAGCTTCATATAAGACAATCCAACATCATTAAGAGTTTGAAGTTTTTTCTTAATTTTTGGAATATTTTCAAAATATTCAAGGGCTTCTTCAACAGTCATTTCTAAAACTTCATAGATATTTTTGCCTTTATATCTTATATCCAGAGTCTCTTCATTGTATCTTTTTCCTTTACAAACTTCACAAGGAACATATACATCAGCTAAAAAATGCATCTCAATTTGTATAATTCCGTCACCAGAACAAGCTTCACAACGACCACCTTTTACATTAAAACTAAAACGGCCTGGGTTATAACCACGTTTTTTAGCTTCAGGAGTTTCTGCAAATAACTCACGAATATATGTAAAAAGACCAGTATAAGTAGCTGGATTAGAACGAGGTGTTCTACCAATAGGAGTTTGATCAATTATAATAATTTTATCAATATTCTCAGAACCTTCAATTGTGTCATGAGATCCCGCATACATATGTTTACGATTTAACTGTTCATACAATCCTTTATAAAGAATTTGATTAATTAAAGTACTTTTACCAGAGCCTGAAACACCAGTGATACATGTAAAAATACCTAAAGGAATTTTAGCATTAATATTTTTAAGGTTATTTTGTTTAGCTCCATTAATGTTAATAAACCCACTAGGACTTCTTCTTTTACTATTAAGTTCAATTGATTCTCTTCTTGATAAATAGTTACCAGTAATAGATTCAGTAGATTCAATGATTTCTTTTGGAGTTCCAGAAGCTACAACACGACCACCATGTTCTCCCGCCCCGGGACCAACATCAACAATAAAATCAGCTGAAAGCATAGTTTCTTCATCGTGTTCAACAACAATTAAAGTATTTCCAATGTCCCTTAAACGTTTAAGAGTTTCTATTAACTTTACATTGTCCCTTTGATGTAATCCAATACTAGGTTCATCAAGAATATATAAAACACCTACAAGTCCAGAACCAATTTGAGTAGCTAAACGGATTCTTTGAGCTTCACCACCAGATAAAGTACCAGAAGCACGATCCATACTAATATAATCTAGACCAACATTGACTAAAAACTTTAAACGTTCATTAATTTCTTTTAAAACTTCTTTAGCAATAAACAGTTCTCGTTTATTTAATTGGAGATTCTTAAAGAAATCAGCTGAATTTTTAATAGACATAGCTACTATATCATTAATAGATTTATTAGCAATAGTAACAGACCTAGATTCAGGACGAAGACGTGTTCCACCACAAACAGGGCAACTATGATCACTCATAAATTTAGATATATATTTACGCATATAATTAGATTTAGTCTCAATATAAAGTCGTTCCATTCGTTTAATTACACCTTCAAACTTCCTGTTAACATTGTAAGAGTTATTTTTTCTTTTAAATGAAAATTGAATTTTATCACTAGTCCCATATAAAATAGCATCTTGATATTCTTTTTCTAGGTCTTCAAAAGGAACATCCATACTAAAATCAAAATGACTAGCTATTGCTTGAAGCATTTGGTAATAATAATTATCTTTAGTACTAGATTTACTCCAAGGAACAATAGCACCTTCATTTAATGTTAAACTCCTATTGGGAATAATTAAATCAGGATCCATTTCCATTTTACTTCCAATACCATTACATTCGCCACACGCACCATGAGGACTATTAAATGAAAACATACGAGGACTTATTTCATCAAAACTAATACCACAGTCTACACAAGCAAAATGCTCAGAGTAAGACTTTTCATAATGTTTTTTGCTTTTATCTTTTTTATTATTTTTATCTTTTCCACTGTTATTATTTCCACTTGAATTATCAAATACTATATTAACTAATCCTTCACCTAAATTTAAGGCAGTTTCAAGAGAGTCAGCTAAACGACGCCTAAATTCAACATCTTCACGAATAATTAATCTATCAACAACAAGCTCAATTGTATGTTTTGTATTTTTATTTAAGTCAAATTCATCTTCTAAGTCTTTGACTTCACCATCAATACGAACACGAACAAAACCTTTATTTTTAAGATTTTCAAAGACTTTAATATGTTGACCTTTTCTATCTTTAATAATAGGGGCTAAAACTTGTATTTTAATTCCTTCTCCTTCAGAAATTATGCTTTCAACAATTTGAGTAGCAGTTTGGGGAGATATTTCTTTTCCACAGTTATAACAATGAGGGATACCAACTCTTGCAAAAAGAAGACGAAGATAATCGTAAATCTCGGTAATAGTTCCAACAGTAGAACGTGGATTCATTTTAGTTGTTTTTTGGTCAATTGAAATAGCTGGAGAAAGTCCTTCAATATAATCTATTTCTGGCTTTTTCATTTGCCCTAAAAACTGACGTGCATAAGATGAAAGTGATTCAACATATCGACGTTGTCCCTCAGCATAAATTGTATCAAATGCAAGTGAAGATTTACCAGAACCACTTAATCCCGTAATAACTACAAATTTATCACGAGGAATAGCTAAATCTAAGTTCTGGAGGTTATGCTCCCTAGCACCTTTCAAAATAATTTGTTTTTTTGAATCTAAGTTGTTAATGTTAATATCATTATTGTCATTATCTTTAGTAACAAGTAAATCATTATTATTCTCAGTATTATTTATATTATTAATTATATTGTTATTTGATTTATCCCTTTTTTTGTCTCTTTTTTTGTCTTTTGTACCCATTTAAACTCCCCTAAGTAATAATTAAGTAAGTTAGTGTGATTTTTAGAATTAATATTCTTATTTAAAATAATATTGTGATTACTATTCTAGTTATTGCCATTGTTAAAATTATAGCTATTATTATAAATATTAATTATATATTATTTAACACCTTTTAAGATAATTAACTGATCTCTTAACTTAGCAGCTCTTTCAAAGTCTAGGTCAGAAGCGGCTTCTTTCATATCAGATTCTAAATCTTTTATAAGAATTCTTAATTCATCTTTTGGCATTTTCTTAATATCTGTGACGGATTTATCATATTTCTCTTCATCCTTCTTCCTTTCTTTAAGTGATCTGGAAGTTGTTTTTGGAGTAATATTATGTTCTTCATTATAAGCAATCTGTATTTCTCTTCTTTTATTAGTAATAGCTACTGAATTTTTAACAGAATCTGTGATCTTGTCAGCATACATTAATACTTGACCTTCTACATTCCTAGCAGCCCTACCAATAGTTTGTATAAGTGATGTTTCAGAACGTAAAAATCCTTCTTTATCAGCATCTAAAATAGCTACTAATGAAACTTCAGGTAAATCTAAACCTTCCCGTAAAAGATTAACACCGACTAGACAATCAAATTCACCACGTCTAAGGTCATCAATAATATCAATTCTTTCTAGTGTGTCAATTTCACTATGTAAATATCTAACCTTAACACCAATCTTTGCATAATATTCAGTTAAATCTTCAGCCATCCGTTTAGTTAAAGTAGTTACTAAAATTCTTTGATCTTTTTCAATTCTTTTTCTAACTTCAACTAACAAATCATCAACTTGACCTTTAACAGGACGTATACTAATTTTAGGATCAATAAGGCCAGTTGGACGAATAATTTGCTCAACAACATTTAAACTACTAGATAATTCATAAGTAGCAGGAGTAGCTGAAACATAAACTACATAATTGACTAATTTTTTAAATTCATCAAATTTAAGTGGACGGTTTTCTTTTGAAGATGGCAGACGGAATCCATGATCAACCAAAGTTGTTTTACGAGCTCTATCCCCATTATACATTCCTCGAACTTGGGGAACAGTAACATGAGATTCATCAATAATAGTTAAAAAATCATCAGGGAAATATTTAATTAACGAATAGGGGATTTCACCCCATTTTCGTCCTGAAAGATGCAATGAATAATTTTCAACCCCGGAACAATAGCCCATTTCCTGGAGCATTTCTATATCAAATTTAGTTCTTTGTTCAATTCTTTGGGCTTCAACAAACTTACTTTGGGCATTTAATTCATGAAGACGTTTATCTAATTCTAATCCAATATTTTTAAGAGATTTTTTCATTCTCTCTTCGGGAATAACAAAATGCTTTGCTGGGAAAATAGTGTATCGTGGAATTCTCTCCTTTCTTTCACCAGTAACTTTATTAATTAATGATAATGAATCAATTTCATCACCGAATAGCTCAATCCTAATGGGTGGAGTTCCATGAACAGGATTAACTTCAATAACATCCCCTCGAACTCTAAATTGACCCCTATCAAAGTTAATATCATTTCTTTCATATTGCATATGAATTAATTTTGAAAGTATTTCACTCCTATCTATTATATCCCCAACACTAATAGACATCTTGAAATCACCATAATCCTCAGGAGAACCAATACCATAAATACAGGAGACACTAGAAACTACAATTACATCATCTCTAGAAAGAAGAGATTGAGTGGCAGAATGACGCATTCTATCAATTTCTTCATTGATTGAAGCTTCTTTATCAATGAAAGTATCAGTTCTAGGAACATAAGCTTCAGGTTGATAATAATCATAGTAGCTAACAAAGTATTCAACTGCATTGTCAGGGAAAAATTCTTTAAACTCTTCATAAAGCTGTGCCGCCAGTGTTTTATTATGAGAAATAACAAGAGTAGGTTTTTGAACTTTCTCAATTACATTAGCCATTGTAAAAGTTTTACCAGATCCTGTGACTCCTAAAAGTGTTTGTTTTTTAAAACCCTTTTTCATACCATTAACTAATGAGTCAATAGCTTTAGGTTGATCACCTAATGGTTTATATTGGGAGTATAGTTTAAATTTTTCCATTTTAACACCAAGATAAATTATTGCTATGTAATTTTAATATATGTATATATCTATCCTAAATTAATGTCATATAATTTAAAAATCATATACCCCTAAAAGTTATAAATATACACCCTATATTTTACAATATATGTTACACTCTATAATTACAACAATACATTACATTCTATATTATACTATGATATAATATTAAAGTTTCCCAAGAGGAGTCTGAAAGTAATATTTAAAGTAATATAAAAGTACTGTATAATAATTATAATTAGTTAATAGAAATTATATGAAATTATTAAAAAAAAGTAGCATATAGATATAAATTAAGTATAAGGGTTAATTGTATAAAGTAATTGTAAGGATTAATTGTAGGA
>JBOFHT010000041.1:0-2045 GCA_051649785.1 Methanobacteriaceae archaeon
ATGGGAAGCAATACAGAATCTGGTTATTGGGGAGTATGGTATTGTAACATTAGGTATAACTTATGGTATAGCTATTATATTACCTATTGTAACTTTGTTCTTCATTGTTTTCTCGATACTGGAAGATAGTGGTTATTTGCCAAGATTAGCTTTATTAACTGATAGATTATTTAAAACCATTGGATTAAGTGGTCGTGCAGTCATTCCAATGGTTTTAGCTGTTGGTTGTGGAAGTATGGCAACTATGGTAACAAGAACACTCGAAACTAAGCGTGAGAGGACAATTGCTACATTATTAATGGCATTAATGATTCCATGTTCTGCCCAATTAGGAGTTATATTTGCTTTATTATCAGGACACCCAGTTTCTCTTTGGATTTGGCTAGGTGTAATATTATTAAATTTCATTGTATTAGGACTCATTGCAAAGAAATTCTTACCAGGGTCACAACCAAGCTTTTTTATGGAATTACCTCCATTAAGATGGCCTAGCTTAACAAATGTAGTTAAAAAAACTTGGACTCGTTTAGTAATGTATATAAAAGAGCTTCTTCCTTTGTTTCTATTAATAAGTATTGTTATATGGGCTTTAGATTTAATTGGTGTCTTTCCATTTATTATAAACTTATTAAATCCAGTTACTAATCTTTTAGGACTTCCAGATACAGCTACTCAATCATTTGTATTGGGATTCTTTAGAAGAGACTTTGGTGCTGCAGGTTTATTAGATATTCAAAATACTTTAACTGGTGTTCAGCTTTTAGTCGCAGCAACAACTTTAACACTATTTTTACCTTGTGTAGCCCAATTAATGGTAATGATAAGGGAAAGAGGATGGTTAACAGCTAGTTCAATAGCTATTTTAAGTATAAGCCTAGCATTCTTTGTAGGGTTTTTATTAAACTTAATACTTGGAATATTAGGTGTAAGCTTTTAAAATAGCTTTCATCAATTATAGGCTTTTACTAAGAAAAATGTATTATATTTAATAGGAGGATAATAACAATTATTTTATTAATATTAAAATTTTATAACATTAAAATAATATTTATAGATAATTATTGATTATAGAAGGATATTGATGCTATGGGTGATAAAAACAATAACGAAAAAGATTCAAAGATTATTAAGTGTGAATTTTGTGGATATGAATTTCTTGAATGTGGCAATGAAAAATGTAAAGGTTGTCCATTTAACTGCAATAAAATATCATGTCCTAATTGTGGTTATGAGATTTTACCCGAGCTTAAATCATTAGAAATAATTGAAAACACATTTAAAAAGATTAAAAGGCTTAAAAAATAAAATACTAAATATTAACCATTTAAAGATAAAAAGATTTAGAAGAATACTATGATTAATGGTTTAAAAAACTTAAAAAGGTGATTAAAATTATCAAAGAAAAAGATTTAGAAGAATACTATGATTAATGGTTTAAAAAACTTAAAAAGGTGATTAAAATTATCAAAAAAAAAGATTTAGAAGATTATTTAAAAAATCTTTGGCTTAAACAAATTGAAAATAATGAAATGATTTTAGAAAAAGATTTTGAAAATGATTATATAACTGAATTATTTAAAAAAGGATTTATTAACATAGATAATGGTCAAATAATATTAACAGAATCTGGAAAACATTCAGGCCAAGAATTAGTAAGAAAACACAGATTAGCTGAAAAAGTAATTTCTGATTTATTCTTAGCTGATATGGATGAAACAGAAGCTTTAGCTCATGAAATTGAACATATAATGTCTAATAATGTTGAAGAGAATATATGTAAAATATTGGGTCACCCTGAGGAATGTCCTCATGAAAATCCTATTCCTTATGGGGATTGTTGTGAAGATTTTGATAAAAAAAATTCTAAACCATTAATTAAATGTGATAATGGGTTTTTTGGAGAAATAGCTTATATAAAAACACAGGATGGTAAAAAATTACAAAAAATCATGAATTTGGGTATTTTACCAGGATCTATGATTCAAATAATACAAAAATTCCCTGCTTATGTATTCCAATTAGGAAATACTCAATTAGCTGTTGAT
>JBOFHT010000042.1:0-10364 GCA_051649785.1 Methanobacteriaceae archaeon
GGTTTAGAAACCCTTTTTTATTAATAGAAAGATTTTACAAATGTATTATAATAAACCAACTAATTATACTATACTAATAATAAGATTAGCCACTGGAAAATCAATATTATACTACCTCCAAATCTAAGGGGCTATAAATATTGAAAAGAGTAATTAAAAGAACAAGTATTAGTAGTTAGAATGATAATTAGAATAATAACTCTGAAACTGCCACTAATAATCTATTTCCTATTGCTATTAGCAATTTATGAGTTATTATTATTAGAATATTTACAATTATATTTGCCATTAAACACATAATAAATAATTAAAATAATAGTTATAACGTAAAATAACCAAACAACAATGTCAGTGTAACCAGTTTCAATCCAAACAAGTGTATGAGCAAGAATAATGGCATAAAATGCTGTCATAAAACCATTTACTCTTTTTTGAATCATGTGAGCTAATTTAAGTATAAATCCAATTATAAACATAACAATAGCTAAAAAAGCAGACCCGAAGTCAAGAAGGGGTGGGCCAAAAATAGTTGAAGTAGTAGAATGACTTTTAGCTAAAACAACACTTCCAACAAGTTCACGTGGATCAACTGACTTGAAAAAACCTGTAATAGTGTAATAGACTAATTCACCATTAGTTGCACCAATGAAATTAGTAGCTCGGTCAAAAATACGAAGAGTGTAAGCTGCCCTATATGAAATTAATTCCAGGGGATTTAGTGTCCAATTCTGCCATTCAATAGCGTGAGATGAAATAAAGCCTACAACTATTAACATTATAAATAATATAAGTGCTAAAACCCCAAAATATCTGTTTTTTATATTTTTAGTATAATATAAAGCTATTATCCCACTTAAAAGGATTACAGTAGGAGTAGTACGATAACCTGTAAGTGCAAACAAGCCAATTCCAAAAATAAACAGAAGATAGTAGATTTTACTTTTGTGATTAGTGAAAAACGAATTTATAGCTTTTCCAGAGCTGTAAACAATGTAACTACCTGGAGAGCAGAATTGTTGATTATCACTATATTTTACATTATCTGTGTTATTAGAAGAAGAATTATTACCTGAAATGTTTTTATTGTTAATTTCATTATTATCATTAACATTGATATTAGTATTAGTAGTATTATTAGTATATTTAGCTAAAAGAATAGTTATAGGGGGTAAAAAGAAAATATATGAAAATAACCAAAATTTAGTAGCTGCATTCGCTTTTAATACACCACTAAAAAGAGGAATTCCACCTAAATTAATTAGATTAATGATTTGGAGAATAATTCCTAAAATAGCTAGGAATAAAACAAAATATTCAATATTAGCACTAAAATTAGGAAATATACCTGTAACTGTTTTTGTATCTGTTTCTACGCCAGTTCCAGTTTTATTAATATTATTATTAACCTTATTTTTAATGAATTTAATATTAGGAATGAAAAGTCCAGCTAAGAAAAATAGTGTGCCAATTCCAATATAAATATAAAGGTTGATTGTGTAATTAGGAAGTAAACCTGGTTTAATAAAAAATATTGGAATAGAAATTAGAATATAAGCTATTAAAGCTACAATGAAAATAAATGGATTGAAAATATCTATTTTTTTATTAATAAAGCTTAAACTCATAAAACTAGCCCCAAATTATTTATTATTTAATTTATTACTTAATTTACTTTTAATTTTGCTTTTATTAATTTAATAAGTTTCCTCAGCTACATTCCTAGTAAAGTTAGAAGCAAAATTAGGGTGAGAACATGCATGAATATGAATATAATTAGCTAAAGTATTTTTAATAATAATTCCATCTTTAGAATTAGCTATTCCACGACCACGAGTAATATTAAATCCGAATTTAGCATTTTGGTCTGTATTAAGTTTAGAGTAATGGAATTCATGTCCACGGAACTCTTCACCAGATTTAGTAATAAGGGTGTCATGGTTTGCTATAGCTTTTACATAACTAAGACCCTGGACTTTATTAGTCATTTGAGAGGAGTAAGGAATAGCAGAAACCATTTTATTATTGTCAATAGATTTTGATAAGTAAATAAGGCCACCACATTCACCATAGATATGTTGACCATTATTATGAAAGCTATTAATAGATTTAAGCATAGATTTATTATTAGCTAGTTCAGATGCAAATATTTCAGGGTATCCACCACCAATATACAATGCATCAACATCAGGGACTTCATCATCATTTAATGGGCTAAATTTAATAATTTTAGCATTATTATCTTCAAGTGCTTCAAAATTTTCCTTATAATAAAAGGTAAAAACCTCATCATATGCTATACCAATTTTTACAGGTGATTTATTAGTAGTAGCCCATAATTCTTTTTTATCATAATTATTAGCTAGATTATCGTCATTAGTACGATTAGAGGAATTATTAGTAATAGTATCATTAATATTAATATTGTTAGTATTTTTAGTAGTATTGAAAGTATTGGAAGTATTGATATTAGAAACATTATAATTATTAGCATCGTTAGCATTACTAGAACCATTTTTCATAATATCTTTTAATTTATCAAGGTCAATGTTATCTTTTACAACATTGCCCCATAATTCTATATTATTTATTATATTATCACGTTCAAGAGCTGGAACAAGACCAAGATGACGTTCTTCAACTTCTAATTTATCACTACGAGGTATTCCACCAATTACATCAGTATTAGTAAGAACTTCAATAGCTGTTTTAGTTTTTAAATAGTGTTTTTTATTTTTAACTTTGTTAAGAATAACCCCTGCAATATTTATACGGGGATCTAAGTTCTTAAAACCAAGAACTAATGCTGCTGCACTTTTAACTAAGCTACGACTATTAATAATAAGAACCACAGGTGCATTAAGAGCTTTAGCTACAGAAGCTGTGTTACCAACATCACTAATTGGACTAATTCCTTCATAAAGACCTCTAACACCCTCAATAATAGCATATTTAGCATTTGATATATTCATAGCACGTTTATATGTAGCTAATATTTGCCAATCACTCATAAAAAAGGAATCAAGATTTCTAGATTGATTATTAGATGCCATAGTATGATAAGTTGGGTCAATATAATCTGGACCGACTTTAAAAGGCTGAATCTTAGTTTCCTCTGAAATTGCCTTTATTATACCTGTAGAAATTGTTGTTTTCCCTACAGCACTACCTGTACCTGCTAAAACTACTTTCATAATTATACTTGTTTTTAACTATTTATTAAGTTTTTTATTATGGTCCTATAATATTTTATAATAGATATTAATTTAATAGATATTAATTTTAGTATAAATTATTATGATTATTATTATAATTAAATCATACGCTAAAAAATTAAAATTAATAAGTTTTAACTTATGGGTAAAATTATAGAGAGAAGTAAAATTATAGGGAGATTTATTTGGAGAGCTATAAGTAGAATATTACTTACAGAATGCTCTTAGGAAAGTTTTATTATAAATAAGAAACATAATATAATCAATGAATATCTTGAAAAAGATGCAGGTTTTAAGCGATTCTGCACAATTTGACCTTTGTGATTGTGTAAACCATGTTGAGCCTACTAATAGCTCTAGCCCAAACCTTCCAGGAATTTATCACACAAGTGCTTCTGGTTGTTCTATTCCAATATTTAAAGTTTTAATGACAAATAATTGTCAAAATGACTGTAAATATTGTATTAATCAAAGTAAAAGAAGTTTCACCCGTATTACACTCGATCCAGAGTCACTTACAAAAGTATTTCTAGATTATTATAATAAAAATTATGTTAATGGGCTATTTTTAAGTTCGGGAATTTCAGGAAGCATTGATGACTCTATGGAAAAAATAGTTGAAGTAGCTAGATCTCTTCGTCTTGACCATGGATTTAAAGACTATATTCATTTGAAAATATTGCCTGGAACTTCAAAAGACTTGATTAAGCGAGGAATGGCCTTGGCTAACAGAGTCAGTATTAATATTGAAGCAGCTACTAGTGATGGTTTAAGTGAGCTTTGTTCTACAAAGGATTATAATAAAGATATTCTTAAAAGAATTACTTGGGTTGATAAATTAAAGGAAAAGAACCCACAATTAGCTCCATCAGGACATACCACACAATTTATTGTAGGGGCTACAAATGAAAGTGATAGTGAGATATTAGACCGTGTTAGTTCTCTTTATAAAAAAGTAGACCTTAAACGTAGTTATTTTTCACCATTTAATCCAGTTGAAGGCACTCCTCTTGAAAAAAAGGAAGAATGTAATGAAAAAAGAGCATTACACCTGTATAATAGTGATGCATTAATAAATAGCTATAATTTTAAGTTAGATGAATTCGCATTTGATGAATCTGGCTTTTTATCACTTGAAGGTGACCCTAAATATTTAGCTGCAAAAAACAATATTGAAGAACATATAGAACTTAATTCAGCTAGCTATCAAGAACTTATTAGAGTTCCTGGAATTGGACCTGTAACAGCTAAAAATATTATAGCTAGTCGTGGAAAGCAAGCTATTTTGGATATAAAAGATTTAAAGAAGTTAGGTGTTATTGTAAATAGAGCAGAACCATTTATTAAGTTAAATGGCTCACATCAAAAGTCTCTTGAGTTTTTCTCTTAAAAAAACAAATTTATAATTATAAATATTTTATAAATCTTCAAATAAAGCCCAAATTTCCGGATACTTCTCTTTAATAGCTTCATCAATAAGTGTTGAAGATTCTTTACTTATACTAAATTCTGGTTTTGTTTTTCTAAGATATCTTAAAACAGCAGCTGAACGAGCTGACCAAAGAGTTATTCTCGGATTTTCAGCTATAATTTCAAGAACATCTTCTTTACTTTTAAGTTCTAGCTCTGATAAAATTAGTTTTTTATCAGTATCCATAGAATCTTCCGTAGCTACAGTCTCTGAGCTATTTACCATTGGAGTATCAGTAAAATTGTTATCAATTTCTTCTAATGTTTCTTCTTCAACATTTTCTACTTTAGGCTCTTCTATTAGTTCTTCCTTTATTTCTAATTCTTTAGATGATGGTGTGGTTTTATCCACTTCTTCTTCAGCAACCATATCTTCTTCAGGAGATTTTTTCTCAAAATATTCTTTTTCAGAAGGAATATCTGCTATTACTGGTTCATCTTTATCATTGTCTAAAAGTTCTTCTAATGATTTTGACTCTTTTTCTTCATTGATAATTGGGATTAATGAGTCTAATCCTCTTCCAAGACTACTTCTTACTTTAATTGGTTTCTTTTTTGCCATGTTATCCCCTTTCTTATTTTTAATCCATTTAATTTGTTTATTATTTTTACTGTTAATTTAAATATTGATTTATTTATTATCCTCATCCCTGTCTAATAGCTCTTTGGCTAATTTTAAATATGATACAGAGCCTCTACTTTCTCTATCATAAATTATACAAGGTTTTCCATAACTAGGAGCTTCTGCTAGCTTGATATTCCGAGGAATAACTGTTTTGAATATGTATTCCCTATCACCAAAGTATTTTTTAAGTTCTGCATAAACTTCCCTACCTAATTTTGTTCTAGCATCATATAATGTAACAGCTATCCCTTTAATTGGTGTAGGACTTTTTAATCTCTCTTCAACTAAGTCTATAGTATTCATTAAATCAGCTAATCCTTCAAGAGAATAGAATTCTGCTTGTATAGGAATTATAATACTATCAGATGCAACAAGGGCATTAAGTGTAATAATTCCAAGAGAAGGTGGAACATCAATAATGATATAGTCAAATATTTTCTTTACTTTAGATAGAAGTGACTTTAAAACAAGATGGTGGTTTTTCTCCTTACTTAATTCAACTTCAACACCACTTAAAGAGATATTACTAGGTAAAATATACAAATCCTTAATCATTGTAGATATAACTGCTTTTTCAATAGCTACTTCACCACTAATAACTGAATAAACAGTTTCTTTAATTCCTCTTTTATCTATTCCAAAGCTAGTTGTTGCATTAGCTTGAGGATCCATGTCAACAATTAAAACCCTTTTTCCAAGAGTTGCTAAAGAGGCGGATAAGTTAACAGCAGTTGTTGTTTTACCACATCCTCCTTTTTGATTAATTATAGCTATAATTTCTCCCATATTATCATTCCAGGTTTTAAATTATTTTTTATTAGTTAAATCTCGATAATTAGTAATTATTACTTAAATCTAAGTAGTTAAATCTTATTAATTAAAAGTTATCATTCATTAGTTAAAGCTTAATAATTAACACTTATTGCTTAAACATGACTAGTTAAATCTTATTAATTAAAAGTTATTATTTGTTAGTTATAAGTTATGTGTTATTAATTAATTAGTATAACTTATTATATATAAATTATAAATTATATTTTATAGGATATATCTTATAACTAATAATATATATGTTCTAAGTTATAAAGTTTATCTTATTAATTATTTCTTATTAATTTTAAGATATCAATTATATCTAATTACTTATAATATATTAGTTATTATTTATAAATGTTTAGTTATAAGTATTTAGTTAAAAATTATAAATAATAACATATAAAGTATTAGTTAAATAGTATTACTTATATATTTTTACTTATAACTTCTTAGTTAAATCTTATTACTTAGATATTATTCATTATAATATATTAGTTAAATATTATTAATTTTAAGTTAATACTTATAACTTATTAGTTATAACATAATAATAAAAATAGAACAAATAGAAATAAAAGTGAAATTAGCCAAAAAATAAAAATTTAATAAAAAAAATAACTAATCTAGAAAATAGATAAGCTATCTTCTAAAAGATCTGCATCACATTGAAGAGAAATTATATTAGTTCTACCTTTACCCCTACCTCTAGACACAGTGTTAGTAGAAATTATACCAAGAAGTTCTAATTCATTGATAAAATCAAAGATACGTCTATATGTAACATGATCAGTTTTACAAACTTCTTTATATGTATCATAAAGTTTTCCAGAGGAAATCTCTTCCTTCTCATTATGTAATTTTAATATAGATTTTAAGAGCCATTGCTGTTGGCTTGGAAGGGTCATGATAATATCAGTTACTTTATTATGTTCAATTCTATCTTTAGCTTCTCTTACATATTTACCTAAAACGAGTTTTTTGGAGCTTGAATTTGATGAACTGTCATCAGATTCAGAACCCGAAATAGAATTATCCTTAGAATCATCTGCATCAATCATATCCTTTTTATCACTTTCATATTCATCAGCTAATTCACCAGCAGTTCTAAGAAGATCAAGTGCATAACGAGCATCTCCTTCTTCTTTAGCAGCCATTGCAGCACAAAGAGGAATAACATCATCTCCAAGGACATCTTCTCTAAATGATAAATTAGAACGATCTTCTAAAATATCAATTAATTGCTGAGCTCCGTAAGGAGGAAAGACAATTTCCCTATCTCTTAAACTACTCATAACACGAGGTTGGATAAAACGTTTAAAATCAACAAAGTTACTAATAGAAAGAATAGCTACATTATCAGTTCTAGTAAGAGTATAAAGAATTCCATCACCATCATTCTTAAGTAAAACATCTATTTCATCAAGAATAACAATAAGAATCATTTTTTTACCAAAAGCTGTTTTATTAAAGATGCTTCTAAAAGTATTTACAACTTCAGCTTTTGTCCAGCCACGATAAGGAACATCACGCCCCATTTGTTGGCATAATCTAGCTATGACTTGATATTCAGTAGTATAATCGGTACACCTAATATATTCAGTTCTTATGTAAAGATCCTCATTGCCTTGAGCAGCTTCTTTAAGTTGTTTCATTGCAAATTTTGCAGCTGCAGTTTTTCCAGTACCTGTTTTCCCGTAAATAGTAATATCTGAAGGAGTTACATTATTTAAAGCTTCAACCCAATACTTAGCTATTGATTTAATTTGGTCATCCCTATGGGGAAGAGTTTCAGGTAAAAACCTATGATCTAAAAATTTTTTATCTATAAAAACTGTTTCTGCATTTGATAAATTATCAAAAATATTACTCATTTTTTTCCCTCATTAAAATTAAGTAGCCCCTATGAACAACCCTAGATACAATACTTATAAATTTTATGTAAATTATATGAAAATATATAGAAATCTACTTAATTAAAAGAATTAGCTAAGTCAATAATTAATTAAACACAAGTTAAAACAAATTTAATTAAACAAAAATTATTCAAAGAAAAATTATTCAAATGATTAATTAAACCCCAATAAATTAATCTAATAAAATTGTTTCATACGAATAATTTAGTATAAATAGCCTAATAAAATTAATTTAATACAAATAATCTAATTATATTAATTTAACCCATTTTTTCTATTTCTTAATAAAATTAAGTGGTAGATTTCAAGTGTAATGTTAAATTGCAAGTGTAAATAAAAAATTTAGTGAAAGAATTAATTAGTGAGTCAGAAAAATTGTCACAAATTTATTATAAAATATTAAAATATTTAAACATGATAAATTGCAAGTGTATAAAGGTGTTATATCAAGTGTATTTTTTATCTTAAATAAATGTTTTTATTAAATTAAAAAATTGAAGTAATAACATCACAAAAATGAAAATTTTAAATTTAATATTAGTTCTTTATACTAAAAATAAAGCTAAATTAAAGAAAAAATAAAAGAAAAAGTAATAAAATAGATAAAAATAGAAAAATTAAGAATATATTAAAAAAATTTTAGAAATTAAAAAACTATTTAATGGTTATTTCATTTATTAGATAATAAGTAGCTCCCCAGCTACTAAAAAAGATTAAAATAGGTATTTATACTAGTAAAAAGTAAAACAGGAGAGTTTAATTAAAAAATAATTAAAAATATCATTAAAATCAATTATCAAGTGTAAATCAGATGCTTATTTAAAATGTTTAAGAAAATAAAGATGATATATTAAAAATACTGAGTTAATTATATCTAAAACAAAGAATAATGAACATATTAGTTAAATAATTGGAAAAAAGATGGAAATCAGTAATAATATAAATTTGTTAATACAAATATAATTAAATTGTTAGCAATATTAATAAATAAAAAAATAATAGTAATAAATGGAGTGAGAGGTGTGTTTCAAGTGTAATGTTTTTTTTAATCACTTGAAAAATTTAGTGAGAGGTATGTTTCAAGTGTAAGTGAAAAATATATATGGGTCCAAATTATATTAAAAAAAACAATTAAAAAAAAGATTTTAAAAAATAAAAATAAAGGTAATTTTCAAATGTTACACTTGAAACACATGTCTCAATTTCCCCATAAGACTCGATTCATGTTACACTTGAAATACACCTCTCTCTCACTAAAAAATTTAAAAATTAAGTAAGAAACTAAAAAAAATAAGTAAAGTAAATGAATTAAAAAACGAACAGTTTAAAGAAGAAGCGGAAAATAAAGATTAATGTAAGTAAAAATAAATAATAATAGAAAATCTATTA
Organism: Methanobacteriaceae archaeon; assembly: GCA_051649785.1. GTDB lineage: Archaea > Methanobacteriota > Methanobacteria > Methanobacteriales > Methanobacteriaceae > JBOFHT01. The sequence goes on from JBOFHT010000042.1 coordinate 9,426, forward strand.
ATATTTGTATAATAATTAATATAAATAATAAATTAACATAAATAATAATATCAATAATAAGATAGAAAAATTAGATAAAAATTGGATAAATAACTAGTTAAATTTTATATAATTTAATATTATTTTAATATTAAAATAATAAGTTTAGTAGCTATTTAATAAAAATTAGTAAGTTATTTTCATACAAACATACTGTTTTCATCTGAAACAATTTCTTCTTCATCAAAATTTTGAGCTAATATCCATAAACATTGTAATTTTCCTTTGAAAACCTTTTTTATATTAGACATTAATCTATCTTTTGTTAAACCGTCTTCAAAAATTTCATCAGTTATAACAAAACCAGCAATTTCATTATTAGGATGATCAAGCTCAAAATCAAGTAAAAAACTATTAAGTGCAAATCTAAAATCCCATATAAGTTTTACTTTCTTTTTATCAGTTGTATTTTTAATTATTTCTCTGTGTTCAGGACCTATACTAGTAGCACAGCCAATAACTAACATATCTTCCTTTCCTTTAGGTTGAACAATATCCATTAAATTACCATCAGGATAATTAACAATAAAATGGAAGTTAGCATTATCATTATGATTTTTTTCTTTAAATAATCCTTCATCAGCTAACCATAGCTGTATTTCTTTACTATCAATCATTTTTTCATCTCTAAAAAATTTATTAGTATATATTATTAATAATTATTTATTGTTAGTATTTTATTTAATTTATTAATTATTATAATCTTAAACTGTGTTTTATAAAAAGCAATAAAATATAAATAAATTATATTTAGTATAATTATAATTAGTATATAATAAAATTATATATACTAAAAAAATATAGGTATATATAATAAATATATATTAATACATATATTTATAAAATATATATTAATATACTTATAGATAATAATATAATAACTATTTATATATAATAAAT
>JBOFHT010000043.1:0-6729 GCA_051649785.1 Methanobacteriaceae archaeon
GAACCATTTTTTAATACTCTAATTCTAGCTCCAAAATCATATCCTGAGTTTATTTCTTGTATTTTATGATCTTTCATAATTATATTATTTCCAATTCCATTAGCAACTCTAATATCTGCATAATCACATTTTGATTCTACTTTATTAATGATTTTTTCAAATAAATCTAAATTCTGTGTTGTTGAATTGTTGTTAGTGTTATCAGTATTGGTATTATTATTATTCATTTAATCCTCTCTTTTGTGCTGATTTTAACTGTTATTTGAATATATAACAATTATATTTTATTCATGTGGCTGATGTTATTTGAGTTATAAATTATTAATATTCATAATATACACTAGTTATATATTTATTATGCTTTTACTATCATTAATATATTTGCAGTTGATAGCATATTTATAATAATACTAATAATATTAATAATTTTTGGCTTTGTAGAAACCCTATATTTTGGTACTGATTTATATTAAAATCCGCTACTTCAAAAATTAAAACGACTTAAAATGCTTTGGTTTAGCAAATTAAGGAAATTCTTTTTTGTACTCACCCATCAGACAATAAACAAATTGATGGAATAAATAAATTAATTTTAGAGCTATCTAATCAAAAAACTATAAAACACGAAAATAATAAAGAACTAATAAAGTATTGTACTGATTGTGGAGAACCATTAGGAGAAGATTTTGTATTTTACACAAATTGTGAAGAAAAAAGACTTTGAATAATAATTATTTATTATGTTTTAATTTAAAAATTATAGAAATAAAAATTTAACAGTTTTATCAAATAATAAGTTAATTATAAATGTTATATAATTTAAATATTTAATTGACTTTTCATTGTTAAATTCATAATTTTAGGAGGAGTTACATGAATGACCCATTTTACGGAAAATTTTATAGTGATTTAGAAGTAGAAATAAGAAAAAAGTATCCAAGTGGAAACTATTTAGAGGTGTCTCTTAAAGATGAAAATAAATTTGGATTATATTTTATTAGAGGGGCTAAATATGTATCTAATAATTACAGAACTAGATTAAAAAAGAAGCAGGGAGTAACAATGGCAGTAGTTGTGGATTTTAAGAAAGAAAAAAAGTTTCTCGATTTCTTATTAAAAAATATTAATACCATAGAACATGATGTTGGTGAAAAATTTCATGATGATGACAATAAAGTATATAAGAAGATTAGTTTAGACTATACTGCTAATTTAAATGATGATGCTGAAAGAAAAGTTGCATTAGACTGGTTATCTGATAAAGCTGTACTTTTAATGGGATCTGTTTTAAAATTACATAATCAATTCATCTGATAAACATATTTATTTTTTCTTTTCACCTTTTCTAATAATATTTTTTCCCCTTATTTTGTTAGATTCCCTACTAACATATTATATAAATAGTAAACTATATTAATAAGATTATACAAATATATAATTGTATTAGATAGTAAAGACAATAATGTTGAGATGATTATTGATATAATTATAATAATTGTCGTAATAGTTATCTAGCAAACATGTTTATTTATTATATTTATGCAACGGAGGTGAAAAAGTGCAAATTGAACTTGATTTACAACATTTCTGCTGTGGACCAAAAGGTTGCCAAATTGAAATGACCTATGGTGAAATGGAAGATGCAGAATAATTTTTAACATTTTTTATTTTTATTTTCATATTTATTTTCATTTTTTATAGCTTTTTTTACACTATTTTTGTATTTACCAATCCTAAAAATTAATTTTATTAACTATACTCTAATTTTTAATATAATCAATAATTTTATATGTTTTATGGAAAATATTACTAATACTGGTACTAATATTAGTACTAAAACTTCTATTAACTCTAATAATAATACTAATAATAATATCATCCATACTGATAATAATAACAATAATTGTGATAATATGGTTTTAATTGTAGGTTCTGGTGCTGGCGGTGCTCTTTTGGCTATGGAATTAGCTTTAGCTAATATTCCTGTTACAGTCATTGAAAAAGGGCCATTTGTTGAAGAAAAAGAATCCTCTACTTATTTTAATTGCTATGATAATGCTAAGAGTCAAAACTCTGACAACAGTTGCGATATTTTAAAAACTACTTGTATTGGTGGTTCTACTGTTGTTGCAGCAGGGAATGCTGTTAGATGTCTTGAAAATGAGCTTAAGAATGACTTTGGAATTGATATATCCTCTGAACTTAATGAAGTTGAAAAACTTCTTAATATTTCTACTCTTCCAGATTCTCATTTTGGTAAAGGAACAGTAGCTATTATGGATGCAGCTAAGCAGCTAGGTATTAATATTGCAAAAATGCCTAAATTTATAAGAGCCGATGATTGCAATCCTTGTGGGAAGTGTTCTTTTGGTTGTCCATTTAATGCTAAATGGACTGCAGCTGACTTTATTAAAATAGCTAGGGAAAATGGTGCTATTATCATCACTAACTCTGAGGTGGAAAGTCTTATTATTGAAAATAATGAAGTTAAAGGTGCTAAAATAAAATCTACTACTACTATTAATAATACTACTAATACTACTAAATCTAATAATTTAGAAAGTAGTGAAAACATTATAAAATCTGACTTAGTTGTTCTTTCAGCAGGGGCTATTGATTCACCTACTATTCTTCAGAATTCTAGAATGGCCATAGATAATAATGATATTGGTAATAATTTATTTTTGGATCCATTTGTTACTGTTGGTGGTGTTTTAAAAGATATTAATCTTAATAGTGAAGTTTCAATGAATGCTTTAATTACAGGTGAAAACTTTATTTTAGCCCCCCATTATTCTCAATTTTTAGTTGATAAAATTAGAAATAGATTTGATAATAAAGAAAATACTAATGAATTCAAAAATATCTCTGAAAAAGATATTATTAGTTTAATGGTTAAAATATCTGATGAAATGTCTGGAACTGTAGAAAATGGGAAAGTAGATAAAAATAATACTATTCAAGATATTCGTTTTATTAGTGAAGGAGTAGCTACTGCAGGTGCAATTCTTACTAAATTAGGTGTTGATCCTAAAACTATTGTTTCAACTCACCTTAGAGGTGCTCACCCTGGTGGAACTTTAGCTATTGGAAAATGTGTTGATAAAAATCTTAAAACCAGTGTTAGTGGTCTTTATGTGTGTGATGCTAGTGTTTTACCTGTAGCTCCAGGATGTCCACCAATTTTAACTATACTTGGACTTTCAAAACGTTTATCTAATCACATAATTAACACAATAAATAAAAATAATAAATAATTTAAAAACTTTGGTGATAATATCAATATTACAAGTAATAATAACAATAATAACAATAATTCTGCTGTTACTACTAATACTACTACCAATAATACTAATAACTCAAACTTTAATTTTCACAGATTCATAACTATAATTTCACTAATTTTTTTTGTTTGTAGTGTAATATGTATTACTGACACACCATTTGGTTCATTAGGTTCTGATAGTGTTAGTGGTGCTAAAGTTACAGTAAAAGTTAGCTACTACAAATGGGGAACTGGTGGAGATGTTACTAAAAATGCATTAATTAAAAAAAATATTCCAAAATCTAATTTAACAAATAAAATTCTCACAGCTTCAAAAAAAGGAACTCCAATTGTAAGAATTGGTAATGTAAAAGGACCTAAAGTTTTGATTGTTTCTGGAGTTCATGGTAATGAGTTATCTTCTCAAGTAGCTACTATGAAGTTAATTGATAGCTTAAGTAAGAAGAACAGCTCTCAAATTAAAGGAACAATTTATATTATTCCGTTTTTAGTTCCTAAATCTACTTCACTTAATTCAAGATACTTTAAAGGTATGAATCTTAATGAGGTTTCTAATAAATTTGGAACTCCCACTTATAGGGTTATCAAACTAGCTAAATCTTTAAATGTTGCATCTGTTGGTGATTTCCATTGTACTCGTCCAGGAGGCGTTCCAGGGAAGAATGTTATTTTATCTACTAAATACCCAACAATAAAAAGCTATAAAATGTCAGTAGCTATGAGTAAATTAACAGGCCACCCTTATAAATTTGAGTATTATGCTGGAAAGTCTTATCCTGGTGCATTGGAAGATGTATTAAACTTAAAAAAAATACCTGCAATTACAGCTGAAGTTAAAACTCATCATGGCAAAATAGCTGCTGGAAGTGTAGCATCTTCTTTAAAACAGTTAAATGCATTTTTAAAATATAATAACATTTTATTATGATTTCTAATTAGTAACACTAATAACACTAATAACATTAATAAAATTAATAAAAATAATATTTAAATTTAAATAAGATAGTTTTTTTATTTTAACTATCTTATAATACTTTCTTCATAATACTTTTTTTAATGCAGAATCAATAGATACTAATAATTTATCTAAATCTTCCTTACTATGGGCTGTAGATATGAAATTACATTCAAATTGTGAAGGTGGTATGAATACTCCATTATCTAATAATTCTCTAAAGTAATTGTAGAATTTATTAGTATCTGAGTTTTTAGCATCACTATAATCATAAACGGGATTGCTATTTATGTAGATTTGAAACATTGAAGCTAATCCTACAACTTGGACATTATAATTATTATCACTAGCTATTTCCCTAATTCCATTTCTAATATAATCCCCTTTTTCACTTAGTGATTTGTATGTATGGTTATTTAAGCTATTTAGCATTGTTAATCCTGCAGTTATGGATATAGGATTTCCATTAAAGGTTCCTGCTTGATAAACATCTCCAATTGGTGCTATATTTTCCATAATTTCTCTACTAGCTGAAAATGCCCCCATTGGGAAACCTCCTCCAAGTATTTTTCCAAACGTACTTATATCTGCTTTTATTCCATAATATTCTTGAGCCCCTCCAGCACTAGCTCTAAAACCAGTTATAACTTCATCAAAAATAAGCATAATATTATTTTCTTTTGTAATTTCTCTTAAAAATTCAAGATATCCTGGTTTTGGTTCAATACACCCAATATTTCCCATTACAGGTTCTAATATAATAGCTGCAATTCCACTTTCATTATTTCCATTATTTTTATTATTTAATCTATTTTCATTTTTCTCTTCTTTTATGAGATTTTTTATAGCTTCTTCATTATTAAATGGCACTGAAAGTGTATTTTTAGTAGTATCTTTTGGAATTCCTTTAGAATCTGGTAAACATGCTGCACCAGAGCCAGATTTAACAAGGCAATAATCATGTGCTCCATGGTATGCTCCTTCAAACTTAACTATTTTATCCCTTCCAGTAACACCTCTTGCAAGGCGAATAGCACTCATAGTAGCTTCAGTTCCAGAATTTACAAATCTAACCATTTCTGCACTTGGCACTCTATTGACTACTTCTTTAGCTAAGTTAATTTCATTTTTTGTTGGTGCTCCATAAGCAGTTCCAACTTGGAGTTGTTTTGTTATAGATTTAGTAATTTCTGTTGGAACATGACCTAATATTAAAGGACCGTATGCAAGACAATGGTCAATGTATTCATTTCCGTCAATATCAGTTATTTTAGATCCATTTCCACTTTTTGCAAAAAAAGGATAAGGTTTAAATGCACGTATAGGTGAATCAACACCACCTGGTAAGTATTTTTTTGATACTTCAAACATTTCTTGTGAGTTCATAAAATCATTCCAACAATTATTTAAACTATTATTAGGATTATTAATTATTTTATTTATTCCACTTATTTTTACTTTTATTTTATTATTTTTATTTACTCTCATTATTTATTCTAATTATTTTAACTATTTTTCTTTATTTTTCCACTCCTTTCTCATTTATTTTTTCCAACAGTTTAATTAATTAACTGTCCTATTAAATAAGAACTTAGGAGCTTTCTTTTAATTTAATAAGTTGTATAATTAAAATTATAAACTAGCTAAACTAATGAGTGAATTAATAGTGGCTACAGCTATTGGGGTTCCACCTTTTGGACCATTTGTAATAATACTAGGGATATTGGTTTTAGTTAAATCATTTTTAGAGTCTGCTGCACCAACAAATCCGACAGGAACTCCAACAATTGATTTAAGATTTATCTTACCTTCTTCAAATAATTCCATAGCTTTATATAATGCAGTTGGTGCATTTCCAATGGCTATTATTCCTTTAAAACCATTTTCGGCAGCATATTCAATAGCAGCAGCTGCACGTGTAATTTCTTTTTCTTTTGCAATCTTAACAACTTCTGGCTCTGATATAAAGCAATTAATGTTTCCATTGTAATTTTTATTAATTCCAGCTTTAACCATATTAATATCTGTTAAAATATCTTCATTGTTTTTAATGGCTTTTAAACTAGTTTCTACAAAGTTATTATTAAATGAAACAAGTTTAGCATACTCGATGTCCGCTGTAGAATGAACAATTCGCTCTACAATATCTTGTTCTTCTTTAGAAAAATTTGCAATTTCACTAGCTATTTGCTCTCTAACAATTTCTCTGCTTTTTTTAGCTATATCTAAACCTTGCTTAGTTGATGCACCCATAAACATAATATCACAGTTATTATTTTAATAAATTATTCAGTTGTTTTTATTATTACTACTTTTATTTTTGTAAATTGAATTTAAAATCATATTTTGTACTATTAACTTTGCTAAATTTATTAAATTGTTTTAATATTTTATTTATAGTCTTTAAACTTAATATATTTATTGAAATTGTTTTTCTGAAATTGATTTCTTTGAGGTTTAATTTTTATTATATTTGTTTATATGGTTT
>JBOFHT010000044.1:0-21255 GCA_051649785.1 Methanobacteriaceae archaeon
CTTTAGTTCATATTATAGTTAATAAACTATGAGTGTGAATTTTTATGAATGCAAAATATAAAGTATTAATTTTACTAATTATTATTATAATTGGGGTTATCGCCCTTGTTGTTCCAGGTACTGGTTACGAACGTGTGGATATTGTTGGTTCAACTTCTGTTCAACCGGTAGCTGAGAAATTAGCTATTAAATTTCAAGAATCTCATAATGGGACACGGATTAATGTTCAAGGAGGAGGTTCGGGTATGGGAATCCGTAGTACTGAACAAGGAATAGCTGAAATTGGTATGAGTTCTAAATCACTTAGTGATGACGAAAAAGAGAATATTACTGAAGTTTTAATTGGTAAAGAAGGAATTGTTATAGGTGTCAGTAAAGTTAATTCCATTGAGGACTTAACTAAGAACCAAGTTAAAGATATATTTTCTGGGAAAATCACTAACTGGGAAGAAGTTGGGGGCTCTGACATGCCAATTAATGTTGTTACTCGTGAAGAAGGTTCTGGAACTCGTCAGGCTTTTGAAAGTATTGTTATGGGTGATGAATCAATTAAAGACGATGCTATTGTACAATCTTCTACTGAATCAGTAGCTCAATCTGTAAAATCTGATCCTGGAGCTATTGGTTTCTTATCCTTTTCTCACCTTAGTGGTGATGTTAAACCTTTAAAAATTGAAGGTGTAACTGTAAGTGAGGCAACAATTGCAGATGGTTCTTATTCTATACAAAGACCTTTCTTATTTTTAGTTAAAGGAACTCCAACTGGTACAGTAAAAGAGTTTTTAGACTGGATTCATAGCCCTGAGGGCATCAAAATAATTAAAAAGGAAAAAATAGTTGTTTAAATTAATTATTATTTTTTCATCATTTCTTTTCTTTTTCCATATATTCTTTTATTTTAATTCTTTTCTATTCTCTTTTTTTACTCTAAATTTTTATTATTTCTTTTCTTTTTCCATATATTCTTTTATTTTACGTTCTTCCCATTCTTTTCCAAGAATATTTCTATTGAAAACAAAAACACTTAAAAAATGGAAAAATAGTCCAATGCCCCAAAATCCAGCTATCCAGTAGAACCAAAAGTTATTTGGTGAACTAATAAGGTTAATTACAATTAGAAATGCATTTATGGTAATATATGTTATTACGTGTGTGTAAAATCCTTTAACTTCTTCTACCTTTTCCTTTGCTCTTTTATAATCATAATCTTCTGTGTTTTCTTTATCAATCATTTTTACACCATTATTTGATATATTATAATTATGTTTTTTATGTTATACTTCTTTTACCCATTTTAATTATTTCAATTATATATCTATTTTATTTACTTTATTTAATTTATTTTCCATATTCATTTATTGTATTTACAATATTTATTTTATAACATTCTATTTACAATATTCATATTACATATATGTTATAAGTTTCTTTTATTATTAATTATTTTCTAAATATTTTATTTAATAGCTATTTTCTTGTTAATAATAGATTTAATGGTTATAAAAATGCCTCCTGTATTTATAATATTTATAATATTATTTATAATTATTCTAATTTTAATTTCACTTATTCATTTAACTATAATAATTCTAATAATTGTATTAAATCCTTATTTTTATCTAAAAATTCTTTTTTTATAATTATTTAAGATATTATAAATAATATTATTTTTAAATCATAATTTAATATTATAATTCATTGCTATAATTATTTTAATAAATTATATTAGTCTAATAGCTATTATTACATTATTTTTCCTATTTTTTCTTAATTTAACTTAATTTGAATAACTATCTCTAAAAATCATCATTAAAATATTATTGTTCATATTTAATGAACTTTTATTTTGAAATACATACGTTAACTATTTTTATGTTCATATTTTGAGAACTTTTATTCATTTAGTAGTAACCTTTATATATGTAAAAATCAAGCTATGAATTGGTGATACAAAATGCAAAAAAAATATTTAATTGGAATAGTAGTTGTAGTAGTTATAGCTATTGGAGTATTCATGGCTATTGGTGGTAGTACTGGCCCTAAAATTGATATTGTTGGTTCAACTTCTGTCCAACCAGTTGCTGAGAAATTAGTTGAAGAATATAAAAAATCTAATCCCGATGTTAAAATTAATGTCCAAGGTGGAGGTTCTAGTGTAGGTATTAAGAGTGCTAATGATGGAACTGCGGATATTGGTACTAGTTCTAAAGAGTTAAAAACTAATGAGTCTAAGGGTTTAACTACTTATGAATTAGGTAACGATGGAATTGTTGTAGCTGTTAATAAACAAAATACCATATCAAGTCTAAGCAATGATCAACTTAAAGATATTTTCTCTGGTAAAATTACTAACTGGAAAGAATTAGGCGGTTCTGACAGTAAAATTAACTTAATTACTCGTGAAGAAGGTTCTGGAACATTAGATGCTTTCCAAAATATTGTAATGGGTAAAGACACAAAAATTAAAGAAGATGCAACTGTTCAAAGTTCAACTGAAGCAGTTAAACAATCTGTAGTTCAAGATCCTAATGCAATTGGATTTGTTTCATTTGCTCATATGAGTGATGATGTAAAAGCTATTTCTATAAATGGTGTGGCTCCAAGTGAAGCAACAATTTCCGATGGCACTTATGAATTACAAAGACCTTTCCTTTTCATAGTCAAAGGTGAAGCTAAAGAAGATGTTAAAGCTTTCATTGACTGGGTAATGGGTCCTGAAGGTTCTAAAATCTTAATGGAAGAAAAAATTGTTAAAGCTGTGTCATAACTCTACATTATAGTTTAGTAGATCAACTTTTACTTTTTTTATTTTACTTATTTTTTTCACTCTAGAATAAATTCTAAGTTTAATGAAATTAATTTTGAAAATAATAACATAAAAATAATAACACAAATAATAATATATACAATAGCAAAACAATAATCAATGTAAACTAAATTTATAATAATAAAAAAATTTATACTAATATTAATAGTAATAATATTAATTGTAATTCTAAGGATATTAATACTAATATTAATAATAAGAATAATAATACCAATAATCATAGTAATTATAATTATAATATTTGCAATATTGAATATTAATAATAGGATATTAATAATAAGAATAATACTAATACTTAATGATTATAACAATTTTATTAATGATTTTGGTACAGTTAATATGGTATTCATTTAATTATGGGGTAATGGTTTCAAATATTTAACTGCTATTATTGCTACTGGTGCATGGTATTTGTACAATTTGTTAAACCATTATTTTTTTAATCAACCTTTTTTTAAAGGTTGTGGTTTTGAGAGGTGAATTATGTCGAAAACGGAAGAATTTATTATAGAAAAAGGATTATTTATTACATCAATCTTCTCTATACTTGTAATCTTACTTATATTTGGCTTTATAGTAATGGAAGGTTTTCCAGCATTAACTGAAATTGGATTTTTCCAATTTGTCTTTGGTATGTCATGGCATCCTAATCTAGATGAGTTTGGTGTTTTACCAATGATTGTAGGTTCTGTATGTGTAACTTTACTTGCACTTCTTATGGCAGTGCCATTATCTCTACTTTGTGCTATTTTCATGGCAGAAGTAGCTCCTGAAAATATGAGAAAAATTTTAAAGCCAGTAATTGAAACTTTATCTGGAATTCCATCTGTTGTTTATGGATTTTTTGGATTAATTATACTTGTTTCATTCATGAGAGAAACATTTGGTGGAACTGGGTTTAGTATGCTTACAGCAGCTATAATTTTAACTGTAATGATTTTACCAACCATTATAAGTGTTTCACAAGATGCTATACGTGCGGTTCCTAATGAATATAAGGAAGCATCATTAGGACTTGGTGCAACTCGATGGCAAACTATTAAAAACATTATATTTCCTGCTGCACTTCCTGGAATTACAACTGCTATTATTTTAGGTATGGGGAGGGCAGTTGGAGAGACTTTAGCTGTTATTATGGTTGCAGGAAATGTGGCTATGATTCCTAATTCTATTTTTGATCCGATAAGGACTTTAACCGCTAATATTGCATTGGAAATGGGTTATGCTACGGGTATTCATTATAATGCATTATTTTCAACAGCTATTGTACTTTTCTTACTTATCATGATTTTACTTGTAGTTGCAAACTATATTCAACGTAAATATAAAGTAGAAGTAGGAGGAGGGAACTTATGATTTTCAAATTCTTATCTCCAAAAACCTCTCAAAAGATTATGAATGGTGTTTTCTGGGCTGCGGGTATAATTACAATACTTATCCTTATTTTTGTATTGGGATACATACTTGTTAATGGATTAACTGTTGTAAATTTTGATTTTATCTTTTCTGATCCTATTGATTCTGGAAAAGATGGGGGAATTTTCCCTATGATAATATCTAGTTTATATGTTACTCTTATTGCAGGTTTAATAGCTACTCCTCTTGGTGTTGGTGCTGCAGTTTACTTGGTTGAATATTCTAGCGAAACTAGAGTTGTTAAATTAATAAGATTTGGTGCTGAGACTTTAGCTTCAATTCCATCTATTGTATTTGGTTTATTTGGGTTAGCTTTCTTTGTAGTAGCTTTAAATCTAGGTTGGTCAATACTTTCAGGGGGATTAGTATTGGCTTTAATGGCATTACCTACAATTTTCCAAGTTTCAGAAGTAACTCTTCGTTCTATACCAAGTTCATACCGTGAAGGTAGCTTTGGGTTAGGTGCTTCTAAATGGCAGACTGTTTATAGAGTTGTTATTCCAGCAGCATTTCCGGGTATAGCTACCGGTATTATTTTAGGTATGACTCGTGCAATTTCCGAAGCAGCTGCTGTAATGTTTGCAGTTGGAGCTTCATTATCTACTCCTATTTCAATATTTGATCCAGGACGCCCTTTACCACTTCACTTGTATATATTAGCTACAGAAGGTATTTCTCTTGAAAATGCATTTGGAACTGCAGCAGTTTTAGTTATAATTGTACTTGTAGTTACAATAGCTACTAATATGTTTGTAGATAGGTATCAAAGGAAAATGATGGGTAGGTAGTTTGAGTAGGTAGTTTATTAATTAAATAATAAACTATAATTAGTAAATTCTAAATAATAATACATAAATAAACAATAAATACTAATTAACAAATCCTAATTTAAATAATAGATTTAATATTGTAATTTTTAAGATTATAATTTTCAAAATTACAATTATTATAAATTCTTACAATATAATTGTTATAAATCGCAAAATAATTATCATAAAAATAATTATTATAATTATAAATTATATTATAACTATTTTGACAATTTAAAGATTTTATCAGATAGTAGGTGATAAAATGATTAATAATAATGAAAATAAAATTGAAGTTAATAATTTAAATGTATACTTTGGCGAAGCTCATATTCTACATGATGTTTCAGCTGAAATTCCTAAAAATTCAGTTACAGCATTAATTGGTCCTTCGGGATGTGGTAAATCTACATTTTTAAGAACCTTAAACCGAATGAATGATTTAATCCCTACTTTTAAAAAAGATGGTGACATTTATTTAGATGGTAAAGATATTTATGCTCCTAAAATTGATGTGGATGAACTTAGAAAAAAGGTAGGTATGGTATTTCAAAAGCCAAACCCTTTTCCTAAATCCATTTTTGATAATGTGGCTTATGCTTTAAAGATTCATGGAATTAATGATAAAGGTGTTATTGAAGCTAGAGTAGAAGAAAGTTTAAAAGCAGCAGCGTTATGGGATGAAGTAAAAGACAAGCTCGATATGTCTGCTATGGGACTTTCTGGAGGGCAACAACAAAGATTATGCATTGCAAGAACAATAGCTAATAATCCTGAAGTTATTTTAATGGATGAGCCATGTTCAGCACTTGACCCAATTTCTACTGCTAAAATTGAAGATTTAATCCACCACCTTAGAAAGGATTATACTATTGTTATTGTTACTCACAATATGCAACAAGCTACAAGAGTTTCCCAATACACTTCATTTTTCTTAAATGGTGTTATTATTGAAAGTAATGAAACAGAAAAGCTATTTGTTTCACCAAAACACCAAAAAACAGAAGAATATATTACAGGAAGGTTTGGTTAGTTAATATTTACTAATTAGCACATTAATGATTAGTTAACTATATTAAACAACTTAAACAAATTATTATAATGAGGTATTATTATGGATGAAAATTATCCTAGAATTTCATTTAGAAATAAGATTGAAGATGTCATAGAAAAATTAGATGATGTTGGACAATTAGTTTTAGACTTAAATAGAAAAGCTATTAGCTTATTAGAAAATTATAATGAATCAGTTTCTGAAGAAATTGTTACAAAAAGTAAAGAACTAGATGATATTACATTTAGCTTAGAAAGAGATTGTATTAGGTTTTTAGCTACAGAACAACCTGTTGCTGGTGATTTAAGATTTATTGAATCTGCTTTAAGAGTTAACAATCACTTAAAAAGAATTGGTCACTTAGATGTTAATATTTCAGAATTTGCTGAGCTTATTAAAGATATAAATGCCCCTACAAAACTTGTTGATAATCTACAGCATATGGGTGATTTTACTCAAATGATGCTTAGTAAAGGTTTTCACTCTTTTTTAGACCAAAATATTGATTTAGCTAAAGATTTAAGTACTGATGATGATAAAGTTGATGATTTATTCGATACTATTCTTAAACAATCAACTGATGCTATGTTCGAAGATAAAGATTCTATTTCTACAATAATCAATTTTATTTTCATAGCTAGATTCTTAGAGAGAATAGCCGATAGGGCGGTAAGTATTGGTAATAGGACTATATTCATGCTTACTTTTAAAAAGCCTTAATTTTAATATATACAATATATTTTGCCAAATTAAAATATTTGGCTTTTATTTTTTTATTTTCCATTCTTAATCTATTTAATAATTATTTACCCAATTTAATATTATTTTATTTTTAAATTAATTAGTATAATATTTATAATAAATATTTATATGGATTATTTCAAGTCTAATGGTTTTTTAAATAGTTCAAAATCCTGGGTATAATTTTTTCCAGTAGCTAGAGCTATTTCTGCTTTTTGTAATTCACTTCCTAAATATGCGGCATGTTCCATTCTACTTACTAGTCCTTGTTTTACTAGTTCATCATAAATTTCTTTTCCATATCTTCCTTCTATTTCCATATCCGCTTTAAGTTTTTTATAATGAATTAATTTTATTTTTTCATCTTCAATTCTTATTTTAAAGCTACCTGATGGGTCTAACTTAAATTTTTTACATTCACTAGCAACTATTTTATGAATTTTTTCATTTCCAATTTCCCCATCTTTTTCCTTTACATCTTCTCTACTTTTTCCTTCTAATTTGCTAATATCTTCTTCACCTACAGTATTTAAAACACTAATATTTTCTTTTCTTTTATCTTTAAATACTAGAAGATCAAGACCTAAATCTTTTGGTATTGAGTTTCTACTTTTAGCTAAAAACATCATTTTTGATGCAATAGCTAGTTCATAAACACTTCTGGCAGTTTTTCCACTTTCTTCTACTGTAAAAAGAACTCCTACTCCTAATTCCATTCCTATTCCTGCTAATAATCCATTAACTCCAACTGAATCAGCATCAAGCAGTTCACTAACATTTCCCACTCCAAAAAATACAGGGAATTCATTTCTACTTTTAAATTTTTTTGTAGCTATTATTGAATCAACAATACTGGGACTATTAATTGGATCTAACACTAAATCAGCTAAAAAGTCAATTGCCCCACATTTTTCAATTAATTCTTCCATAGCTTCTATTCTTTCAGATATATTCTCTGGAAATTTTCCTTCTCTAAAATTAGTAGGTAATAATACTGCAGGTATTCCTTTTTCACGAAGTAGAGGTACTAATTCTTTGTAATTCCCTAAATCTAAGCTTAATACTAAATCAATTCCACATTTAACAGCTACTTTTATTTCTTCTGGATTCAATGTGTCTATACTAAGTGGTTTTTCACCTATTACACTTCTAACAGTTTCTATTATCTCTGGAATTTTGTCTGAAAAATTTTCTCCAGCTACCATCCCAATATCTATCATATCTGCTCCATTTTCTGCAAAATACCTAGCTTTTCTAATTAATTCTTCTTTTGGAAGTACTGGTGCATTAGCTATTTCTGCTAACACTCTTATTGGAAAATCTTCCCCAACAGCTAAATTCTTTACTAATATATTATTTGGTTTTTTTAATAGTTTTTCACGAAGTTCAAGATCTGACTCAAATTTTGCTATTGTTTCAAATGCTTTTTTCCGTTTTTCTTCTTCAATTAATTGATCTGCAGCTTTTTCTTGTGATAATTCTATTTTTCCAATTAATTCTAATACTATTGACAAATCTGCTCCATTTGTTGGTCCTTTAAAACACTTAATTCCTAGTGCATCTACAATATCTTTTGTTGACTTTCTAATTAATCCTGGAACTAGTATGATATCATCATCATTTAATTCAAGGCTATTTGAATCTATTTTCAATTTTAATTCTTTTATTATTTTATTTGGTGTTAAAAATGCAGCTATTTGGCTATTTGTCACATGAATAACTATTTCCAACTCTTCCTTAACTTCTTCTACACTAGCATTTTTCTTACTATTTCTCCATTCTGCAATGGAATTCTCAATAATTGGACTTGCTAATATACCTGTCACAACTAGAACTTTCAACTTTAACACCTTTTATATAATTTCAATTATGCATTGGATTATTTTTATAGTTATTTCTAGAATTGTTTTATTTATATTTTTATAAGTTTTTTTATATTAGATTATTATAATTGTATTTAATATTGTAATTTATGTGGCTATTATTATGTAGCTATTAGTTTAATATTTGTAGCTACTATTAAATATATTTATTTTAACTAGAACCATATCATTAATAAATAAAAATGAGAAAAATAATATTTTAATTTCCAATATACTATAGAATTATTATTCTAATTGAATAGCTTTATTTTAATCATTAATGACTTATTTTTTTGATTTAGTATATTATCTGCCTATGTTTGTAATTATAAGTGCTATTGTATTACTAGATATAATACTAATCTAATGTTACTACTTGTTTTGAAGACATCCCACTTTTTGCTTGAGTTTATTTTGATTTTCCATGTTTTCTAAAAGTTTATATACTTTGTAATTTATAATGATTATACATGATGAATTGGAGGTAAATGATGATTGAAATTCGTTTTCACGGTCGTGGGGGACAAGGTGCCGTTACCGCTGCAGAGATTTTAGCGAAGGCTGCTTTTGAAGATGGTAAATATTCACAGGCATTCCCATTTTTTGGAGTAGAAAGAAGAGGTGCTCCAGTAATGGCGTTTACTAGAATAGATGATAAGCCGATACGTATTAAATATCAAGTTTATAACCCTGATTATGTAATTGTTCTTGATGATGGGCTTTTGGATGTTGTAGATGTGTACTCTGGTCTAAAAGATGATGGTGAAGTTATTATTAATACTACTAATGAACAAAATACTACTAAAAATTCTGTATTTAGTATAGATGCAACAGAAATAGCTTTAAAGAACTTAGGAGTTCCTATTGTTAATACTATTATGTTAGGATCATTTGCTAAGAAAAGTGGTCAAGTTAGCTTAGATTCGATTTTAAAAGCTATTAATGAAACATTTCCTGGTAAATTAGGTGAAAAGAATTCTAATGCTGCAACAATAGCTTACAATCAAATTTAAACTTTATTAATACTACTACTAATAATAATACTTATTTTATAAATATTTGGGATAATATTAACTATAATATTATTTCAATTATCAATATTACTAATAATCATATTACTGATAAAAATATTATTAAAGATACAGCTAATAATTATATTACTAATATTTATGTTAATACTAATAAAAGGTGATTATGTATGGAATCAATAGGGGGAGCAGTTGCTAATCCTGGAAGCACCAGGCAAAATAAAACTGGTAGCTGGAGAACATTTAAACCAATTTTGGACAAAGATAAATGTATTAGTTGTGATAATTGTATTTTATTTTGCCCAGAAGGTTGTATAAATAAAGATCACGACATTGATTATGATTATTGTAAAGGTTGTGGCATTTGTAAAGAAGAATGTCCAGTTGAAGCTATTATAATGGTGAAGGAATAGATTAATAGCTTGTTTAAAGGAGATAAAAAAAATGGTAAAAAAAGTTATGACAGCAAATAGAGCAATATCTGAAGCTGTAAAACTATCTAAACCTCAAGTAGTTCCAGTTTATCCTATTACTCCTCAAACTTCAATTTCCGAGTATTTAGCTCAGTTTGTTGCCGATGGGGATCTTGATGCGGAATATGTTAGAGTAGAATCTGAGCACAGTGCAATTAGTGCAGCTCTTGGAGCTTCAGGCACAGGTGTAAGGGTATTTACAGCTACTTCTTCCCAGGGGTTAATGCTTATGCATGAAATTTTATTTGCAGCTGCTGGTATGAGAATGCCTATAGTTATGGCTAATGCAAATAGGGCTATATCTGCCCCACTTAATATTTGGAATGATCAGCAAGATTCTATTGCTCAAAGGGACGCAGGATGGATTCAGATTTATGTTGAAAATGGTCAAGATGCAATTGATACTACAATTATGGCTTACAAAATAGCTGAAAATCCAAAAGTATTACTTCCTACTATGGTTTGTTTAGATGGATTTATTTTAACTCACACAGCTGAACCTGTTGATATTTTGTCTCAAAGTGAAGTTGACAGTTTCTTACCTTCATATAAACCTACTCATGCATTTTTAGATCCAAGTAAACCTATGTCACTTGGTACTTTCACAGACCCTAATTATTATATGGAAGCTCGTTATCAAGTAGAAGAAGCTATGGAAAATGCAGAAGATGTAATTACTGAAGTTAGTGCTGATTTTGAAGCTAAATTTGGTAGAAAATATGATTTTGTTGAAGAATATAAATGTGATGATGCTGAGATTATTTTAGTTGGAATGGGTTCTATTTGTAGTACTTTACGTGAATATGTAGATATTGCTCGTGAAAATGGTGAAAAATTAGGCCTTCTTAAAGTAAGAGTTTACAGGCCTTTCCCATATAAAAAGATTAGTGATGCAATATCTGGATCTTCTAAAGTAGCTGTTTTAGATAAGAATATTTCATTTGGTGTGGGTGGAGCATTATACAATGATATCCAAGCTAAATGTAGTCAAAAATATGATGGTGAAGTTTACGACTTTATTGTTGGTCTTGGAGGTCGTGATATAACTCCTAGTGATATTGATGATATTGTTGCTAAAACAAAGAATCCTGTTAAAGATATAAACTGGATTGGTCTTAAAACCAAAGGGGAATAGGAGGAAAACAATGAATATTTGTGGTGAAGAATTTACTGATGATGAACTTTTAGCTCCGGGACACAGAGGTTGTGCTGGCTGTGGTGCAACAATAGCTGTACGTCTAGCTCTTAAAGCACTAGGTCGTAATACTGTAGCTATTTCATCTACTGGTTGCTTAGAAGTTATTACTACTCCTTTTCCGGAAACTGCTTGGGAAATTCCGTGGATTCATGTTGCTTTTGAAAATGCAGGTTCTGTTGCTTCTGGTGTAGTATCTGCCTTAAAAGCTCAAGGAAAAGAAGATGTTAATGTTGTAGCTTTTGCAGGTGATGGGGGAACTGCTGATATTGGTATGCAGGCTCTATCTGGGGCTATGGAACGTGGGCATAATATTATTTACATATGCTATGATAATGAAGCTTATATGAATACTGGTATCCAAAGAAGTGCTTCTACTCCTTTTGGTGCTTCTACTACTACTTCTCCCCATGGAAAAGAGAGTTTTGGTGAAGATCAACCTAAAAAGAATATGCCTTTAATTATGGCAGCTCACGGAATTCCTTATGTAGCTACTGCATCTATATCTTATCCTGAAGACTTGATTTCTAAAGTTAAAAAGGCTTCTGAGATTAAGGGGCCTGCTTATATTCATATTAGTCAACCTTGTACTACTGGTTGGGGATATGATCCTTCTAAAACCATTGAGCTAGGTAGATTGGCTGTTGAAAGTGGAGCTTGGAATTTATTTGAAATTGAAGATGGTGAATTTAAAGTAACTTATAAACCATCTCAAAGAAGACCTATTACTGATTATCTTAATGCTCAAAAGAGATTTAAACATTTATCTGATGATGCAAAAGCGGAAATTCAAGAGCATGTTAATTGTCAGTGTGGTGAATATAAGATTTAGATATTAGCTATTTATATCTAGAACTAGTTAATCTTTAATGATATAAAAGTTCTAGCTTATATTCAGCTAAATATTAATTTAAATCAATAATATTTATGGGGGAATAAGTTTGGATAAAATAATGGTTCAATCAGAACTCTGTGATGGATGTGGGGACTGTGAAGGAGCTTGTACTCGTCTTTACGGAGATTCAAGAATTTCTATTAGGGAAATTGATGGATCCCATTATCCTATAGTTTGTCAGCACTGTGAAGATGCTCCATGTGTTATAATTTGCCCTACTGATGCTATGACTAATAATTCTGTAGTAGCTGAGAAGTGTATTGGATGTGGATTGTGTCTTCTTGTCTGTCCTTTCGGTGCTGTTAATGTAGATGGTAAAAAAGCTAATAAATGTGATTTATGTGCTACTCGTGACTTAGATGATAATCAAACTTCTTGTATTAAAGCTTGTTCTAAAAGAGCAATTTCATTAATTAATCCAGATATAATTAAGAAACAAAAACAAGAGGATTACTTAAAACGTATTGCAAATTTAAATAAACCAGCTAAAGCTAAAGAAAATAGTTTCGTTAATATACTAACTAGTGTTAGGCGTACTAATAAAGCACATAGTAAAAAATAGCTGGTTAATGTTATTAATATTACTAAATAATGCTAATTGCAATAAAAGTAGTATAATAATTATAACAATAGTAATAATAACTCTAATTATAAATATGGGGATAATATAATGACTGATTTAATTTTAAACCCAGGAAGTTGTGTGGACTGCTCTAAATGTGAGCGTAACTGTCCACAAAATGCTATAAGTATGGGGGGTGGAGTACCACTTTTTTGTATGCACTGCACTCCTAATAAAGCTCCTTGCTTGAATATTTGTCCTGAATCTGCTATTGAAGAACTTGGTGGAGCAATTGTAATTAATAAAGATAAATGTATTGGTTGTGCTAAATGCCGTGATGTTTGTCCAATAGGGGCTATTTCTATGGATCATATTGGTTTAGCTAATAAATGCGATCTTTGTGTTAACAAAGACAGTCCAGTTTGTGTGGAATCTTGCCCTACTAATGCCTTAACTTGTGATGCAGAGGAATTAGTAGCTAATAAGCAAAATAAAATTGCTAAAGAGTTAAATAGACTTAAGGGTGTTATGTAATATAATTCTTATTTTTTAATTTAACTTTTCTAAAAATGTATTTGTAAATGTAATCATTATTGTTATTACTATTACTACTATCATTACTATTTACATTTACATTATTATTACTCTAGTTACTCTTATTATTATTATTATTATTATTAATTGTGTATTAGAATTGTGAATAAAGTATTAGCTAAAAGTAGTATAACATAAATAACATGAACTACTAATATGTTGGTATGAATAATATTAGGGATAATAATAATAACAATAATAGTTGCAATAATTGTAATGATTGCAATATTAAGGAACTTGCTGAAAACACAGTTTATGAAATTTACAAAAAGGCAGTTATCCAACTTCCAAAACATATTGAATCCTACATTGAAGATGCTATTAAAGTTGAAGATTCTGAAATTGCATTACTAAATCTTGAAGCTATATTGCAAAATATTAAGCTTGCCAAAGAAAAATCTATTCCTATGTGTCAGGATACAGGGTTACCTATTCTTTTTATTAAACTGGGAACATCTACAAATATAAATCTATCTGAAATGGTTAAAGGTATTAAAAATGGAATAATTAATGCCACAAACGATGTTCCGCTACGACCTAATGTTGTAGATCCAATTACACGTCAAAATACAGGGAATAATATTGGAAAATTTATTCCCCAAATTGATATTGAATTAGTTGATGGTAATTTCATTGAATTTGCTATTTTACCAAAAGGATTTGGCTCTGAAAATAACAATGGTCTTAAAATGGCACTCCCCGGTGAAGGAATAGGTGCTATTAAAGATTTTGTAATTGAAACAGTAAAAAAAGCAGGTGGAAAACCTTGCCCTCCTATAGTCGTTGGTGTTGGAATTGGAGGATCATCTGATTTAGCTATGAAATTAGCTAAAAAATCATTAATAAAAGAATATAAAGAAGAAATTAGAAACCAATTTACAGAAACTGAAAATAATCAACTTACTGAAATTGAAGATGATTTATTAGAAGAAATAAACAACCTTGGAATTGGTCCTATGGGATTAGGTGGCAAAACAACAGCTCTTGAAGTTAATGTTCTAAAAGCTTCTACTCACACAGCAGGTTTACCTATTGCAGTTTGCATTCAATGCTGGGCTAATAGATATGCTATAAAAAGAATTAACTTTTAATTTAAATAATTAATAATTAATAATCAATAATTAATAATTAATAATCAATAATTAATAAAATAATCAATAAATTTTTCTTTAATGGTGAATAATGTACAATGAATATTAATTAAGAATATTAATAATTAACTTAATTAACAAAATATAAATAATATTAGTACTAATATTTATTATTATCATTTATTAATCAACTATTATAGTTATAAATATAATTTATAATAATTTAATATACCCTAATATAGTTATGATGTATTGGTATATTTCATAATATTTTATTAACTTAATTATAGTTTGTGACAATAATAAGAATATATTATTAGAGAGGATAAATTATGAAAAGTTCAGTTATGAGTATAATAGCAATAGTATTGGGTATTATTATAGTTGCATTTCCATTATTGGGGGCTCTTGCAGCTTCAACAATAATAGGTTTATCAATACTACTTTTAGCAATATGGTTGTTGATTTCAGGGGTTTCAGGTATTGAATATGACACTTTTCAAAGTGTAATTAGTATAGTAATTGGTATAATTGCTTTGATTTTAAGTTTAGGAATATTGTTTATTCCGTCATTGTTTGCATTCTTAGCCAGTATAACTCTATATCTTGCAGGAATATTGTTAATAATAATTGGTTTAGTTACAATTATTGGTAATCGAGATAATAAGTTTGGGTTTTGGCCTGGTGTTGCAGGTATTGTATTAGGGGTTATCTATTTTATTGTAGGTACTTATATAAAAGATCCACTTATATTAGGTGCGTTAATTGGAATTTGGTTAATTATTACTGGCGTTTTTCAATTAATAGGTAGAAACTAGGTAGAACTAGGGATAGTTGTAATATCATTACAATAAAATAATCATAATATAGTTT
The DNA here is from genome assembly GCA_051649785.1 of Methanobacteriaceae archaeon. Lineage (GTDB taxonomy): Archaea > Methanobacteriota > Methanobacteria > Methanobacteriales > Methanobacteriaceae > JBOFHT01. The sequence continues at coordinate 15,421 of JBOFHT010000044.1, forward strand.
AATACAATTTAATCCCTAATAACTTCTTTTTTTATTTTTATTTCCATTATCATGGTGTTCATTTTACTTTTATTATAAATTTTATTATCCTATTTCATTGTTAATTAATTATTCTTGATTTTTAATTCATAGATTTTAGCCATAATTTTTAATTTATTGTAGAGTTCATGATTTTTCCATTCACTGTTTATATTATGTATTTCATATTTAGTAGTTATCTTATTGTAATCTTTAGTAAATTTTGTAATTTTTAGTAAAATTAGCAATTTTTAGTTTTTTAGAAGTTTTGTGATTGTAATGATTGGTATTAGTGCAGATTTTGACCCATTACATTTGGGGCATGTGAAATTAATTGAAAAAGGAAGAGAAATAGCTGAAGAAACAGGGGATGATGTATCCATATATCTTAATAAAGGGTATAGTGCAAACCATGCTCCATTTTTTACAAGCTATGAAGCACGACGTGAAATGGCATTGGCTGCAGGTGCAGATAAAGTGGTGCCAATTGAAGGATTACACCACCGACTTACTCTTGCATATTCAGTTCCTATTAGAATAGCTATGATGATTGAAGATGGTGTAGTTGACTATGTTGATGCAGCTAATGTTTCCACTTCTAAAATTATCAAATACTCTGAAAAATTTGTTAAACAAGGAATTTTTGTTGGAATTCCACGTGATCTCCCAAACAGAAATGTAATTCGTTGGTTTGCTGTTAATGAGTTTTTAAAAGGAAAGTATGGACGAAATATGAAGTTCCATATAATTAAAGAGCTTCAAGTTGGAGAAAAAGTTTCAGGAAGATATATTAGAAAATCCATTATTGATAATGATATGATTATTCCTGAAGATATTAAAGAGCTACTTCCAAAATCAACTACAAAAATACTTCAACGTGAAATAAAAAATAATAATATTCTAACTGAAAGAGATATTAGTGAAACAACAAAAAGAATGAATAAATATTCACGTTCTGCATTAATGAAAATGTCTTACTTAAGTGGTAATTGCCTAAATAGTATTATTGAAAATAGGTTCTATTATGATGAAGAGTCACTATGGGCAACATTCCGTAGGGCTGGATATGGTCCAGTTTTAACACGTTTAGCTATTAGTTCAATAACCGAAGGTGTAAGTAGGGAAGAAGTTCTCCATCTTATGAGAGAATATGAAGCAAAAGGTGTTATTCCTCCTGAACAAAATATAGATAAAGTAATTGGGAGAGCTTGGTATATAGCTAATGAAAATAAAAAAGGAATTCATTCTTCAGAGGCACATGAAAAATTTATATCCTCTAAAATAGAATTTAAAGATAATGAAATTCCATTTGAACTTGAAGGTGGATTAAATTTAACTAGTTCTGAAACTAGAAAACTTAATAAAGCACTGGATATTAAAGAATTAGCATCGGTAAACTCAGAGCTTGATGCTCCAACTATTTCAACTGATTTATTTATAGATAAAAATGGAAAAATTGCTTGTGATATCCGTACTGGTAAATTTAAAATAAAAAGCCCGCTACGTCTTCCAGCAGAAATAGCTACTTATCTTAGGCTTTTAATAGATTCTCATTTTATACCATTATCTGCTTGTTTAATTCAACAAGAAAGAGGATTAAGAGTTAAAATAACTATTTATAATAAATAATTAAAAAAAATAATATATACTCATATCTATATTCATAATATTTAGGATATGAGTTAATATACTTTAATAATGCTTCTAACACTAGCACATGTTTTAGTATAGTCTATGTTACCATGTGTTTTAGAAACAAGAGTAGATTCAAAGTTAATCCACTTTCCATCTATTTTGAATTGAACCCATCTATGATTATATGATGATTTACTTGCACCTTCAACAACTCTAACAGTGTAATTATTAGCTTTAAGTACTTTTGCAGCCCAATCAGCTAATCCCCAGCAGTCTCCACCTCTATTTTTTTCAACAGCACTATAAGTAGTACCTAAACCTGATCCATGGCGGAAATTTTTTCCAATATATTGTTGCAATATACGCATTCCATCAGTCCCAGTCAAATTATTAAGTGCTTGAACAGATAGCTTAGTATCATTTAAACTTGGATTAACACTAGTTTTTATTTTTATTGAACTAGGAAGTTTTTTAGTTTTTTCATAACTAGAAAGAATAGATGCAAAGTTATAAATTGTATCTTCATATTTTAATTGTCCTAAATGTGTATTACCATAATTAGGGGCTATTTTATTTTTATTTATAAAATTACTAGTTCTTTTTGCTAAATCAACATAATTATTTTTACTTAAAGTTTTATTAATGAAAACTCCATTAGGGTTTGTAGCAGATTTAACATTTTTAACTGTAATTTTAGAATTAATTGCTGAATTTGGACTAGAATTAATTTTAACAATAGCTGAAGAACTTAAATAAAGGTATTGTGATCTTGTATATTTTTTTCCAGAGATAGTTACATATGCTGGCAAAACACCATTTTTGTCATAGTATTTTTTAATATATGTAGATGCACTGGCAATATCTTTTACTGTTAGTTTAGTTGTTACAGTAGCTGTTTTTGTTTTAAATACAGTTGTACTAGATACTTTATAGCTATTATCACTATTATCACTATTATTATTATTATTATTATTTAGAATAATGCCATTAACGGATGTTGCCGCAGATACAGTTCCAATACAAAGTACTAAAATTAAAGATAAAAAGAATAAAATTGGAATTGATTTTTTTATAAATTTATTAATCTTATTAGATTTTTTTATTTTAAAATCATTTAATTGATTTGTTTGAGTTAATTGGGACTCAGCTTTTAAATTTGAAATATTTTTACCTCCTAGCTAAGTAGGATACTTAGTAAATATATACATTTAAGAATAATACAATATAATAAAATACAATACTTAATGCAATGCTCAATGCAATGCTTTTGTTTATTTAATTAATATAATTTTTTTAAAATTACATATATAAATGTTTTGAAAAATAGCTAAATAATAAGGTTATTAGAAAAAATAAGTAAAAAAATAGCTTTAAATTAAAAAGAGCATAGTCTTTCCTATGTCTAAAATTTAAGTTATATTCATTATTGAATAAGCAATTTTAGTATCCTATGACCTGAACTAATAATAGATATACTCCGCCGATTAATATTAATAATCCTGATATTTTATTAATTAAACTGGATTTAGCTCCTATTTTTTGAATATTAATGGATGATATTGCTAATCCTATAATAAAAATGCTTATAGAAAAGCCTATTACGTATAATATAATATTTAAGCCACTATAAAAAGGTTCACCACTACTAACTGAAAATGATATTAGTGCAATTAAATATGAGCCATAACATGAAGACCAAGCAAGAGAACTTAATAATCCTGCTGTAAATGATTTTTTAGATAAGTTTAAGCTATTTTTAGTGTATGATTTTTTATTTTCAAAATTAATATTAAAATGGCTTTCATCAATATTGCTGGCATTAATATCATTATTATGGAGTTCCACTTGATTATTATCATTATTAGTGCCATTAATTCTATTTTGGATATTTATATTATTCCTACTATTTGAACTATTTTTCTTACAGATATTAGTACTATTATTAACAGTTCTATTAACTTTATTGGTAATATTAGAGTTAAAAATATTAATACTTGATTTTAAAGGAAGTAACATTAATATGCCAATTATAATTATTATAAATGAAGCTATAAAACGAATATATTGGATATAATAATTGATAGCTGCTGTAAACCCTATTGTTACTAAAATTACAATAATAAATATTATTGAAAACCCTAAAATAAATGATATTAGTTCGCTTTTTGTCTTTTTAGAAATAAAGTATCCAACTAATACTGGAATAACGGGTAGTATGCAAGGGGATAAAACTGAAGCTACTCCTGCTAAAAATGAAAAAATAGGGAGAATGTTAAGGGCTAAACTGTCCATAATAATCTTTAAGATATACTAAATTCATGAGATATAAATTAATACTTAAATAATACTTAACAATTCACTTGCAGAACGAAACCCTGGAATTTCATCGACTTTGTTTCCATTTGGATCTAGAATAATAATAGTAGGATAACTAAATACATTATATTTGGAACATAAATCTGGATTTTCATCCCCATCAATAGCTACAGGAATATAATTATTGTTAATTGTTTTTTGAACATTAGAATCTGTGAATGTCTCATCATTCATTTGTTTACAATAAGAACACCAGTTTGCTTCAAAATAAACAAGTACTTTTTTATTAGAACTTTTAGCTTCTTCAATAGCAGAATCAAGATTATTTTGCCATTTAATTCCATTTGTAACACTTAAATTATTGTGACTAGTGGAAATAGGGGATTGGAGATTATCACCACTTAAAACTTCATCTACTACACCAATAGATATTAATGATATAATTCCTACAATAAGAACAGCTATGATAATTAGTATAATTGCTAATCTTGTATTTGAAGATTTCATATATATTATTTATATTATTTCTCGTATTAATAATTTTTTAATAAAACTATGTCTCAATACATTTTTTTTTTATTTGTTTTAATTAACTCACTTAATTCATAGTTCAACTGATTCAAATACTTTTTTACTAGCTTTTACTATTTTTGAATTAGGCTTTTTTGGACTTACTTCTGATAAAAAATCAATTAATTCTTCCATTTCTTCTATTTTCCGATTTGAATTTAATTTAGAGTTATTTATTCTAGACTTTGCAGATTTTTTAAATTCTTCTCCTTCACTTATACCAATCAAATCAAATAATTCCTCTTCTAATCCCAATTCTTTAGCATTTTCAAAACTTTCTATTAAAATAGCACTTAATGGCTTAGTATAAGTACTTCTAAGCATCTTTAAAGTCGAAGCATCACCAATATTTTCAGAAATAACTTTAAAATTAATCCCATAATTTTTTAGAATATCTAGTTTATTAGCATACTTTCCAGAAGCTATTATGTTGATATTATGGAGGTTATTTTTATTATCTATATTATTATCATTACCATTTTCACTATTATTTTCATTTTCAGTTTTATTATTATTACTCACTTTTCCAATAATAGCCCCATCAACAAAATTAAATCCATTATTATAATTATTACTACTATTATTTTCATTTTCATTTTCATTTTCTTTGTTTTCAATAAAATTAGCTATTTTAAAAGTAGTTTTAGGAGAAATATTATTTAAATCAATATATATTTTAGATATAGTATTTGTATTATTATCATTATTATCTGCATTATTTTTATTTCTCTTATTGATGTAACTATTAGCTATTTTGGCAACTTCAATGGCAGATTTAGGGCTAACTGATGAAATTATGATTTCAGACTTTTCAAATAATTCTTCGTAACTATTAACTTTATTAATTTTATTAGATATTTGATTATTATGATCATTGGCTAAATTATTAATTAAATCATTTGTCTTTTTACTTCTACCTATAACATAGCTAAATATTTTTAATGTATTTCTTGTAGTGGAAACATTATTATCATTATTATCCGTATTATTTGTATTATTATTATTATTACAATTCGATTCATTATCAATTGATCTAATCATTACTTTTGATATATTGTATGCTACTTCTCCAAAACCTATAAAACCTACTTTCATAAAATCACTAGTAATAATATTGTTTTAAAATAGAATTATATTATAATAATTATAATTAATAAAATATATGATAAAATATTTAATTAAATGGGCGGTAAAGTGGTTAATATAGTTAAATCAGTTAATTTTAGCTAAAACATTATCTAATTCATTAACTTTAAGATCTTTAGATATGGCACTACACTTAGCACAAAGAAGAGC
>JBOFHT010000045.1:0-17158 GCA_051649785.1 Methanobacteriaceae archaeon
ATCCATACTATGTTAGATTTACATAATGCAGGAGGAATTCCTGCTGTTATTAAAACACTAAAAAATAAAATATATGGGAACTGTATTACTTGTACTGGTAATTCTGTATCTGAAAATATTAGTATATTAGAAGATAATCTCGGAATTAAACATGATAGCACTGATTTAATCTTTAATAAAGAAGTAATTCACTCATTAGATAATCCTGTTCACCTTGAAGGTGGAATAGCTATTTTAAAAGGTAATTTAGCCCCAAATGGTTCTGTTGTTAAACAAGGTGCTGTTGATGAAAGTATGATGTATCATAAAGGCCCAGCTAAAGTATTTAATAGTGAAGAAGACACAGTTAAAGCAATTTATAATGGTGAAATTGTTGAGGGTGATGTTATTGTTATAAGTTGTGAAGGTCCTAAAGGAGGTCCTGGAATGCGTGAAATGCTTAATCCAACATCTGCAATTGCAGGATTAGGTATTAAAAATGTAGCACTTATTACTGACGGCAGATTTTCAGGTGGAACACGTGGTCCATGTATAGGCCATATTTCACCAGAAGCTGTTGCAGGAGGCCCAATAGCAGCTATAAATAATGGAGATATTATTATTATTGATATTAAAAATAGAGACCTTAGTGTTGAACTTAGTGATAGTGAAATTAATAAGAGAATATCTAAGTTTAAAGCCCCTAAAAAGAATGTTAAGGGCTGGTTAAAACGTTACCAGAAATTAGCTAGCTCAGCTGATGAAGGTGGAGTTTTAAAATAGATTTAAGTTTATATCTTCTGAAAAATAAATAATTGATATAAAATCCACTGCCAAAATGTTAGTTGCTGGAAAAAATTAATTAGCTGAAATTCAATTAAAGGCAAATTAATCTTAAAAATTATAAAAACTAAAAAATTTACAGTCCCATATAAAATGCTATAATTAAATACTAGAATTAACAAAATTAATATAAGCAAATTTAAAATTATTATTATTATTGTTATAAATAAATTAAGCACTATTAAAAGACTAAAAACTATCAATAAATTAAATAATTGCCATAAATAAATATTATAAAAATTATTAATAGGTGTTAAAACATGGATATAAAAGAAATAATAGGATATATAGCTATTATAATCATTATATTAATAGCTGCCCAGCATATGAATGTTGTGGTTTCCGGAAGTATGGAACCTGTCCTTTATAGAGGAGACATAGTTGTTATTCAAAAAGCTAACTTTTTAGGAATTAATGAATTTGACACAAACAACTTAAAAGTAGGAGATATAGTTGTTTATAATGCCAAATGGTTCCCAAATCCAGTTATTCATAGGATAATTGGTATTGAAGATGTTAATGGAAGTAAGTATTATATTATTAAAGGAGATAATAATCCCACACCAGATCCCTATCTAGTAAGTCCTTCGGAAATAACAGATAAGGTTTTAACAATAGGAGAACAACCAGTTATTATTCCTAAAGTAGGTTATATTACTATTTGGATTAAAGGGCTTTAGTTTCTATTGCCTAAAATCATTTTCATATTTAACACTTTAAAAAAAATTAATAATGTAGCTAATCAAAGTAAAAAAAATATTACCTGCAAATCTGTTACTAATAATACTATTAATAACAATACAATTAATAAAAAAGCTATTAATAATAATGCCATTAGTAAAAATACTATTAATAATTATAATACAATTAACAATTACATTTTCTTTATCGGTGACTTTATGTATATTAAACTTAAAAATGATGCTTTAAATTTATTAAAAGATACTTTAAATCAGTTAAATTATCCAATTCCGGATGAGGTTAAATTTGAAGAGCCTCCTAATCCCAAAATGGGAGATTTAGCTACTACTATTTCTTTCCAATTAGCTAAGGAACTTAAAAAATCTCCTATGGATATTACTAATGAAATATTAGCTATTTTAACTCCTAAAATAGAGGATATAGCTAATTTTAAAAAAGTAGAATCAAAAGGACCTTATATAAATTTTTTTATTGATTATAATAATTTTTCAAGAGATTTACTTAATAATATTAATGAAAACTATGGAACTAATTTAAAATCTAATAACTCTAATAACTCTACTACATCTAATAATAGCAATAAAAAGATTATTTTAGAACATACCTCAGCTAATCCTAACGGCCCATTACATGTAGGCCACCTTAGAAATGCAATTATTGGTGATTCATTAGGAAGAGTTTTAAAGGCAGCTGGAGAAGATGTTGAGACCCAATACTATGTTAATGATATGGGACGTCAAATAGCTATTGTTGTTTTTGGATTAACTGAACTTAAGATTCCTTTTGATGAAAATGCTCCTAAAAAGAAAGATCATCAAATTGGAGAGTTATATTACAAAGCCAATACAGAATTAAATGAAAATCCAGAATATGGTATTAGTGTTGGGAATCTAATTAAGTCTTATGAAGCCAATGAAAGTGAAGAACTTAATAATACTTTTAAAAAAGCTGTTAACAACTGTTTAGATGGAATGAAGGAAACCCTCACTAATATAAATGTAGAACATGATAATTTTGTATGGGAAGAGCAATTTGTTAGAAATGGTGATGTTGATAAAGTTGTAGATGATTTAGTAGCTACAGGTCATACTATATTTGATGAAGTTTTACAACTTAATTTAGAAGAGTTTAATATTGAAAAAGGGCTTGTTCTTCGTCGTAGTGATGGTACTTCACTTTATTCAACTAGGGATTTGGCATATCACAACGAAAAATCTAAAAATGCAGGAGTTGTAATTGATGTTCTTGGAGCAGACCATAAACTAGCTGTTGACCAGATTAGTGGAGCTTTAAAACTTTTAGATAAAACAGTTCCAGAAGTAGTCTTTTATGAGTTTATGACACTTCCAGAAGGTTCAATGTCAACTCGTCGTGGCGTATTTATTTCAATTGATGATTTAATACTTGAAACTATAAAAAGGGCAAAAGAAGAAATAGAAAAAAGGCGTTCCGACCTTAGTAATAAGGAAGTAGGTGAAATAGCTCATGAAATAGCTATTGGTGCTATAAGGTATTATATAGCTAAAATTTCACCTGAAAAACACGTAGTGTTTAAATGGGAAGAAGCACTAAGTTTTGAAAGAGGTTGTGCTTCTATACAGTATGCACATGCAAGGGCTTCTAAATTAATTAAAAAAGCATTAACTAAAGAAGAATCTGATGTTAGTACTGCAAATAATAAGGATAATGAGGATAATAATAATATTAATGTAAATAAGGACAATGAGGGTAATCATAATGAAGTTAAAATAGATATCAATGAAGATTGGGTTCCTAATGAAACCGAAATTGAACTTATTCGGATTTTAGCTAAATTCCCTGAAATTGTTTTAGAATCTGCTAATTTAAGAAGAGTTCACCATATTGCTCAATATTCACAAGATTTAGCTAGTGCTTTTAACAAATTCTATAAATCAGAACAAGTAATTGATTCTGAATTCGAATCTACAAGATTATTACTAGTTGAAAAGTCTAAAATAGCTATCAAAAATTCATTAGAACTTTTAGGAGTCGTAGCTCCTGAAATAATGTAAATAAGTTAAAAATAAAGAATTTATAAAAAAATAATTATAAAAAAATAATTATAGAAAAATAATTATAGAAAAAATAGCTATAATAAGTAAGATATATGAAAATATAGTAACGAAAAGTATTGAAAAGCAAAAATCTAATAAAATAAATAGGGAATTAATATAATAACTACTAATTTCCCTATTTATTTTAAGTAGTGGTATAAAATAGCTTTTTGAGCATGAAGCCTGTTTTCAGCTTGGTCAATTACAACAGAATTAGAGCTGTCAATAACCGAAGAACTAACTTCTTGACCTCTAATAGCAGGAAGACAGTGCATAAATATTGCATCACTATTAGCCATTGCCATTATATCGTCTGTGATTTGATAAATAGCTAAATCATTAAGACGTTTTTCTTTTTCTTTTTCATCCCCCATACTAACCCAAACATCAGTATAAAGAACATCAGCACCACTAGCCACGGTATCTATATCATCGGTAATAGCTATAACAGATCCCCTTTTTTTAGCTATCTTTTTTGCTTTTTCTACAATTTCAGAGTGTGGTTCATATCCTTTTGGACAAGCTACATACATATCCATTCCTAAAATTGCACAAATAAGTAGTAACGAGTTACATACATTATTCCCATCACCAAAATAGGCAAATTTTCCATTAAAAGCTTTTTCGCCTTTATGTTCCCGAATAGTTTGCATATCAGCTAGTGCTTGACAAGGGTGTTCTAAGTTAGTTAATCCATTGATTATTGGAACATCCGAGTATTTTGCAAATTCAACTACATCATCATGCTCAATAGCCCTTATCATTATTCCATTAACAAATCTACTTAATACTTTAGAAGTATCGGCTATTGGTTCTCCTCTCCCCATTTGTATATCTTCAGGTGCTAAAAATAATGCATTTCCACCTAATTCATACATTCCTACTTCAAAGGATACTCTTGTACGTGTTGAAGACTTTTGAAAAATCATAGCTAAAGATTTTTTATCAAGTGGGTTTTTTTCAACTTTATTTGCCTTAAAATTGTCAGCTAAGTCTAAAAGATATTCTATATCTTCTGCAATATCATATACTGACAGTAAATCTTTTATTTTTGCCATTTAATCATCTCCCCCTATAAATATTATGAAATAATATAATCAATAACATTATTTTTCTATATCATATTCTGCATTAGATATATAATTAGATATTATTAATTAAACAGTATTAATAGATATTAATAGATATTGTTATTAGATATTATTTATCTAATTCATTTACTGAGTTCTAATACTTTTCATATTAGATATTCTTTTTTCAATTATTTCTTGAGTTCCTACATCTTTTCTATGGTATAAATTACCTTTAACAAACTTACAAGCAGCTTCAGCTATTTTCTCAGCTTCGGAAAGATTATTACTTATCCCTACAATTCCTAATGCACGGGATGAGGAAGTATAAACACCATCTTCTTTTTGGCTTACAGCTGCATAAAAGCACTTAGCACCAATCTTTTCAATAGCTACTTCATCTACATCAATTTTTTCATTTGCAAACTTAGTTTCAGGATAGCCATCAGGAACAATATATTTACAAACAGAAGCACTTGGCTCAAATTCTACTTTACTAAGAGTTCCATCAATAATAGCTTTACAAACATCAATCATAGGTGTTTTAATTAATGGAAGAATATTCATAACTTCAGGATCTCCGAAACGTGCATTATATTCAATTAATTTAGGCCCATCTTCAGATAACATAAATTGCCCATATAATATTCCTTTATAAGGTGCTGTTTCTTTAGCTATTGCTTTTACTGTTTCTTCCATGATTTTAACAGCCTCATTATAATCTTCTTGGTTCATAAATGGAAGTAATCCTTTATTAGAATAAGATCCCATTCCCCCAGTAATTGGCCCGCTATCTCCCTCAAATGCATGAGGATGATCTTGTGCAGCAGGCATAGGTACAATAGTTTCCCCATCAGAAAAAGCTTGTATTGTAAATTCTTCTCCAATGACACGTTCTTCAATAATAACTTTTGGATGACCTCCCATTTTACTTTCCATAACTTCACGAGCATATTCAATAGCTTCGTTATTATCTTTTAAATGGTCGCCTACAATTTTAACTCCTTTTCCACCTGTTAATCCAATTGGTTTAACTACAACATCATTTTCATAGCTATTTAAGAATTTTTCAATATCTTCAAACTTATCAAATACTTTATATGTAATGGAACCTGAAATATTATGATTTTCAAATAAATTTCGCATAAATGACTTATTTGTCTCTATTTGTGCTGGATCTTTTTTAGGGCCTACACATTTGATTCCCGCTTCTTCTAATTTATCTACTATCCCTACTTCAAGAGGAGCTTCAGGACCTATAACTGCAATTTCAATTCCATTTTCTTTTGCAAATTCAACTACATTTTCTACTTCCATTTCACTTCCAATTTTATAAGTAGCTATTTTAGCAATACCTGGATTTTTATTTGACATATATGAGTATAATTCAATGTTTGAAGCATTATTATTAGCAATTAAAGCTTCACAAATTGCATGTTCCCTTGCGCCTGTTCCAACAACTAGTACTTTCATTTTATCACTCATTTAGTTATAAATATTATTATGTATTGTATTTATGTATTATATTATTGTATATTAATATGTGTTATCTTGAATCTATAAATCCAGAAGAATATGTATTTATGTATTATATTATTGTATATTAATTGTATATTATTATTTGTTTATTTTTGTTATTATAATTTATTATTTATTTAGATAGTTTACCCAAATAATTTAATAATTAGATAATTTATTATCTACTTAGAAATTTACTTGGATATTTAATAATAGTTTTTAGGACCTTAGATTTTTCATGCTTCTGAAAGCTTTTGTAAGACTGTTTTTGTGTTGTAGAATTTGTATGATTTATTAGGTAATAGTGATAATACATTTAGTATGGCTGTTCTTTGTACTGATTTTGTTTATATTTATGTATTTTTTTCATGCTTAGTCTTGATTTGCATAATTTGAAAAAGTCTTAGATTTTGCCCCTTATTAGTTTTTATTGTTTCCAGTTGCTTATTTTTTCTAATAATTGTCTTTTTAATTGTTTGTATAGTTTTTTAGGCTCTTTTTCTAATTTTGTTTTAGTTAATTATGATAATCATTAAAAATTACATACATTTAAATAGTATAATTAATAAACATTAATATTCATGTGTACTATCATTAGCATATATACTAATGTTCAATTTTCTTAATAAACAGTTCGTATACAAAAAAACAAATTAACTATATGTAAATGGAGGTGAAAAAACAATGATAATGAATGTAAATTTTAATAAAAGCAAAAAGACTCTATTTTTAATCATATTATTTTCATCATTGGTATTGTTATCTTTTTCAATATTTAGTGATGTTAATGCAGCTGTAGTTGATAATGGTAATGGTAGTGTTTCTGTTGATAATGGTAGTACTATTAGTAATGGCCTTGGCTCTTTAACTGGTAATTATAGTGGTAATGGAACTATCTATCTTAATGATAATAAATACAATGGTACTGGTAATGTTAATTTGAGTTTATCTAACCGTAATATCACTATAATTGGGAATAACTCTACTGTTATTAATGGATCTAATACCAATTGGATATTCAATGTTGATAATGGAAGTAGTTTAACTCTTATTAATCTAACAATTACTAATGCTTATAAAAATGATATTGGTGGGGCTATTAATAGTGCAGGCATTATTAATACAATAAATTGTATCTTCATTGGTAATAATGCTACTAGTGGTGGTGCTATTTATAGTAGTGGTGCTAGTTTTAATGTATTTAATTGTACTTTTATTAATAACAAAGTTAATAATAGTGGGGCTGCTATTTATAATTATGGTGGTAATTTAAGTCTAGCTAATTCTAGTTTTCTTAACAATTTTGCCATTATTAGCACTAGTCAAGGTGGTGCTATTTTTAATAATGGTGCTAGTTGTACTATTGCTAATAATACTTTTATTAATAATTCTGCTATTTATGGAGGAGGTATTTGTAATACTGGTTTGAAATTTAGTGTGATTAATTCTACTTTTGCTAATAATTCCGCTACTTATGGAGGATCTGTTTATAATAGTATTGGTACTAATTTAAGTATTATTTATTGTACATTTAATGACAGTAATGCTAGTCGAGGTGGTGCTATTTATAATTTTGCTGCTAACATGACTCTCAATAGTTCTTATTTTAATAATAACTCAGCTAATACTTCTGGTGGAAGTATTTATAATAGTGGTATTAATTTAAGAGTCATTGATTCCAATTTTATTAATAACAATGCTAATGGAAGTGGTGGGGCTATTTATAATTCTGGTACTAATCAATCTATTATTAACTCTACTTTTGCTAATAATTCTGCCAATATTAGTGGTGGTGCTATTTATAATTCTGGTACTAATCAATCTATTATTAACTCTACTTTTGCTAATAATTCCGCTAATCTTAGTGGTGGTGCTATTTTTAATAATAGGTCTATGCTAGTTTATAATAATACTATGAATTTTAATACAGCTAGTTCTGGGAATGTTATATTTAATAATGGTACTTTAGGTATTCTTAACCTTACTTATCTAGGTAATAGTACTGTTAGGGTAAGTAATAGTGTGGTTTTGAATGCTACTTTAACTGATGATAATGGTAATCCTGTGACTGGTCAAAACATTAGCTTTTATGTGAATGGAACATTAATCGGCTCAATTGAATCTATCGAAGGATATGCAAACATAACTTACTTTACTAACAATAGTGAAGGTAAAGTTCCTGTTACCGGTAATTATTACGGTGCTGGGTCTTTTAATATTAATGTTTTAAATGGTCAGTTATTATTTTATAGTGAAACTACTGTTACAGGTGAGATTAAACTAGATAAAAAAGAATATCTAATTAACGAAACCGTTAACAGCATTATAAATATTAAAAATAATGGACAATCTATCGGGAAAAACGTCTCAATAAACATCAACCTACCACCAAACTTTGCTTTAGATAGTAGTAGTGTTGTTGTATCTCATGGAAATTATGATATGGTTACTGGTATTTGGACTATTGGTGATTTAAATATTGGCGAAGAAGCTACTATGCACTTCACAGGCAAATTTATAAAAAACGGTACCCACACATTTAGTATTAGCACTATTGGTGATAATTTTAATAGCAGTAATGATTCAGTTAATGCAACTGTTAAAAACAAACCCAAACCAAATCCTGAACCTACTCCTAACCCTGAACCCAAACCAAAACCTACTCCCAATCCAAGCCCTGAACCTAAAACTAAAACTGTTACTAATACCGGTATTAGTATGAAATCAACAGGTATTCCAATAGCTATATTACTAATAACTTTAATACTAGCATTTATACCAACATATAGACGCAAAAACTAAACTTTTAAAATTTAAACTATTCAAGGAAATTTTATACTAATATAATATTTTTAGTATAAAAATCCTTTTTTTAGTGTGAGTCTTAGTCAAAAAGATTTTTCATATGAAAAGTTTTAGGATATTGATTTTTCATGTTTCTGAAATTTTGCGTTTTTAGGTATTTTTTAGTTTTTTCTAGTTTGTATCGTAATCTAAGTCTATTACTGTTGCATCAATATTATTAAATATATTGTATATAATTAATATTATACTCATTATAAATATTATATATTGTAGAATTATCAATATTTATTTAGTATTTCTACTGTGTTTTCATAATATACAATAGATTTTTGTAGAAAATTTAATATATTGTATACATTTTAGAGTTGACTTTTTATATACAATAGATTTTTTTTATTTATTATTTTTGTGATTTTAATCTTGTGAGTGGTTCTAATAGGAGATTCTAATTATTATTTTACTATTATTCCATTGCTTTTTTTTTATTTATTTTTCTTTAATATTTACTTTTTTCTTTTTTTAATATATTAATTATTTATTCTTAAAATGTAAATATGTTTTTAAATATGCTCTTTTTTAGTTTTATACAGTTTCTAATTTTTACTGGAATTTACAATTTTTATCCTAAATTTCTATATTAATATAAAAATATATTAACTAGTACAAACATATTTAAAAATGTATATTTCTTCATTGTATATATTCATTAACATATATCTTTAGTTAGTGTTTTTACATATACTTTAGTTAATTATAACAATATAGTTAATTAATTTAGTAATATGAAGTTAATAGTATGATTTATAATATAATTTAGTTAATATTAAAGTTTATAAATAATATCTAAGCTATTTTAAGCAAAATATTTGCTTATTATCAGCTTAATTTCTAATGATAAAGGTGTTTAAATGAAAGGCGGAGAAGCCATAATAAAATCACTTATTTCATGTGGAGCAGATACAGTATTTGGATATCCTGGTGGGCAAGTTTTACCACTTTATGATATGATTTATAAATCTGACTTAAACCACATTCTTGTTCGACATGAACAATCTGCAGTTCACGCTGCAGATGGATTTGCACGGGTATCTGGACAGGTAGGTGTTTGTATAGCAACATCAGGTCCAGGAGCTACTAATTTAGTTACAGGTATAGCTACAGCTCACCTTGACTCATCACCAGTTTTAGCTATTGTAGGCCAAGTTCCTACTCCTTTAATTGGTAAAGATGCTTTTCAAGAAGTAGATATGATTGGAATAAGTATGCCAATTACTAAACATAGTTATCAAACACTCTCAGCTGATGAAATTCCAGAAGTTATTAAGTCAAGTATTCATATTGCTTCAACAGGCCGTCCAGGACCAATTGTAATTGATGTACCTAAAAATATTCAAGAAGCAGACTTAATTAACTATTCAGGAGATTTTAACTCTTCAGAGCTTGAAAATATGAGTAATGTACCTTTGACCACTCAAGGATATAAACCTAATACAAAAGGCAATATTAAACAGGTTAAAAAAGCAATTAACTTAATTAAAGCTAGCAAAACACCAGTAATTCTTGCAGGTGGAGGAGTCATAATTGCAAATGCATCTGAGGAACTTTTAGAGTTTTCAAATGCAATTAAAGCTCCAGTTACAACAACTCTTATGGGTAAAGGATCTTTTCCAGAAGAAGATGAATCTAATCTGGGAATGTTAGGTATGCATGGTAGAATGGCTGCTAATATTTCAGTTGATTTATGTGATTGTTTAATTGCTATTGGTTGTAGGTTCGCTGATAGAACTACAGGTAATGTTGCTGAATTTGCCCCTAATGCTAAAATAATCCATATTGATATTGATCCAGCTGAAATAGGTAAAAATGTTGATGTTGAAATTCCTATTGTTGGAGATGCTAAAAATGTTTTAAGTAAATTCAATAAATTAATTCCAAAATTAATTCCTAACACCCATTCTAAGGATAATAATTTCTCTAAAGATAATACTAGTTTAAACTGGTTTAATAGCCGTGTTGATTATCGTAATCAATGTCTTCCACGTATCAGCTATGATAATTATCCTTTAAAGCCACAACAAGTTGTTAAGGAAATATCTGAAGCTCTTAACAGTAACTCTATTATAACAACAGATGTTGGTCAACACCAAATGTGGATGGCTCACTTCCACCATACCCAAAAACCCCGTAAATTCATTAGTTCCGGAGGTCTTGGAACTATGGGATTTGGTTTCCCTGCAGCTATTGGTGCTAAAGTAGCTACCGATAAAATGGGAACTGAAGAAGATGTTGTTGCAGTTACAGGAGATGGTGGATTCCTTATGGTGGCTCAAGACTTAGCTACTATTAAAGAATATGATATTCCAGTAGTAATATGTTTATTTGACAATAGAAAGCTTGGAATGGTTTCACAATGGCAAGAACTATTTTATGAAGGCAGAATGTCCCATACCGATTTAGGTAGTACTCCAGACTTTGTTAAATTAGCTGAAGCTTTTGGAGTAGCTGGTGAGCGTGTTGAAAAAGCTGGTGAAACAAAAGTAGCTCTTAAAAATGCATTAAAAAGTGGAGAACCAACTCTCCTTGACATAGCTATTGATTGTGAAGAAATTCTTCCAATGGTTCCACCAGGTTGTGCTATTCGTGATATTATTGGTGACTATAAGCTAGAAAGTGAAGTTAGTAATGGAGGTAGCTAAATGACAGTTGAAAATCAGTTAGGTTCAGCCAATAATAGTAGGACTAATGAGGATAATAAATCCCATATTATTTCTACACTTGTTGAAGATCAGCCAGGTGTTCTTCAAAGAGTTTCAAGTTTATTTTCTCGGCGTGATTTCAATATTGATAGCATTACTGTTGGTAAAAGTGAAATAAATGGTTTAGCTCGTATGACTATCATTTCTAGAGGTGATGATCATGTTCTTGAGCAAATTACAAAACAGCTGAATAAACTTATTGATGTTGTAAAAGTAAGAGATTTAGATCCTAACAATTCTGTTAAACGTGAATTAGCTCTTATTAAAGTATCTGCTTGTGATGAAAAAGATAAATCCCAAATTATTCAATATTCTAATATTTTCAGGGGTAAAATAATTGATGTTAGTACTGGTACCTTAACTGCTGAAATTACAGGAGATCCTAATAAAATTAATGCATTTATTTCTCTCCTTAAACCTTTTGGTATTAAAAAAATTAGTAGAACAGGTCCTACTGCAATTGAAAGAGGAATTGACCCCAAATAATTTATAAATATTGCAAATTTTAATAATAATTTTAATAATAGAAATAAAAAAAATATTAAAAATATTAAAAATATTGAGAATAAAAATATTTCAAATATTATAAATAATACTTAAAAACACTTAAAAATTAATAATACTAAATTAGGAGAAGTTACAATGAAAATGTACTATGAAAAAGATGTAGATAGTAGTGTAGTTGCAAATAAAACCATAGCGGTTATTGGTTACGGTAGTCAAGGAATGGCTCAATCTCGTAATATGTTTGACAGTGGTTTAAATGTTATTGTTGGACTTCGTGAAGAGGGATCATCTTGGCAAAAAGCTAAAGATGATGGAATGGTTGTTAAAACTATTGAAGAAGCTTCAAAAGAAGCTGATGTAATCCATATACTTATCCCTGATGAAATTCAAGGTGAAACATATGAAAACTTAATAAAACCTTATATTGAAGCTGGAAATACTATATCTTTTTCCCATGGATATAATATCCATTTTAAATATATTAATGTGCCATCAGATGTTAATGTTACAATGATAGCACCTAAAGGTCCTGGAGCTATGGTTAGAAGAACTTATTTAGAAGGTTTTGGAATTCCAGGTCTTGTAGCTATTGAAAAAGATGCAACAGGAGATGCTCTTCAAATTGCATTAGCTATGGGTAAAGCTTGTGGTTTAGCTAAGCCAGGTATTCTTGAAACTACATTTAAAGAAGAAACTGAAACTGATTTATTTGGTGAGCAAGCGGTTCTTTGTGGTGGAGTTACAGAATTAATTAATGCAGGATTTAGTACATTAGTTGAAGCAGGTTATCAACCAGAAATAGCTTACTTTGAAACTTGTCATGAATTAAAGCTTATTGTGGACTTAATATATGAAAAAGGTTTTGCTGGAATGTGGAATGATGTAAGTAACACAGCAGAATACGGTGGCTTTATTAGAAGAGATAGAGTTGTAAATGAAGAGTCTAAAGCTGAAATGAAAAAGATTCTCGAGGAAATTCAAACTGGTAAGTTTACAAAAGACTGGGCTCTTGAGAATATGGCAAAAATGCCTACTCTTAATAGAATGAGAGCTCTTGAAAGTGAAGAAGAAATTGAAATCGTCGGTAAAAAGCTTAGAAAAGCTTGTGGTCTACAAAAAGACGATTAGTTTGGTTTTATTAAATTAGTGTTTAAATCATTATTTATTTTTTAAACACCAATTAATAAGCCATTATCAATTTATTTAATCATTCACTTAAAAATAATAAAAATAATAAAAATAATAATAATAATAATAATACATCCATAAATAGCAACAATAACAACAGAAGTAGCCACAAAAATACCAATAATAACTTTATTATTCTTATTTTTTAATATATCACTTTTATTCTTTTTATATTTTTTATTTACAGTTTTTAACTTCTTTTAGATTAATCTTTACTTTATTCCATCTGAAAAAATATACTAGATAAAAAATAATTTTACTAATCCTAAAATGAAAATATTTAATACTTATTATACTAATATAACATTTACTTAGAAATTTAATTAAAGTCTATATAATATCTAGTATAATGTCTAGAGTAATGTCTAGTATAATATCCAATGTAATATATGTTATAATATTAATATAAGTACTACAGTAAGTATTATCATACAATTATCTATAAATATAATATCTAAAAATAGCTACATAATTGCTAATAGGAACTCAACAATGATTTTTGTAGGAATGGATCATGGAACTACTGGAATATCTTTCACTGTTCTAAAATCTGAAGATAATAATGAATATAATGGTATTACTAATGAGATTGGCAATAGTAATACCTCTGACAAAGTTATAGCTACTTTTAAAATTTCTCGCGAAGATTCAAAGTCAGGGAAAGTTTCAGCTATTGAAGAACTTTCAAAAGTAGTTGATTTAGAAGATATTACTTTAATGGCAATTACTTATGCTATGGGTGATGGAATTAGTTCTATTATACCTCTCAGCAAAGTAAAAAACCGTGGTATTCTTTCAATTAAAGGTGCAGGTAAGGTTACAGGTGGCGGAACTAGTGTATATTCTGAAATTGAAAACTCTAATATCCCTACTGTTCTTATTCCGGGTCTTCACAAAGATTCACAAGTTCTTGATGCAAAGTTCCGTGCCGCCTATTCTCACCATGCTAGCTCAGAAAAAGTTAGTATTTGCTATAATGCCTACCTTGCTACTGGTTGGAATAATATGATTGTAGCAGATATTAGTTCTAATAGTGTTTGCCTCTTAATTGAAAATGGGACAATCAAAGGAGCTATTGATGCTTGTGTTGGAGCGATGGGTATTGTTCATGGCCCAATTGACCTTGAAATGATTCGTGACATTGATGAAGGTAATAAAACTGCTAATGAATGTTTTTCTAATGGAGGAGCTGTTAAAATAGCCAATATTCAAGATAAAGTTGCATTTGTTAAAGATAAACTTATTTCCAATTATAAAGCTAATGATCCAGATGCTATTTTAGCTATTGATACACTTGCAATGACTGTGGCTATGGAGATTTGGAGTTTAGTTGGTATAGCTAATAACATTGATGGAATTGTCCTAACAGGCTCTATTGGTTCAACTAAAAATCCATTTGACTTTGAAGCATTAATTAGTAAGTATTTTAATAAAACAAGAACTAATTCCGCTATTTCTAGTATTAAATGCCCCATTAAAGTTATAGGTATTGATTCTGGTTCTCTTGGAAGTGCTGAAATAGCTAGAGACATTTATAATGGCAAAAAAGATATTTTAGGCATTAATGTTAATATTAATTAATAAAATAATTTTAATATTAATACTAATATTACTGCAAATAATAAGAAAAATAAAACTAATGCTAATACTACTAGTAAAACTAAATCTAACTACAATAAAAATAAAAATAGGAAAAATAGAAATAAAACTAAAAATAAAACTAAATCTAACTACAATAAAAATAAAAATAGGAAAAATAGAAATAAAACTAAAAATAAAACTAATGCTACTACTAGTAAAACTAAATCTAACTACAATAACAATATAAATAAGAAAAATAAAAATAGAAATACATATACCACTAATACAAACAACTACAATAATACCAATAATGTTAATAAATATAAGTTTAGGAGATTAATAATGACAAAAATTAAAATAATGCCTTGTTTAGATATGAAAGACGGTCGTGTAGTTAAAGGAGTTCATTTTGTTGATTTAAAAGATGCGGGAAACCCTATAGAATGTGGAGAAATTTACCAAAAAGAAGGTGCAGATGAGCTAGCTATGTTAGACATTGCTGCAACACTTGAAAACAGAAAAACACGTTTAGAATGGGTAAATGGTGTTTCTAATATGATTTCCATACCACTAACTGTAGGTGGAGGAATAGCTAGCTTAGAAGACATTGAACTTACACTTAATGCAGGTGCAGATAAAATATCTATTAATAGTGCAGGAGTTAAAAATCCAAATCTTATTAAAGAAGCAGCTAATCAATTTGGTAGTGAAGTTTTAACATTAGCTGTTGATGGTAAACGAAATAATGCACTCCCATCTGGTTTTGAGATTGTTATAGCAGGAGGAACTAAAGGTACAGGTATTGATGCTGTTGAATGGTCTAAAAAGTGTGAAGAACTTGGTGCTGGTGTTATTCTCCCAACTAGTATGGATGGAGATGGTACTCAAGATGGATATGATTTAGATTATACAAAAGCTATTTCAGATGCAGTGAATGTTCCAGTAATAGCTTCAGGTGGTGCTGGAAAACTTTCAGACTTTTATGATGCTGTTAATATAGGGGGAGCTGATGTATTACTAGCTGCATCTGTATTCCATTATAAAACTTTTACTGTAAATGAAGTTAAGGAATACTTAAAAGAAAGAGGTCTTGAAGTTTATTTATAGCTATTAATATAGTAACTAGTTGATAGTATAGAATAAATAGTTAATAGTAGAGAATAGCTAGTTGACAACTAATTAATAGCAAGTTAATCTTAATTTTAATAAAATTATCATTCCAAACATAGTAATATTACTAGTATCTATAAAGTTGCTATGCTTATTAAATAATAATATAATTATTATTTAATAATTATTATATCATTAATTGTAATTAAATTTTATAATATATACTAATAGATATATAAATAAATCAAATTCTATTAAATTCTATTTTAAAATAATTATTAAAAAATCTACAATAGATTTTTTTTATGTGAGATTTAGTAGAATTTTTATGAATATATGTCATAATAAATACTATTTTTTCAATTTTCCAATTAAAATGTATTGTTTACATTTGAATATTTAGTTAGATATAAAATAAAATATACAATAGAATATTTAATGGGATATATATTAAATATACAATACTTAAGTATACAATACGATATGTAATAGAATACCTAATAAAATATAACAAAATATATTATATATTTAGAAATATTGAGTTATATTAAGTTTTATTATAACCCACTATAGTTGTGAGCGGATTTTAGTGAAAATATTTATAAAGATTAAGAATGGGGTAGGTATGTGGGGGGATGAGAATGCCTTGAAAGTATTAGTTAGAATAGTACTAAAATTTAATAATAATTACAACTAATTATTTAAACAATACATAGATCTATAGTACTTTAAAAATGCATGTGTTTAATATAAAGTAGGTTTAAAAAATAGTATATTTCTTCTAGATATTAGTTAATCTAGATATTAATATTAAATAAATAGAGATTTCAATTTTAGTGTGGTTTAAAATAAAAATTGGCTCTGTAGAAACCCTATATTTTGGTACTGATTTATATCAAAATTCACAACTTCAAAAATTAAAACGGCTTAAAATGATTTGGCTTAGCAAATTAAGGAAATTTCTTTTTGAAAAAATATTTTTGACTATACAATTAACAAAATAAAAAAGGGTTTCTACAAAGCC
>JBOFHT010000046.1:0-3167 GCA_051649785.1 Methanobacteriaceae archaeon
TTTTATTTTATTTTATTTTATATTATTATTATTATTATTTACTATAATATCATAACTCCGACTATTTCTTTTATTCTATTCCTCATTATTAGAACCATTTTTATTCCTATGGGTGATGAAATTAATTTTTTCCTAGCCATTAATTTATTAGTTTTGACTTTTTATTTTAATATTTTTGAAAATATTAAACTGAATTATATCTTAAAGGTACTGTCAAAATTTTAGTTGTTGGAAAAAATTAATTAACTGAAATTCAATTAAAGTCAAATTAAACTTAAAAAATCAATTTAAAAAATTGTAACAACTAACAACTTTACAGTCTCTATTAAACTAAAGTAGATAAATTTATATAATTACAATTTTATATATTATTATAATATTAATTTGATAAATTATCAATTAAGTGATGTTAATAATAATTGATGTTATTAGAATATTTAACTATTTAACTTCTTATATTTATTAGATTTATTAGGTTTATTAAAATTATTGTAATTAATCTTGTATTATTTATTACTCCAACTCTGTAAATTAGTGTAATATTTGTTATTTTCATTATATTTATCTTTATTATTCGTGTTCATTTCTTTAAATTTTACAAAATGGTGTTTTTATGATTATGGTCCAAGGTAAAGTCAGTGGAAAAGTTTATACAGAACCCTTTTCTAAGGGGGTGTTGTCACGTTCACTAACACTAGCTGAAATGGGGCCAAATAAAGCTTATGCCATAGCTTCTATTATTGAATCAAAATTAAAAGCGGAACATATTGAATTAATTAAAATTGACGATTTAATTGATATTGTTGTTAACGAACTTGAAAAAGAAGATAATGATGTAGCTGAAAAATATACCAATTGGCGTAAAATAAGAAAATGTACTGATCCTCTAATTATTTTAATTGGTGGGGCCTCTGGTGTAGGTACTTCTTCTATTGCATTTGAAATAGCTAATAGATTAGGTATTAAAAACATGATAAGTACAGACATGACTCGTGAAGTTATGCGAAAAATAGTTTCTAATGAATTAAGTCCAGTTATTCATGAATCTAGTTTCACAGCATATAAAAGCTTAAGAGTTCCACCTCCTGAAGGATTAGATGAGGTTTTAGCAGGTTTTCATGATCATGTAGGTACTGTAAGTGTTGGTGTAGAAGCTGTAATTGAAAGAGCTTTAAAAGAAGGAATAAGTATTGTTATTGAAGGAGTACACCTTGTTCCGGGATTTATAAGAAAAGATTTGGTTGAAAGAGACAATGTTGTCATGTTTACTTTAATGGTTTCAAATCCTGATATACATAGAAGTAGATTTTATTCGCGTTGTAGGCAACTATGGGCAAGGAGACCTTTAAAAAGATATTTGGATAATTTTTCAGCAATACGAAAAACTCAAGAATTTTTTATTTCACAAGCTGAAAAATGTGGAGTTCCGTGTATTGAGAATATTGATGTTTTAACAACTATTGATATAATTATGAAGTCTATTACAAAGACTTATGGTGATATCAAAATTTTAAGCAAAGAACAAAGTTTTATTGAAGAATTTATGGATGATTCTGATTATTAGAATACTATATCTATTAACTGCTAATAGTTATTTAATAAGCTAAAAATAATATAAAACTATGATAAAAATAGTATAAAACTAAATCAAATTCCTCATTTTTATAAAATACTAATATATAATAACAAATACTCAATTTATAAATACTATTAACCTTATACTTATTAATCATATAATAACTATTAGAATATTATAGGAGGACTAAATTTGTTTAAAGACGTAAAAGTAAAAGAAATAATGACTAAAAATGTTATAACTACTTCACCTGATGTTGATGTAGTTGTTGCATTTGAAAAGCTTATGAAACATAAAGTAAGTTCACTCCCTGTTTTAGATTCTAATAAAAAAGTTATTGGTATTGTAACAGCTACTGATTTAGGCCATAACTTAATATTAGATAATTATAAACTTGGAACTAGTGTTGAAAGTGCAATGGTTGTTGATGTGTCTTGTTTAAGCCCAGATAATACTTTAACCGAAGCAATAAAAATTATGGATGCTGATTCTCATGAGGGAATTATAAACCAATTATTAGTTGTAGAAAATAATGAATTAGTTGGGATAATCTCTGATGGAGATATTATTAAATCAATTAATGTTTCGCTTTAGATAATTTTCAATAATTCTTTTTAATTTATAGTTTGTATTCCCATTTCTACTTCTATTTCTTATTAAATTATACTAAATTAAATTATATGGATTACATTAAATTATATTAAATTTAATACAAATACATTAAGTTTATATAAGATTAAGTATATAATTATAATTGGCTAGACTGGAGGGTTAGGGGTCCTTTGTAAGCACAAATCCCCTTTGGTGCAGTCGAAGTTCAGAGGGAGGCTTCTTAATCGAGATTCAACCCAAATATTATCAACATAGAAATTTCGTCCTTTCGGATCAATGGTTATAAAGTTTTAGCTGGAGGGCTAAAATCAATTATATTTGATATGGGAACGTGTCAGGCCTGGAAAGGAGCAGCTCTACCATAAACATATGATGCTGAGAGATAGCGGGGTGGAGTTGATTTTTTGGATCATTGTTTCTTGTGATTTTTGTCCACCTTTGAACATGCCATTTTTTAAAGCTCATTAAAATTAGTATTTTTACTTAACAGTATTTTTATTTAGTTATTATTCTAATAATATATGATAATAAAAATAATAACAATATTCTTAATAAATTTTTAAATTACTATTATTAAAGTAATCAAAAAGTTTATAACTGTGAAGAACAAACTTATTAATAAGTTGTTTATAAACTTGTTTTAAATATTTTTATTAAAAATTAATTTAAATATTATCTTCTATAATATTTTTATAATAATTTCATAATTTTTAAGTTAATTTGAACGATTGTCGAGGTAGCCAAGCCTGGTATGGCGTTGGACTGCTAATCCAATGATCTTTACGATCGCGCGGGTTCAAATCCCGTCCTCGGCGCTACTTTATTTTTTTTCTTATTATTTGAGTCTTGGCCAAAAGTCATGTTTTTTTCTTTTTTTGGTTTACAAATTTGATTTGGTGATTGATATTTGGAAATTTTGTTTGGAAGTCTTTTTGGAAGTCTTGTAAATTTTTTTCTAAAGTTCTTTCTTTTTCTTTTC
>JBOFHT010000047.1:0-34006 GCA_051649785.1 Methanobacteriaceae archaeon
AGAAACTGTTAAGATTATAAAAGATTTAGTTGAATAAAATCACTAAAATCAAATAGGACAAAAAAATTGAAAAGGGAATTAGAATAAAAAAATAAAGAAATTAGTAAAATAAATAAAAAATAAAAAAATAAAATGGTAATAATTGATATACTTTAAATTTAAAAGCCAATAGCGAGTTTGTGAGAAAATGAGTAGTAAATCTTTAGTAAGGGACTATATGACCAAAAATGTAATAACTGTAAAACCTGAAACACCTAATAAAGAAGTAATAAGCCTAATGAAGAGTACAGAACATGACGGTTTTCCAGTTGTGGATAATGAAGACAAAATAGCAGGAATTGTAACAGCATACGATCTTCTTTTAAAAGATTGGGATGAAACTGTTAATGAAATTATGTCACAAGATGTAGTTGTTGCAGAAAAAAATATGTCTATTAATGATGCTTCAAGAGTAATGTTTAGAAGAGGAATATCTAGGTTACCTGTTGTAGATAGAAAAGGTTTTGTTGTAGGGATAATTACTAATACTGATATGGTTAGATCACATATTGAGCGTTCTACACCAACAAAAGTTAGCTATTTCCAAAATACCTTAGAACAATTATATGGGGTTAAAAGTCATTTAAAACGAAAAGATGTTGAAGCAGGTAAATTAAGACCAACACAAGATAAAATTTATGCTGATGAATTAGAAGGCCGTACTTACGAGCTTAAAAGAGGATTAGCTGAGCCAGCTATTGTTGTAAAAACTGGAAATAGATACATTCTTGTTGATGGGCACCACCGTGCAGTTGCTGCAACTAAATTAGGCTGTGAAAAAATAGATGCTTATGTAATAGAATTAGAAAAGGATTTAAAGTTAGGGATGGAAAAAACCGCAGATTCTAGTGGAATTTATACCTTTGATGACATTAATATTATTGATGATTCCCAACATCCATTAATAGCTATAACAGAAAGTATACAAAAAAGTAAAAAGAGAGAAGAATAATTCTATTCTTTTTTATTCTTTAAAAAAAAATCTAGATAAAAAAATCTAGGTATTAAAGATAATATTAAAGATATTATGGAAAACAATGCTAACAATAATACTAATATTATAGTTAATAATACTAATATTGAAATTATAAAAAAAGTATATTCCACCTTAGAACTTCGTAGAGATAATCCTACTGATTCATACACATCTAATATTATGAAAGATGGTGAAAAACTAGGGGAAGATAAAATACTAGAAAAAATTGGTGAAGAAGCTGCTGAAGTAATTATTGCTTCTAAAAACAACGAAAATCTAGTTGAAGAATCCGTAGATTTAATTTTTCATACATTATTGCTACTTGTAAAAAAAGAGGTTTCATTAGAAGAGCTTTTATCTGAGTTTGAAAAACGTCACAGCTCTTAAATTATTTAAATTAAAAAAAGTAAATAGATAATTATTTAAATTAATTAACTAGTGGTTATTATAAACTAATTAAATTAGTTAATTAAATTAATAAATTAAATAAAATTAATACAATCAACACAATAAGTAAATTTTATCATCACCAATTTAACAGATTTATAAAATATATTCCATATGGTGCATTTCTTTTTTCTTATTTCTCCAGTTAATAGAGTCTTTGCCAAATGTTTTAAAGCCAAGTTTTTCATAAACATATCGTGCATGATTATTATTTAATTCAGCATCTAATATAAGTCTTTTAAATCCTCTTTTTCTAGCTAAATCTAAGACTTTATTTATCATTATTGGACCGATACCCTTGCCTCTCTGATTTGAGCTAACAGATAGTTCAGCTAAATATAAGTCATCTTCTTCAATTTCAGATAATATGCGGCTGAATTGATAATTCATATAAAAAAATTTCAAGCCATTTCTAATTCCAGCTATTTTTAAAATAGAAAAAAACTTAGAAAGTTTCTTTTTTGAGATTTTTGCTTCTTTAGTTTCTAAATAGCAAAGGGCAATAATTGTCCCTGGATCCTTATTATCATCAGGGTCTTCAAAAACATAGAATTCCTTGTTATCTGTAGCTCCACTTAAAGCTAAAGCTGAAAAAACTTTAATATATCCCCCATTTGGAAAATAGTAATTCACAGTTTCAAAGTCTGTAGAAGCCATAAGATTTGCAAATTCTTTAATATCATGTTTATCTTTATTAAATCGAACTAGCTCCATAATATCACTCATAAAATTCTCATTAATATCCTAATTAATGCTAACTTACGGCATTATTTACCTTCTAAATTTTTAATCATTTTAATTGCAAATGCTGCTGCACCAAAGCCATTGTCAATATTTACAACAGCTATCCCTGGAGCACAAGACTGTAACATTGCATAAAGTGCTGTTTTTCCTTTTCCACCTACTCCATAACCAACAGAAGTAGGAACACCAATAACAGGAATGTCAACAAGACCAGCTACAACAGATGGAAGAGCTCCCTCCATTCCAGCAAAAACAAGAAGAATTTTAACATTTTCCTGAACCATATTAGCTAGTTTTGGAAAAAGACGATGAATACCAGCTACTCCAACATCATATGATGTAATGACATCAAAACCACTTTCTTCACAAACAATTCTAGCCTCTTCAGCATAAGGAATATCTGAGGTTCCAGCACTTATAATTCCAATATTTCCTTGATATTTAATGTTATTAAAATCATTGGCATTAGAATTAGGAGTAGAATTAGGAATAGAGTTAGGATTAGAGTTAGATTTAAAATTATAATCAGCGTTGTTACTACGAATAATTAATATTCTAGCTTTTTTATTATATTCCATAGTATAATTAGTATTGTTACAATCATCCATAATAGAAGAATTAATATTATTTTTTAAATTATCATATCTATCATTTTTAAGACGGGTAATAATCAAACTATGGTTATTTAATTTATTATTAATAATCGAGCTATTGTTAAAGTTAGAGTTAGAATTAGAATTATGATCCTGATTAGAACTATTATTAGAACTATGATTATCCCTACAACATCTACCACCAATATCTTTAATATCAATATCATTATTACAAAAAGCACTGATAATAGCAATTAAATCATCATCATCTTTTCCTTCAGCTAAAACTGCCTCAGGAAAGCCAGTTCTATCTTGACGTGATGTGTCAAAATTAGCTAAGCTAGCTATTTCCATGATATTATTATATTTGTTATTAGATTTTAAAATTTTTTCTGCATCTTCAACAGATATTTCATTATTTTTAAGCTTTTTAAGAATTTCTCTCATTTAATCGCCTTATTATTTAAGGATATTAATTATGTTGACTAGATTAGTTATAGTAGTGATATTAGTGATAAATAAAGTAATTGTAGTTAAAATAATAATAATAAGATTAATGGTAATGATAATTGTAATGGTGATATTAATACTGATAATTTTAATGATGGAAACGACATTGCAGATGGAAATGAATATAATAATAAATATATAATAAAATGTTCTTATATTATTTATGACAATATAATATATTATAATATATAGATTTCCATATATTAATATTTTTAATAAAAATGAGCCAAATATTAGAATATATAACATATTTATTAAATGTATAGATACAAAAATACCTGAAAACAAGTTGATAATTTGAAAATAGCTAGAATAAAAGTTGAAGGAATTGTTCAAGGAGTCGGATTTAGGCCAAATATTTATAGGCTAGCTACGGCTTTGAAGCTGAAAGGGTATGTTAAAAATTTAGGAAATATTGTTGAAATTGTAGTTTCTGGAAATGAATCAGTAATTGCCCAGTTTTTAGAAGATATTAAGATAAAAACTCCACCAATATCTAAAATAAATAACATGAGTGTAGAATGGTTTAGTGAAATCTCTGAAAACAAGCCCAAAATTCAGCAAAATGAAAATTTCCAAATATATGAAAGTTCTAATGAATTTTCAGGTACTTCAGTTATTCCTGCAGATATAGCTACATGTGACACCTGTTTAGAAGATATTAATACCTCAAATAGTTCTCGTTTTAATTATCCATTTACTGCTTGTACTGATTGTGGACCTCGTTTTACTGTTATTGAATCATTACCTTATGACAGAGATAAAACAACAATGGATAAATTTCCATTATGTAAAGAATGTTTAGATGAATATACAAACCCATTAGATAGGCGTTATCATGCAGAAGCTAGTTGCTGTATCAAATGTGGGCCTGAATTTAGTCTATTTAAAAATAAATGGAAAAATAATTGGAAAAGCAATAGTAATAATCAAAAAACTCATTTTAATAAAAATATAACTAAAATAAAAACTGACGACCCTATAAAAACAGTTACCGAGCTATTAGACAAAGGAAAAATACTAGCCATTAAAGGAATTGGAGGAACACATTTAGTATCTAATGGAGAAGATAAATTAGCTATTAAAACTATGCGAAAACGCCTTAAACGATTTAATCAACCATTTGCAGTAATGTCTAAAGATTTAGCTACTATTAAAACATATGCTCAACTAAGTCATTCAGAAGAAAAAGCTATTATTTCACGTAGACGACCGATAGTTGTTTTAAAAAAGTCAAAAGACTATGATTTTCCCAAAGAACTAGCACCAGAACTACATACTATTGGAGTAATGCTACCTTATGCTCCATTACACCATATACTTTTTAAATATGCAAAAAGTAGTGTTTATATCATGACTTCAGCCAATATGCCCGGAGAACCAATGATGATAAACAATACTGAAATTGTGGAAAATCTAAGTGAAATAGCTGATTATTTTTTATTACATAATAGAAAAATAGCTAATCGCTGTGATGATTCAGTAATAAGGTTTAGAAATAATGATTTATCATTTATAAGACGTTCCAGAGGTTATACTCCAGAACCTTATGATTTAAGTTATTTAAACAATTCAAAGTTGTCTAATGAAGTTATAGATTCAAAAAATATCTTATCACTTGGTCCTGAGCTAGATGTAACATTTGCAATTACAAAATCTAATTTATGCTATGTTTCACAACATATCGGAAATACAAATAAATTTAGAACCTATGAGTTCTTAAAAAATGCTATTAATCATTTAATGGAAATAACGAAAACAAATAACTTTGATATAATTACTCATGATCTTCACCCTCAATTTTTCACAACTAAATTAGCTAAAGAATTAAAAGATGAATTTAATTGTGAAACAGTAGCTATTCAACACCATCATGCCCATGCTGCTGCTTTAGCTTGTGATAATGAAGTTGATGAATTGATTTGTATAGCTGCTGATGGAGTTGGCTATGGTGATGATGGTAATTCTTGGGGAGGAGAAATATTATACAGTGATATTAGTAGTTACAAACGTTTAGGTGCTTTAAGAAATCAAAAAATGCCTGGAGGAGATATTTCAACTAGATATCCTGTTAGAATAATGGCGTCTATTTTATCAAATTCTGATGAGTATATCAATGATAATAATGGTAGTGGAGATAATATGGAAGGTCTAAAAAAGCTAGAAATCCTGCTAAAAGAAAATTATTCACTCCAGTTCCCCCATGGACACTCTGAAATTGATTTACTTATAAAACAATTAAATAAAAACTTTAATACATCTATCACTAGTAGTACCGGACGTGTTCTTGATTCTATTGCAGCTGCTTTGGGAATTTGTACTGAGAGAACCTATGAAGGAGAATCTGCTATGAAATTAGAGTCTGTAGCATACTATGGCCAAGAAACATTCAAAATTGATACCCCCATAATCAAAGAAGATTACACATCCCCTGATGGAAAAACTAATAAAATTCCAGTACTAGATACTTCGTGGATATTAAATGAAGTTGTTTCAAATATAAATAAAGGCGAAAATATTGCAAATATTGCACTAGCTGGGCAAAAAGCAGTAGCTATAGGATTAGCTAAACTTAGTGTAGAAATAGCTAATAAAAAAGGAGTAGAAGTTATTGGAGGAACTGGTGGAGTATTTTATAACGAAGCTATTAGTAAAGTAATAAAAGATTATGTTGAGAGCGAAGGATTTAAGTTTATTCAGCATAAAAACTCCTGTGCAGGTGATGGTTCAGTTGCACTTGGGCAAGCAGCTATTGTAAGTAAAAATTATAATTATGATTAAAACAGCTAGTAATATAGCCCTTAAATTAAAAATAAATGTCAGAACAATATTAATATAAAATTATTATTATTATTATTATTAGCATTACTATTTGCATTATCAGCAAAACTTAGCCGAATATAGCTAAAAATGTAATAAATAATAAAAAAATAGAAAAAATGAAAAGGGAAAAATAGAAAAAAAGTAAAAGAAATATAATAAATTAATATTTAAGGAATTCTAATGATTTATTGCATCTTTCACTTTGTCAAAGAATCCTTTTTCAAATGTGTGAATTTCATCACCACTTACATCTGCAAAGTCTTTTAGGATTTTCTTTTGCTCATCACTTATTTTACGAGGAATTACAACACTTACAGTAACATAAAGATTACCTTTACCGTGTCTATTTAAGAAAGGCATTCCTTGCTCCCTTAATCTGAAAACAGTTCCACTTTGAGTTCCAGCAGGGATTTTAAGGTCAACAGCACCATCAATTGTTGGGACTTCAACAGTAGCTCCTAGTGTAGCTTGAACAAAACTAATTGGTTTTTCAAAGTAAAGGTTGCTACCTTCTCTTTCAAAGTTTTTATTATGCTTAACATGAATTGTAATTATTAAATCACCATAAGGTGCACCAACATCACCAGCATTACCTTCACCACCTACTCTAAGACGGGAGCCAGAATCAACACCATTAGGTATTTTAACGTGTATTGTCTTACGTTCTCTTACTTTTCCTTTGCCGTTACATGTATGACATGGCTCTGTGATTATTTTACCCTCACCATTACAATTCCTACATACATCAACACTTACCATTTGCCCAAGGAATGTATTTTGTACTTTTTTTACTTGACCAGTTCCACCACAGGTTTGACAAATTGGAGTTTCGCTTCCAGGTTCGGCTTTTGAGCCATTACATGTATTACAGGTTTTATAATGGCGAATATCAATATCTTTTTCAATACCACTAGATGCTTCTTCAAGAGTGATTTCCAAGTCAAAGAATATATCTTGACCTCTTTGAGGTCCATGGTTTTGTCTACCCGCACCTCCACCACGACCACCAAATATATCAAAGATATTATTAAAATCAAAGCCAGCTCCACCACCACGGCCACCAAATATATCTTCAAAATTAATATTACGGAAAATATCTTCATTGGAAAAGCCATCCATTCCTGCATGACCATATTGATCATATTTTTGGCGTTTTTCATCGTCTGATAAAACAGCATAAGCTTCACTAATTTCTTTAAACTTTTCTGTTGCTCCTTCGTCTTCACTTACATCAGGATGGTATTTAATAGCTAGTTTTTTATAAGCTTTCTTAATTGTTTTAGAGTCATTTCCTTTTTCAACCCCTAAAACTTCATAATAGTCACGCTTTGACATTTATTCACCTAAAATATTAATATTTGAATTATTTTTGTTAATTTGGTTAATATAAATAATGCAATTAATGTAAATTTAATAATTATTAGTGTTAATGTTATTATCAATGTTAGTATTATTAGTATGGTTGTGATTACTATTAATATAGTATTAATGTAAATTTAACAATTTTTAGTGTTGATAAGTTATAACTACTAAAATTATTAGTATGATTGTGATACTAGGATTATTATTATTATTATTATTATTGCTAGTACTAGTAATGTTATTGTTATCTTATTTATTATTATCCTAGTTATTATAATTATTATGAATATGAGATTTATTATTGTCAATAGTATAAGTATTAATATTATCAATATTGGCATTAATATTTTTATTTTTATTAATATTGATATTAGTATTATTTCTATTATAATTATCAGTATTAATTATAAAATTAGCTATAAATAGATTAATAATATTAATATTAAAGTTAAAAATAGGTATTAATCAAATAATAAGGAAATTAAAGAGGTTTAAAATGTTAATAATATTAATTATGGGAATATCTGAAACACTGCATAACATACTAATGTGAATTACAGTAATAATTTAAATAATAAAATTAAAGCTAGTAATGGCATAACTAGCTAGAACTAAATTGAAATCCTTATTTATTGAATTAATAGCTAAATTAATTGATTATTTAATGAGTTATTTAATAGGTTACTTAATAGAAACCTATTTTTTAACTTCATAGTCTGCATCAATAGTATCGTCGTCATCACCAACATTAGGATCTGAACCATCTTCTGCACCTTGAGCACTTTGTTGAGCTTGCTGTTGAGCTTGAGCTTCTTGATAAATTTTAGCACCCATATCTTGAACAACCTTAGTTAATTCATCATTCTTTTCTTTAATTGCATCGATATCGTCTCCACCAACAAGTTCTCTTAGTTCACCAACGAGACCTTCAATTTGCTCTTTTTCTTCAGAAGATATTTGATCTTTCAAGTCTTCAATAGTCTTTTCAGCAGTGTAAATCATAGAATCTGCGTTATTTCTAACTTCGATTTCTTCTTGCTTTTTCTTATCTTCTTCAGCATTCATTTCAGCTTCTTTGACTTTTTTATCAATCTCATCTTCAGAAAGTTTGTTAGGAGCTGTGATAGTAATAGCTTGCTCTTTACCAGTACCCATATCTTTAGCAGATACATTTAAAATACCATTAGCATCAATATCAAAGGTTACTTCAATTTGAGGCATTCCACGAGGAGCAGCAGGAATTCCAACTAATTGGAATCTTCCAAGAGTAGTGTTGTCTTGAGCCATTGGCCTTTCACCTTGAAGAACATGAATATCTACAGAAGTCTGACTATCAGCAGCAGTAGAAAATATTTGGCTCTTTTTAGCAGGGATAGTAGTGTTTCTTTCAATTAGTTTAGTTGAAACAGCACCAAGAGTTTCAATACCTAAAGATAAAGGAGTAACATCTAAAAGAACTAAATTTTTAATTTCTCCAGCTAAAACTCCACCTTGAATAGCTGCACCCATAGCTACACATTCCATAGGATCGATTCCACGTTCAATTTTTTTACCTATGAATTTTTCAACAAATTCCTGAACTATAGGCATTCTAGTAGGTCCACCAACAAGAATAATCTTGTCAATTTCATTTTTACTCATTTTTGCATCGCTTAAAGATTGTTCCATTGGTTTTCCACATTTTTTAATAATAGGATTAACAAGTTCTTCAAGCTTAGCTCGCTTCATTTCATTAATAAGATTTTTAGGACCATCATCTGCCATAGTAATAAATGGTAAGTTTACTTCACTAGTTAAAGTAGTAGATAACTCGATTTTAGCCTTTTCAGCAGCTTCTCTTAGTCTTTGTACTGCCTGATCATCATCCATAAGGTCTATACCAGTCTCTTTTTTGAATTCACCAGCTAAGTAGTTCATGATAATATTATCCATGTCAGTTCCACCTAGTTTAGTGTCACCACTAGTGGATTTTACTTCAAATACTCCACCACCGAATTCCATTATAGTTACATCTAAAGTACCGCCACCAAAATCAAATACCATAATATTGATATCATCATCTTCTTGCTTATCTAATCCATAAGCTAAACTAGCTGCAGTTGGTTCATTAACTAATCTTACAACATCCAAACCTGCAATAGTACCTGCATCTTTAGTAGCTGTTCTTTGGTTGTCATCAAAATAAGCTGGGACAGTAATAACTGCTTTTTTAACTTCTTCACCTAAGAAATCTTCAGCATCTTTTTTAATTTTTTGTAAAATAAATGCAGAAATCTCTTGAGGAGTGTATTCTTTTCCTTGTGCTTTTACTTTGTGATCAGTACCCATACTTCTTTTTATTGCACTAATAGTGTTCTCAGGATTAGTTACAGCCTGTCTTCTTGCAGGTTCACCAACTAATCTTCCATCATTAGTAAAAGCTACATAACTTGGAAATGCTTTACCATATTGGGATGCACCTTCTGCACTTGGGATTACAGTAGGCTTTCCACCAACAAGTACAGATGCTGCTGAATTACTTGTTCCTAAATCAATTCCAATAATTTTTTCTTTCTTTGACAAATTATCACCTTTATTTTCTTATCTTTATTTTATTTGTTTATTTTATTAAGTTAAATATTAAAATGTTAAATATTGAAATAATAAATTTTGTTAATTTTGATAATATTATTCATGATTATATTACTTTTTTTTACAAACACGAACTTTGGAATACTTTATGACTTTATCTTTTAAAGTATAACCTTTTATAAGCTCATCCATGATTTCTCCATCATTGAAGTCATTGCTATTTTCTACCATTAAAGCTTCGTGTTTATTATGATCGAATTTTTCCCCTTCTGCTGGAATTTCCGCAAGTCCTTCCTTTTCCAGGGTTTTTTGAAGTTTTGAATGAATAAGTTCTAAACCTTCTCTTAACTCTGCTTCGCTTTTTGAATTTTCTAAAGCACGAGTCATGTCCTCATAGCTATCAATAACCTTTACAATTAACTCTTCATTAGCAAACTTAGTAAGAGCTGCTTTTTCTTTTTCTGCATTGCGTTTAAAGTTATCAAAATCAGCTTGAAGGCGTTGAATGTGAGAAGAAAAATCAACTATCTCTTCAGTTTTCATTTGCACCTCATTTTCAAGTTCGTTAGCACGATTAGATAAATCAGATATAATTTTAAGAGCTTCTGCCTTGATACTCTCTTCTTGAAGAATATTTATGGTGTCAAGAGCTGTTTTAACATTTTCATTCTCGTTGATGCTTTTCTCAATATCAGCTAAATCGGATGTGGGATCAATCTCATCAGCCACCTTACCATTAGTATCATCATTACTAGTTGCATTAGTACCCGTAACATCATCAGAACTGTCAGAAGATGCCTTACCAGTAGCACTAGTAGAATTTGTGCCACCCATAGCCCCTTTAGCTAAAATTTCTTTAAAAGCTTCAAGTGCTTTATCAACATCTTCATCAGCAATATTTTCGATTTTATTAATGTAATTAGCTATTTGATTATTTCTAAGTTCTAATCCTTTTTTATAACTCTCTAATTGAGACTTAAGAGCATTTTTATCTAACTTGATACCATCACTATTATTATCAATATTGTCATTAGTATTATCGCCAGTATTATCATTATTAGAACTAGAATTGTTATCATTACTAGTACCATCAATATCTTCAGTACTATTATAACTAAATTCGTCCTTATTTTCTTCCTTATTCATTAATTCACCTACATTAGCTATTTAAATAATTATATTAGCAACTATATTAGTAATTTTAGTAGTTATATTATTAGCTATAATATTATTAGCTTTGATCTTATTAGCTATAATCTTTATATTGTTAATATTTAAGTTAATATGAATTTTACTATAAATTTTAGTATGAAATTAAGTGTAAAACTTAAAGTAACCAAAAGTTATCATACACATTACTATTATAATAACTTTAAGTTATATAAATGTTTCGGATTATAATAACCAAAAGTTATATAAATATTAAGTGATAATATTATTATAATGACAAATAATTCTCAAAATAATTATAATGAAGATTACATTAGTAA
Source organism: Methanobacteriaceae archaeon (assembly GCA_051649785.1). GTDB lineage: Archaea > Methanobacteriota > Methanobacteria > Methanobacteriales > Methanobacteriaceae > JBOFHT01. Next base: position 11,556 of record JBOFHT010000047.1, read on the forward strand.
TGATAATCAAAATAGCTATGAAAAAGATAAAAAGAAACATATCGGCTACAATACCCCTATTCATGACATAAATGACATATTAGATGTAATGGGCTCAAAAACAAGAAGGGAAATTATAAACCTACTTAGAGAAGAGCCTAGATTTGTGAGTGAAATATCAAAAGAACTAGAAATAGGACAAAAGGCAATTATAGCACATCTTAGAGCTATGGAAGAATTAGGAATACTTGAATCCTCCTACAAAAAAATAGTTAGAGGCAGGCCAAGAAAATACTATGATATGCCCCACGATATTACAGTTAATATAATTATAAACAAAAACACATTCGATACAGACATTTCTGAAGAAGCTAGAAACCTAAAGCAACTTCCACCAGGTGATGAATGGTCAAGACTTCTAAATGTTGAAGCCAGAATTAGAAGTGGGCAATTAGAAGCTATTGAAGAACTAAAAGGACTAGTAAGACTCTACTCAGATTTAAGAAAGCGTGCCGAAGATGTTTTAGATGAATTTTTAAGATGAGGTAATGTCAAAAGTTGAACTAAAAATTTTTGTTGCATCACCAAATGCTGTTAATGAAGAAAGAAATATAGTTAAAAAAGTAGTAAATCATATGAACTCATATTATAAAAACCTTCCCCCAATATCATTAAAAGTTTTGGGTATTGACTGATTTGAGATCCGATTTCACTAGCTTCAATGATGTATTAGAAATAATTGATAAAGAAATAAAAGGAAAATATAATGTATTTATTGGGATTCTTTGGAAAAGATAAAAGAAGTGCAAACTGGAATAGATTTAGTCAAATACGGACTAGAAGAATTAATAAATCCGATTATGGGGGTTCCTGCAATTACAAATCAGTTTAATAAATCTAGGAATAAAGCCAATGATGCTATACAAAATTTAATATCAGATAGAGATGACTAAAAGTTTAAATAAGTTAAAAGATATTGAAGAAATCAATTAAACAATGCAAAATAAAAAGATGACATTTTCTACTTATCTTCTTGTGTTTTATATTTTTTTAAAACAATAACATATTTAAAATGAATTTATCCAATTATCAATATTTGAATTAATCAAATTATGCCAATTTTGAGATTCATAATGAATTTTGGGAATTTCAGAGCATTTTTCTAAAATTTCCTCTAATTTTGTGTGAGTTATATGTTTTCCATTACTATTTTTTTCTAAGACAGCACCCAATATAGACATATATTGAGTTATAGTTAAAGGGATGAAATTAATGTTACTTCCCTCATACCCATTATCTGAATAATACCAAAACATGTTATTCGCATCTCTATGTATCATAGGTGCAATGAATAGGCAATATGTTTTTTTGTCAGGATTTCTATTTTCAAACTCTCTTAAATGTCGTAGTGTCGGTTGTACTTCATTATTAACCTGCCCTCTATCTTTCATTAAAGTTACCTCAACAACTAAATTAAAAGATTCATAAAAACATTCAATATCCGAATTCCCTCCAGGGGCTGTGAATAATGGTAATCCATCGTCTCCTTTTATTAAATTAGGTTTAATTTCAATAGCATCATCTAGTGCCATCAATGATAACGAAGTATACCACTCTAAACATAATGGTGCTTTACTTGTTTTATTCCTACGTGTCCTAAATTGGGATAATTCCCCTAATTTAAGAATATATGTATAAAGATTATCCAAGCTACTTTCTTCCAACATCCTACACTCATTACGTAGTGTATCTAATTGAATTCTTAATTTTTTTTCAATAGATTTTAAATCAGCAAGGTTTATAAACTTAGATTCATCAACTATTTTAAAATCATTAACTCTTCTCTCTGGAAACATTGCCTCGATTTTATATTGTTCTTCTTTTACTAAATGCTTTAAATTCTTAATTACTTTTATTAAGCTCTTTTTATTTTCCCAAGGGATTTCAGGCATATCTTGATTTATTAAATAATTTAAATAATCATCATTTTCATAGTTTTGGGAGCTTTTTGAGAGTGATTCAATTAGTTGTTTAGCTTCTTCAAGTCTACTTGGAGCTATGTCAACAAATCTTTTTTCACCCCTATATATTATGAATTGTGTTTTCCTAAAATATTTAATTGCAGAATCTGTATAATCCTCTAAATTATTGCATTTTTTTCGAATTTCCTCAGTATCACCTTTATTTAACCCATAAATAGTACATACTTTATCCAACAATGTTTTTTCATAAAATTGTTGGGAGTCATTACTACTTTCAAAAGAACGTCGATATTTTAAAATTTCTGAAATTGTATCATTAATTTTATTATAATCTTTTAACGTTACAATAAACAATGTGAACTCTTCTTTACTAATTCCCTTATCTTTTTTACCTATTTTTCTCTCTTTATTATTTACACAATCAATAATCGTTAATGTGCATAAAAAAGGGTTTATATTAAAGTCTCCAAACCCTTTCTCAATTGGATTTGGAAGTTGCCATTTTAAAAAATATTTAAAAAAATATTCATTTAAGCTAATTTTCTCATCTAACAAATCATTGCCTAATTGAGTAATAACGACTTTATCCTTAGATTGTTTAGCTATAGCTAAACCAGATTGATTCAATTTTGAAACAGAAGTTCTACCGCGTAGTGCAGGATCATTAATTCTTTCAAAAATTTCTTCGGTGTCATTATTATTAAATAGTTCTGAATTCAAGTATTCATTTTTAAGTTCATCACTAATATTATTTGGTTTATAAAATTTATTTTGAACTAATTTCTTTTGGTATAGTGCTTGAGTATCCTTATTAAATTTCAAACCTTCAAATTCTTTTAAAACACTTAAACACTCAATTATTCTTTCAGGATTTCTAAGGGTAGTGTTAATACTCCAAACTTCAGGCATATTCGACCTCCTAGTAGTTGCAAATAAGAACTTCAGTAGACTTAGAATTTTTGTTTTTTATCTGATAATTAGAGTTGTTATAATTATATTTCAAGTAATGAATATTATATTTTTGAGCCCATCCTTTAAGTATAAGGTTTGTTTTCCCTTTATTATCAAATACATTAGATAATGCGAATTTAACATTATTATCATCAAATTTATCGAGAAGTTTTAACAAATCATGCTCTTCTTGTTCAGTCCAGGCATTTTGCTCATTGTAAGACGCTAAAGATATTAAGTATGGGGGGTCAACATAAACGAAATCTTTTTCATTTATAAAATCAAGATTTAAATTCCTAAAATCATCACAACAAAATTTAATATTCTTTTCTTTTACTGTATTTGAAAAGTTTTTAAGGTTCTTTATAGCATTTGAGTTAAAATCCCTTTTACCCACAGGAATATTAAAAGATCCTTTTTTATTAAATCTAATTTGGTTATTGAATCCATAAACAATCAATGCATAAAAATATAAACACTTATCATAGTTACTAATAATATTTTTATTAAAGTTTTCACGAAGTTTTAGATAATTTTTTTTATTATATTCTGCAAGACCAGAACCAGAATCAGTGTTATAAAAGTCATAACCATTTTTATAAGTATTTGATAAAGAATATTCATCAATAATAAAATTTAACTCATTTAATAAATAATCAAACTCATTATTTTTTATGAAATTGAATAAGTCTATTAATGGCTTATTATTATCAAAACAAAAAATATTTTTAGCATTCAAATTTATAGCTACATTTGCTCCCCCACAAAACAAATCAACAAAATTATTTATATTTTTTGGAAATAGTGGCAATAGTTGAGTTAATAAGCGATATTTGCCCCCAGTATAATTAATGCAGGATTTAATTAAAGACATAATATCAGCTAATAAGTTTCAATCAGATATAACAATTCTTTATGACCCGAAATATCAGTTTTGCCTGTTGTGAAAGCTTTATAGTCAGAAGAAAATATTTTAAGGTCACCTTTACTCATTAATATTTCAAATATTTCTTCACTACTTATTTTAGCATTAGACCTTCCAGAACCTTTCTGAGCCATATTATTATATGAAACTAAAATATACCTAGAATCAATATTATCAATTAAGTTTTCAAAAGCACTAGGTGCTTTGACTGTGCAATATTTGCTTTTAACTTTCTTACGATCTTTCATTTTCTTCGCAATACCAAAAACCTCTGGTTTTTTCCATTCAGCAAGATTTTCTAGTAAATGATATGTGTCACCATACTGTCGAGAATTATAAGGAGGATCGATATAAACAAGATCAGGGCTAATTTTTTTAACTAATTTATTAGCATCCATCCTATGAATTTCGTTACCTTCATTATTTTGGCTATCCTTCAAATTAGGAAAAAGTAGATTTAATTCATTAGTAGAATCTAAAGATCTTCTATAAGCATCATAATGTCCACATGTATTAGCAATTTTATCAGTAGCATACATTAAGCTAGAGATTAAAATAGATTTCTCCCTCATATTTAGATAAGTACTTTCATTTTCTATTTTTTCCCTAATAAACCCTATTTTTCGTGCATTATCTTCTGTGAAAAAGCTATTACCAAAGTTATCAGAAAAATAATTACCTTCTTTTGGATATTCTATATTATACTCATCTATCATTTCGTTTAGCTTAGCTAAATCTATAACTTCATCTGAAAAAAATGCACTATATATCAGATAGTTGGAGTATAACAAATCATTGACTATGACCTGCTTATTACAAATATTGAACAAATTAGCAATAGTCCCCGTTCCTGCAAAAACATCTGCAACAGATTCTAAATGTTGGCAGTTGTTTTCAACAACCCAACATATAAATTCTGAAAGCTTGTGCTTATTGCCTAAATAGCGCCTATTATGTATTGAGAATTCATTATTAAATTCATTTTGATGTTCAATAAATGAAGATTCAAATTTATCATATAAATAGGTATTATTATTTTTATTTTGGTTAAAATCTGATATTTCATAATTGACATGACTTTTATCTAAAATTGAGGATTCCTCATAATCAATGAAATTAGAAATTTTCATATACCTCACCTTCTTGTTGTCATGCAGTATAGCAGTTAAAATAAATTATAATTAAAATTACAATAATATTTATCTAATTAAATGTATAAATATATTTGCTTATTTACTCTATATAAATGCTTTCCATGATGAAGTTAATTATATTTTATTTTTAGCATGACTTGTTCACTTATTGTTAATATTATATTGAAAATCCTTATAAACATTAATCCAATAGAGCAGTTGAAAAGTAATGAGAAAAATTTCAACTATTAATATTACATCATAATATATCCGATCCATAGTAAAATATATATAACATAATGTCAAATATACTTAACATCAACACATAAGTAGGTGATATTATGAATATGAAACTAATAATAGTAAGTGGATTATCAGGAATTACAAGTTTACTATGGATTATTGGACTAATACTAGCAGATATAAACCTATTTTTAATAGCTATGGCAGTATTAATTATAAATTTAATAATATTTATTAAAAATATGGATGAAATAAAAAACAGCATAAAGTCACAAATAGATGATGAGAGAACAGAATATATAAAAAGAAAATCCAGTGAAACATCATTTGGAGTATTAATAGCATTAAATATATATTTAGGCGTAGCTATAATAACATTAAGAAATATATATCCAGAATATTTAATAACAGGATATTTTTTAATAATAACAACAGTTATTGGGCTTATAACTTATGCTATTGTTGAAAAGTATTATAAAAGTAAATATTGAGATAATACTAGATAATATGAAAAACAAATTAAAAGTTTACAGAGCTATGGCATCCATTACACAAGAAGAGCTAGCTAAAAAGCTGGAAGTTAGTAGACAGACAATCATATCAATAGAGAATGATAAATACGACCCTTCTCTTAAATTAGCTTTTAAAATAGTTAAGTTTTTTGATGTTAAAATAGAAGATATATTCATCACAGAATGACAAACAATAAAATATATGAGCATATATCCAATTAATTATTAAAGAAAATTATTATTATTAATTAATTCATGCGTTAGGGAGATGATTAAATGGTTTTAGAATCTTTTAATATTTCAATTATTATGATTTTGTTGCTTATTTTCCCATTAATTGTTTATTTAATCTATGAAATATTACCTAAAATTAAACATAACAAATATAATAAAGAAATATATTACAATCCCCCTACTAACGATCCTCCAGCTTTAATAAATTCTCTTTTTGGTGGAGGAATAAATAAAGAAAGGGGTGAAATAAATATTGAATGTTTTTATTCTACATTATTAGATTTAATAAATAGAAAATATGTTTCTGTTAAAATAGTTAGTAAAAAATATAAAGTACCTAATAAAAAGAATAAAGAGAATAAACTGAAAAAATCCCAAAATAATGAAATTGATTTAGAATATGAAAAATCATTAGACAAGGTTATTTTAAAAATAAATAAATTAAGAGTAAATAAACCACTAGATAAACTATATCCATTTGAGAAAAATGTTTTAAAATGCATATCTGTATTAGAACATAATGGAAATATTGATATTCTTAATACAGTTGATATTACTACAAAAAGATTAAAAGTAAACACATTTCAAAAGAATTATGATAATTGGATAAAAAATTTCTATAATGAATTCTTTAAAAATAATAAAATAAAATTTTTTAATAATCGATTCAAACAGGTATTAAAAGCATATAAGCTATTTTTATTGATAATTTTCGTTTCTACTTTCGTATTTTCTTATTTAGAAGGATTATATTTAAATTTAGTGCTTATTTTAATCATTGGAATTTTATCCGTATGTTTAATAATAGTTCCTTTTAAAGGTCTTCTTGGATGGACTAAAGAAGGTAAAGAACTTAAAGTAAAATGGGACTTATTCAAAAACTATTACACTAAAACTTTAAAGAACTCACCCATATCCCAAGAGTTTTTAGATAGTGGAATAACTCATATTCCATATTTATTTGCATTAGGAATTCCTAGATCTTTTTTAATAAGTAATTTTAGTCAATCCAATAACATTACAGATACCTATTTATTCCTAAAATACGGGACATATTCAGTGATAAAAGAGATTGTAATTGACCTTTTAGCTGCTGACGGCACATTTGAACCCAAATATCATAGTACTACTGGAAATTTCGTACCAGGATATGGGTAAATAAATATAATAGAAATAATAAGAATAATATAAAAATTTTTAAAAAAATAAAATATAAGTGAATAAATCTAAAAATAGTGTATAGTAATAATAGCATCTCAAGAGTAACCCACATTCTGTTTTATACAGCATTCATCTATGCGGACTACTTTTGCTTCAAACAGTAATCATTAGCAACTTTGCCCTTGCATCCTATAGATTGGCCGTTTCACCGTTCCTTTTATATGTCAATCAGCAAATTAAAAAAATATAATGCAAAATGTAATTATAAAACCCTTTGCATCATATAGTCATTCACATAAAAGACGTGTCCTTTCTGTTCCAGAGTCATACTTCTCAGCATATGCCTTTCAACATTATACCTTTACTATTAAACCTTAAATAGATATTTAAAACAAATAAAAGGAGATATGAAAAGTTAATCCATAACTATATCAAAATTTGTTTTATACTAAATATATAATTATTATATACCTATTAAAAAACAGTTTATATAATTTACTATTAAAAATAAATAATAAAAGTGGAAATCAGTTATACGAAAATATCGTACAAGTGAAACTTCCCTCAAGTGATGGTAAAAATTAATTTGCATTATTTATGTTCTAATATATGCCTAATCTTTAGAGGATTATATCTTAAAATAGTTAATATAAATATAATAATTTAATTATTCTTTTTAGTTAATTTTTTCAGATTTTCAGATTCTTCGATAAATTTATTATAATCTGACTTATACATTTTATCTTGTATGGGTCTGTATTTTTCATATTCTTCTTTAACAAATTTATTAACATCTTCTCTACTTATTTTGCCTTTACCTTGAAGAATATAATATTCATTAAACTCTAAAAATTTATCTAACTTATCCACCCAATCTTTCATACTCATAGGAATTTGTCTTGATGCCTGGTTTTCAGCATAATCAAGATACATATTCACAATTCTTCTAAGCTCAGACATTTCAGATTCCACTAAATAATTTTTAGCTGTTTTAGCATCATTATAGTAAACTTTTCCATCTGGTGCTTTGTCCCATGTACTTAGCCCCATATTAGGTTTTTCACTACTAGCCCTTTCTGCTATTATTTCTGGTGCAGTTAATCCTGTAACGGCATAATGTAATTTATTTTGAACATTCATGAAGAATCCTTTTGTTATTTCTGCATCTTTATTATAATCATAAGCAGTTGCATATATATCAGTTACTTGTTCGTATAATCTTCGCTCAGATAATCTTATATCCATTATTATTTCCAAAACTTGTTTGAAATAATCTATTCCAATCCTTGTACCATTTTTCAATAATTCAGTATCTATTGCAAATCCTTTAATAATATAATCCCTTAATATTGTTGTAGCCCATTTTCTAAAGTGTGTTGCTTCTTTTGAATTTACACGATACCCTAATGAAATAATAGCATCCAAATTATAAAGTATGGGTTGTGTTTTCGCTTTAGGATTAATTATAACGATTCTACTATTAGTTGAATCGTTCGGATTAAAGCTTACTTCTTCTTTATTAAGTTCTCCAGATTCAAAAATATTATTCAAGTGCTTACTTACATTTGCATTACTAACCTTAAATACACTACTCATCGTTTTTTGTGTAGTCCAAAATGTTTCATTTTCTTGGTCAACAACAACATTTAATTCAACAGCTCCGTCAGTCCCAACATATAATAATGTTTTAACTAATTCCTTGCTATTTTCTACCATAGTATTCTATTCTCCTTATTAACTAATTCCCGAAATCATTCCAATATCAGCTAAAGCTGTTAATCGCTGTTTTCCCACAGAAACATTCGTTTTCAAACTTACGATATTTTCGTATGGTTCAATAGATTTTTCTTTTAATTTTCATTTAAGATTATTTATTTTTATTGATTTTAAAATATTTAAATGTAATATAAAAAGCATTATTTATCATTTATATGATTTAATTTTAAAAATGCAATATTTCATATAAATTATCAAAGAAACAAAACAAGATGAGTCGTGGCCAAGACTCGAAAAATAAAAAATTATGGTGTCAACATCATAAAAATAAAGAAAATACACAAATTAAACGAAAAAATATTTCACAAAAAATATAAAAAATAATCGTTAAAATAAAATAACCTGCAATACCATATCCCTAATATAAAAAGCAAAAAAAGAAAGAAAAAGCAAGTATTGGGTAGGAATATACTTAATATTTATTACATTCTAATAGTAGCTATAGCTTGCCAATGAGATATAAAAAATTAACACAATAATACCAATAATGTACGATACCATTTTTTCTAGCATTATGGTCATCACGAGTCAATATTATAGTAGTAATAGCATCTCAAGAGTAACCCACATTCTGTTTTATACAGCATTCATCTATGCGGACTACTTTTGCTTCAAACAGTAATCATTAGCAACTTTGCCCTTGCATCCTATAGATTGGCCGTTTCACCGTTCCTTTTTATATGTCAATCAGCAAAAGTAAAAAACCATTGCATCATAGTCATTCATATAAAAGACGTGTCGTTTCTGCTCCAGAGTCATACTTCTCAGTATATGTCTTTCAACATTATAGTTTCTGTGTGATGTGCGGAGTTTCCTCAGTGTTTCCACCGGTAGCTGCCTTTGACTTGCTATCACTACTACTTAATATTATAACTATAGCTAAAAATAGCTAATAGTGATAAAATTGATAAATAAATTTGAGATTAATTTGTAAAAGTAAAAATCTTTTAAAAATATTAGTTAATTTTATATCTTTTTTATTATTGAAGATATTGAAATAAGTTAAAATAAGTATTTGGAGTATTTAATAAAAATATAGCAGGGCCTAGATTTGAACTAGGGCTCTCGGGGTTATGAGCCCCGCGGGATCACCAGACTACCCCACCCTGCTAAACGAATGTATAAAATAATTCTAAATAAAATAGTGTTAAAGCAATACTAAAACAGTATTAAAACTAATATTAAAAAATAATTGAAACATTAATTACTGCAACATAACTACATTAGGTTTATTAGTATATAAACCTTTCCATGACATTTTTAAAATATCTATAAATTTATAGAAGTCGGAAATATAGAATTATTAATTTAGGACAAATACAGTAAGATATAGTAAAATATGAAAAATATAATAAAATGTATTGAAAAATATTAATAAAAATATTTAAAATAGCTAAAAATTAAAAGTAAGAAATAAGAATAATAAATAAAATAAAAATTATTTATTCTTTTTCGAGTTTAGCCAATCTTTCATCAATAGAATCAATACGTTCATTTGTAAAAGACTTGTATTCATTAAATCTTTTTTCTAAGTTGTCAATGTTGCTATAAGCCACATCACAACGTTTAGCTAATTCATCAGTATCTTCTTTAGTAGCTAGGTTCCAATCTTTAATTAATTGATCGCTTTTTTCATCTAAAAATGCATCAATTTTCTTTGAAAATGCATCAGTATTAATATTAGGCATATCAATATCTTTGAATTTACCTTTTAATTTGTCACTAACTGAAGTTTTCTCATCATTTTCCATTGCAGACATAGTTTCCTCATTTAAATTAACTGAAGTTGATTCACTTTTAGATTCATTACCATATAATGGATTTGAGACACCGGCAGGAACATAAGACCTTGCTTTATCCATCATTTGAGGATTATTTATAAGATAATAATATAAAAGTACTATTATAGCCCCTACTAAAAGTAAAATAGCTAATATTTCTAATGCTGTCATTAAACCACCCCAAAACTTAATTTAGTATAAAACTTATTTTATAAAACATAATATAATTAAATTCTAGTTTATAAAATATTATAAAATTTTATTTTATAAAAATTATTTAATTAATAAGATAAGTTATACTTACTTCTTTTTTTGAAGTTCTTTTTCCTTTTTCTCAATTTCATTTAGGATTTTTGCAAGTTTTTTCTGTTCAGTTGCAGCTTCTAAACGTGCTAATCGCTCGTTAATTTCACTGTGAAGAAAACCTACTTCATTCATAACCCCAGATGTAGATTGCCTAATTTGAGATAAGTGTTCCTGTTGATCTTTTGGTAAAGGAATTTGGTTTTCCATTAAACGCTTTGATTCTAAATCTTTTTCAACCATAGCTATTTTTTTAAGTTCAATTTCCTTATCCATTAATTTAACTGTTGATTGTGACCTTTTAACTTTAGACCATTGGAAAACAACTATTATAATAGTTATAACCAAAAGTACAGCTACTGCCAAAATAATCAACATTTCTGTAGATATAGTAAGTTCTACCATTTAATACCTCCATTAACCATAATACAATTATTATAATGTATAAATGACTTTATAATACAATTATATTAGTAAAAGTGGCGTTATATAAATAATTATACTAAATAATTATATAAATTATATAATAATGTTTTATATAAATATATTAATACTATACATTAGATTTATAATAATGTATTATATATAATAATTTATTTATGTATTAGACCTAATACTATTAATAACACTATAACTTTGTGTTTTGAAATATATAAATATTGTTGTTAAAACATTAAAAATACTTAAAATATCATTAAATAAATTAAAGCAAGACTAAACGATGTTATAAATAATTAATACTATAAATAATTAAAATTATATCTAAGAAATAATAATAATAATAATAATAGTATACTCTGGAAATATAAAAGAAGTAATTACCTTAATTACCTAATAAATAATATTACATAATAAATAATTAAAAGTATAAATTGTGATTTTATGATAGAAGAAATAGATGCTTATCAAAAAGCTGGAAAAATAGTAGCCGATGTTCGAGAAGAAGCTATTAAAATGATTAAAGATGGAAATCTCTTACTAGACCTTGTAGAATTTGTTGAAAGTGAAACAATTAAAAGAGGAGCAGGTATTGCATTTCCTTGTAATGTATCAATCAATGAAATTACAGCCCACTATACAGGGCAGGTTGGCGACACTACTAGATTTCAAAGAGGAGATATGGTTAAATTAGATTTGGGTGCACACATTGATGGGTTTATTGCAGATAGTGCTATAACTATAATAGCTAGCAGTGCAGATATTGAAGATAAATTTGATACAGACATTGTTAATAAAAATGAAGAAATGGTTGAAGCATCAGCAGAAGGTCTTGATGCTGCAATAGCTACAGTACGAGATGGAGCTACATTAGGAGCTATTGGAAAGGCAGTTGAAGAAGCAATAAATGCAAGGGGATTTAATCCAGTTGCAAACCTTACAGGTCATAGTATGGAACAATGGGTACTTCATTCAGGAGTTTCAGTACCAAATACTAGTGAAAACAATGATTATAAAATAAAGGAAGGAGATGTTTTAGCTATTGAACCATTTGCAACAGATGGAATTGGTTGGGTAGTAGATACACCCCATACAATAATTTACAGGTTCTTAAAAGATCGCCCACTTCGTATTACACATGACAAAAGAGTTTTAACTAATATAAAAGAAAACTATCCAATTCTACCCTTCTCAAAAAGATGGCTAGCTAGTGATTTTAATGAAAATAGATTAAATGCATCTATGAGAATGTTATCCCAATCAATGGCAATATATCCATATCCTGCATTAAAAGAACAGTCTGGTTGTTGGGTTTCACAAAAAGAACATACAGTTATTGTTGAAGATGACGGTTGCATAATCATAACAGAATAAAGTCCGTATATTACCACATTAGCTACTAATAATATTAAAAATAAGATTATAATTAATATATAAGATAATATTAGAGATATTATGGATATTATGAATACTAACAATACTATTGAGTACAATAATATAATTATTTGAAAAATAGCTACTAATTTTAATTTAAAAAGTAATATAAAAAGTACTGTTGGCAATAATAATAATAATAATAATAAGTGTTCTAAAATTGAATACTGCGAAAATTAAAATAAAAATAGGCACTAAATAAATGTTAATAAATGTTAATAATTGAATTTTAAAATAAATATTAAAGTAAATATTAAAATATAAAAAAGAAAAGAAAAAATAAAAAAAGTGAAAAAATTTACCAAGGGACAGGTAATCCCATAGCTTTTCTTTTTTCAGCTTCTTCTGCATTTTTAGTTTTCTTACCTTCAGATAATTTTTCTAACAATGGTAATCCTGGTTTAACAGAAGCTATGTCTTTGGTTTCAATAACACCTGCTTCAACAGCTTGTGCAAATATTGAATCACCAGCTACAGTTCTAGTTAAAACAGTAGACCAACCATCAGGAGAACCTACAGAACCTGTAGACACATCAGCTAATTCTGAAGTGTAATCAGGACATACATTACATCCTGCTTGTTCATATCCATGAGTTTCTTTCAATGGAAGGGATTTTTCTTCATCAGCAGTAATAGCCCAGAATTTTCCTTTTCCAATATCCATTTTTTCAACTAACTCAGGATCAGAGTTCATTTTTGCATTAATGAAAGTTTCAAGAGATCCAAATGGGAAATTTTCCATACAGAAGAATCCCATAACTAATTTTAATTTATCAGCTAAGAATCTTACACCAAATGGGTAAACTTGAGCTTTTCTAATACCCATAACTTGACATGGAGTACCGATAGTTCCTACTTTTTCTAAACCATATTGTCTTACAGCTTTCTTTAAAGCCCAGACATTAGGTGAAAAAGTATATTTAGTTCCTGCTGCAGAGAGAATCTCTTCAGGAGTCATAGCAACTAAAGGTTCTGGTTTCCATAATTCGTCACTAGGTCCAGCTACAACAGCTCCCTCAATAATCTTTTCTTCTAAAGCATAGGAGAGAAGTGCGGTAACTATTCCACCATCTTGTGATACTTTTTGGATTTGTTTATCAGTAGCTCTTGCAGATACTACTTTTTTATAAGTTCCTAATACCATTTTTTACTCCTCCTATAAACCTAATTCCTTCTTGATTTGCTCTTCAGGGAACCAACTTCTAGGACATTGAGTGTAACAAATACCACATTTAATACATCTGTTTTTGTTAACTTCAGGACGTCCTTCAAGCATTTCAATAGCTCTGACTTGACAAGCCATAGCACAAGTTCCACATCCAGTACAAAGACCAACATTTCCGATTTTTTGACGTAAGTCGCAACCGCATGCTTCAGTTCTACCAGCCATATCTAATGTAGGAGCTAAGTAATCCATATCTCCATTAATGAGAGCTACTACAACTTTAGCTACAATTTCTGGTGATACTGGGCATCCTGGAATTGCACAATCAACATCAACAATAGTTCCTATTGGTACAAATGACTCATGTTTTGGTTGAGCTTGTTGTCCACCACGACAAAATCTGGTGAAACAACCAGTCATTGCACATGATCCATATGCACAAACTAATTTAGCTTTCTCTCTTGCTTCTTTAAGTTCATGAACACTATGTTCATCTTGTAAACAAACAGAACCTTCTACGAGAACTAAGTCCATTTCTGGCATTTCCCATAAATCTACTAAAGTTTGTCCATAAACAATATCTACCATATCAGTAAGTAATTCTGCGAGAATGTCGTAATTTTCTGTTAACGCAATCCCGTCGCCTGTACATCCACTTAAATGGATGTATCCAATTTTTGGTTTATCAGCCACTTTTCCAACCTCCTGTTTTGAAGATTCAACTTCTATTGGCTCTGGTTTAGCTTCCATAGCATTTGATCCATTATTTTTCTTAGTTCCTATGCCAAGAAATCGTTTAATACGTTCAAACATATGCTAAACCCCTATTTCTTTTAATATAATCTCAATTGCCTCAGGTATTGCATTTTGAACAGGTTCGGTTAATTCCATTACCACATCAGGTGCAGAGATTTCCTTAGGTTTACAACCAATAATTAAAACATCCACTTTTTCACTTAGTTCATGCAATGGCTCTTCAACAGGCCATGTGTGTGCATTTTCATAGCTACCTTTTGGAATTTCAAATGGGTCAAAAACTCTTATAGTTCCTGGTTCAGCATTAAATTCTACAATATCCACAACAATTAACTTCTTCCATGATTCATTAGGAAGACTAAAAATAAAGTGTGTTCCACCAGTTCCTGCATCAATAAACATAACATCTTTTTCTGCAGGCTTTTTATCTGGATTCTCATCAAAATATTTTTCTAATGCTTCAATAACTGCAGGTCCGAAACCATCGTCTTTAAAAAGAACGTTTCCACAACCTACAACTAACATCTCTGTTTCATATGGCATAATATTCACTAATAACCTGTTAATACCTGAAATTGAGAAATATTAAATTCTCACCATTTTATTTTTAACAACACTCTTGTCATCATCATCTACAACCATTACGTGTGTAGCACATGAAAGACATGGGTCATATCCTCTAATAACATGAGGTCCATACTCATGATGGAATCCTTCAGTTGCAGGACCCATAGTTGGTATGTTCCATGTTGTAGGAACTAAAGCACTATAGAATTGAGTTTTGCCATTAGCTACTTGAGCCATGTGCACATCCAATCCTCTAGGACCTTCAATAGCACCAATACCTAATTTGTTGGTACCTCTTGGGTCGAAATCAGCCATAGTTGGAGCGGAAGTGTCTAATTCATCTAACAAAGCAATAACTTTGGATAAATAAGTTCTCATTTCATAAGCTCTAGCTACGTGTTGAGCAACTGTACCTTTTTCAGTGAATCCACCAAATTTAACAGCTCTTGCTCTTGGTCCAGTTTCTACATTAAGACCATCCCACAAAGGAATAGTGGAACAAGCTTTTTTACCAATTTCTGCATCATCATACCATGCTTCAGGCATAATTTCAGTAAATCTATCTAAGTCAAAGAATTCTCTTTTACCATAGATTTTGTCACTTGCAAAAATAGGTTGATTATGAACACCTAATCCTTTAGGTAATTCTTTATCAGCGATTAATCCAATCATTAACTCAATATGTTCATCTACTTGAGGAACTAATGCTTTCATTCTTGAATATAATCTTTTTCTAGCTAATTCACTAATATTACATTCCATACCACCGACACGGATCGCTGATGGGTGAATACCTTCACCAGCAACAGTATCTACAACATATTGCATGTTTTTCCTAATATTAGAAACAGACTTTACAGCCGCTGCAAATAAGTTTTCAGGTACAAAATCAGTAGCTATTAAAAAGTGATGAATAGCATGACTATTAACAGTATGTGCTGCTAAGGTCATTTCTCTTAAAATTCTAGCTGCATTTGGAATCTCAATATCTAAAGAATCATCCATTGCCTCTACAGACGCGAGTGTGTGAGGAATCGGACAAACTCCACAAATCCTTTGACAGATAATAGGAGCAGTCTCTGGTGCTTTACCAGTCACAATTTTCTCTAAGCCTCTAACAGGAGTAATACTTAAGTATCTTCCCTTGGTCACAATCCCCTCATCGTCGACTTCCATGACAAGCTCTGCATGTCCTTCTTGTCTTGAGGTAGGAGATATAACTATTTTATCGCTCAAATGTGTCACCTCATTATTTATTAATTCAACAATTTTAATTTAAATTTAATATTTAAATTAGTTAACAATAAATTAACATAATTATATATAAATACTTTATATTATAAACTTTTCAATTAGAATAAAACTGAAAGATTTATATAGTAAGACAAATCCAGACTTTTATTTAAAAAATAATTGAGTAAAATAATTGAATATTTATTTAAAAATAATTAATTTATTTATTCTTATTATTCTGCCTACTTTGTCAAAATTGGGCTGTAAATTTCTTAGTTGTCACAAATTTCAAAATTAATTTTTTAAAATTAACTTGGTTTTAATTTGGTTTTCACTAATTAATTTTTTCTAATAACTACTATTTTACATTAAAAATAGTAATATGACAGAAAAATTTAAATGTATTGAACTTAATAATATATTACAGTATTAATCAAAGAGAAAAAAATACATTTATTATAAGTTTTATTTAAAAAACTTTTTATAGTATTAATAATTTATGATATTCTATAATTTTTAGTAGCTTTTGCAAAAATATTAAAATTGAAGTTAAAAAATATTAAAAAATTATAAATTGAAAAGGTTAATATTACAAATAGATAATTAAAAAGATGATATTATCAAAAGAGAGTTTAAGAGAGGTGTAAAATTGAAAAATGTTAATATTATAATATCTGTTGTAGTTGTTTTAATTATAGCTGGAACTGTAGCTGCAATTCCCCTTATAACTACTGAAGAAGGGCAGAATATGCTTTCAGGATTTACAACAGCCCCTGCTACTCAGGAAAGCGGAGATACTGGAGATGTTCAAGCTGGTGATGGTGCAGCCAATTCTGGAGGGGGTTCTGGAGGAAGTAGTCCAAGTAGTAATACTGGAGGTTCAGGAGGAACAGGATTATCTGCCCAAGCAAAAACTAAAATGATGGATTATTCTAAAGCAAATAATGAAGCAGCTAATACTTATATTGATGGTCCATATAAACAAGGAAACTCATATATTGTAAAAATTATGAGTTCAAATACAGGGAAAAGCGTTGGATTCCTTGAATTCGATGCAAATGGAAATAATATAGGTGGAGGGGGAGGTGCACCTTAAGCACTATTAATATATTTATTTTCTTAATATCCCTATATATTTAATTAATTACCTTATTAAATGTTTTAAACAATTATTAAAACAATAAAAAAACTATTTTAGATAGTGATTACAATGATGGTTGAAACAAATTGTTGCGACATAATTTCAGAAGATGTAGAAGATGCTATTGTTCTTGAAGGATCTCCCGGACCAGGATTAATTGGAAATATAGTTGGTTGGCAAATCGTTCAAGATTTAAAGATGAAGGAAATTGGTTATATTGAATCTCCAAAATTCCCCCCACTTGCTGTACTATACAATGGATTAACAATAAATCCATTTAGAGTTTACGAAGGTGAAGGAATAGTAATGTTTTTATCAGATTTTATAGTTCCATCCGATATTGTTTATGAAATGACCAATTCAATTATAAATTGGATGGTTAAAAACAATAGTAAAGAGATTATAACATTCAATAGTATGGTTGTAAGGGAAAGATTTAATAATGTTACAGCTGTAGCAAATTCAAAAGAGGTTTTACAAAAATTAGCAGATAAAGAGATACCAACACTTCCAGCAGGAAATATAGCAGGACTTTCAGGAACACTTCTAACAAAATCAGCTCCAAAAGGAATACCGGGAACTTGTATATTAGCAGAAACACTCAACCCCTATCCAGATCCAAGAGTAGCTTCAGAAGTAGTAGAAACACTTAATAAGATTATTGGAACAGATATTGACCCACAACCACTAATGAAAGAAGCCGAGCATATTGAGTCACGTCTCAAAAAACTAGCTGAACAAATGAATCAACAACCAGATAACACAATTTATGGTTAGATAGCTATTAAGTAAAAATGATCATACAAAAAGGTTAGGTATATATACTATAACTAACTAACATTTGTATGTTAGCTTTTCTAGCTATTCTTTTTAAACATTAATAAATTAATTTGTATTCATTTAATCAGGGCCCGTAGCCTAGTTGGATAGGGCGTCGGACTTCTAATCCGAAGGTCCCGGGTTCAAATCCCGGCGGGTCCGTCCTAATTAAATAACTAACTATTTTTAAGCTATTTAATATTTTAGTAATAGCTAATGCGTTTTTTTAATAAATTATTATATGGGTTTGTAGCCTAGCCAGGATAGGGCGCAAGACTCCTAATCTTGATGTCGGGGGTTCAAATCCCCCCAAATCCGTTTAACTATTTCTGAGCTTATTTTTTAAATATTAATTTATTGAAATGCTATTTAAAAATATAATAGTAAAATTAAGATTATACACTATGAGATGATTTAATGAAAGAAAATAATGTATTGTTTGTTGATAATGGAGTAAATATTTTTATTAAAAATGGATACACAATTAGAGTAGAATTATTAGATATGGTTAAATTAAGTATCGAAAAAGATTCAAAAAAAAATTCATTCACATTACATATGGATGATGATTTTAACAAAAGAGAAATCAATGAACTAGATTTAGTAACTGCAGGTTTCAATGAAGGAGAAATAGAATGTATCCATACAGCTATTAGTATTTTAAATAAAAAATATCCATATGAATATTTTTATGAATAACATTTAATTATTTATAGCATATTAAATAATAAATTTTAGATAAAATAATAATACATTATTTTCTTTCATTAAATCCTCAATACAGTTACTATTATGGTATTCGCTTGTAGCTTTTGTAAAGTCTGATACTTTGAAATTTCGTATATCACTACTTATTATACCTGTTGAAGCCATAAACAATAATATAGCTTTATTTCTTATTGAAGAATTATCAACAGCCACTTTAATATCATCAAGATTCGGAATATCACCCTCACGAATAACCTTAAAAGGAACATTAATTTTTATAGGTTTAGGCAACATAATATCATGCTCACGATAAAAAGCCCTCAGAGACTTCAACTTAAAATCAACAGTAGAATTATTCAAATCATTACCCATCAAATACTCATAATAACTATAAAAATAATCTGTTACTTTTCTATCCTCAATATCTTTAATGCGTGGAACACCATTAATAATATAGGGTTGTTCTTCTTCTTTAGCATCTAATATTAATTCACTAGGAGTTTTACCAAATAAATTATACACCTCGCCCAAAATACCTATATACTGTTTTTTCCTACTATCAGACAAATCCTTACGCACAAACATCTTCTTAACTTTAATATCAGTCGAAATCATAATATTATATTCAATCTCATCGTATAAAAACCGTTGGGAAGGCTCTAAATTCCTAAAACAATTTAATTAGAACCTTATATTAATAATAGAAAAATAGTTAAAAGATACCTAACTAATATAGACCCAATACACAACCTTTAAAAAAATAACACAATACATATGAAATACGAGAAAAAACAACTAAAATAAAAGAAGAAAATGATAAAAACCAAAGAAAAATAAGATGAAAAATTAAAATAAATAATATTTCAATTTTTGAATAAAATTAAAAAGGTTCAAAACACCCAAAATCTGTTTTTGTTATTTATTGTACTAAAAATTCTTCAAAAAAATATTAACTAGTTAGGGAAAACAACACTATTAGCGATTTTAACAGCCCAGTCTCTATCACTAGCTGTTTCAATAATAATTGCCTTATTTTTTTTATCATTGGAAACAAGAATTATTGTAATTCCAGGATTAGGTTTAAAATCAAAGGCTTTTGAATTATTGTTAAGCCCTTTTATTTCAATTTCAGAACTAGATCTACCTTTCATATAATATGAAAAGAAATCATCAATACTGGAATAAGTATTATTATTAACATAAGGAGTTATCCAAATTGTCACATCTGTAGTTCCACCAGAATAAGTATTAGAATCAGGATTAATATTGAAATGAGATGCAGCAGGAACAGATACATTAACCCCATCAAAAGTTTCAACCCATATATCAGAATGATCAGAAATAATAAAATAGTCATTTAATGTAAATGTAAATATAATTAAAACTATTACAGAAAAAATTAATAAAACAGAATATTTATTTTTCATCAAAAAACACCAACTAAAATATGCATTATAACATACAATTATACTTATTTAACTAATAAGACTTATAATTACCCATTACATTTTTGTAAACATACAATTAAAAAAATAATTATTTAAGTTTTTCCAATAATATATCTCTACAAAACAAGACAACTCTTCAAAAATTAAAAAAAATAAATTCGTTATAGGTAAATATAAAGAATTAAAAAAAAAAATTAATTTAATAATAGTTTATGATAAACACTTTAGCACTAATATCTTCTAGTTTTTCATAGAATTTAAAGTTTAAAATAGTTTTACCATATCCTTTTATAGTTTTAACTTTTTCTAATCCTCCTCTAGAATAGTAAAGTATTTTAACTGATTTTATTTTATATTTAGTGTTTTTAGATTTGATTTGGAAATTTTGATAAGTAGTAGTAGGCCATCCTCCCATTTCACTCCAGTCAGTATATCCCTTTTCTTTCACAGTAATTTTAACTTTTTTACTATTGAAAACTGTTGTTGCTATGGAAGTAGAACTGTATCCTTTATAAGATAAAGATTCAATCATTATTTTAGGTTTAGTTTTGTAAAATAAAGTTATTTTTTCTACAAAAGAATTTTTTGGAATTTTAAGGTAAACGACATCCTTATTTTTTGTATTGTATGTCCTATACACGTATTTTTCATTTTCAGCAGAATAATACTTGATTTTAATAGAGTTGATTTTAAATTTACTTTTATATTTATCTTTAATTTTGAACTTATAATATCCATTACGTTCCCAACTATCATTCCAATTAGTTACAAGATTAACTGTTACAATCTTTTTATTAATAGTATCAACTATTTTTGTATTATATTTAGTTAACTTTTCACTACTAGCTGCAGAACTAGTATTCACAGCCATTGCAGATACAAAAACAACTACCACAACTAACAATATTATTTTTCTAATTTTCATTTTATGCTCCCTCCTTTTTATTTAAAAAAATTATTTATAAAAAAATTAAATACATACTTATACATTATATAAATATATTAATACAATAATATTTAAACATAATCATTCAAATATTATAAAAAAATAGAAAAGTAATAAATAGAATTAATTGAAAAATAATAATATTGAAAAAAAGCTAAAAAGAGCTTAAATCATTAAACTGTCCTAATCCGAAGGTCCCGGGTTCAAATCCCAGCGGGTCCGTCCTAATTAAATAACTAACTATTTTTAAGCTATTTAATATTTTAGTAATAGCTAAATGCGTTTTTTAATAAATTATTATATGGGTTTGTAGCCTAGCCGGGATAGGGCACAAGACTCCTAATCTTGATGTCGGGGGTTCAAATCCCCCCAAATCCGTTGATTGTTTTTGAGTTTATTTTTTTAAATAATATTAATTCAATATACTATATGAGTCGTGGTCATAAGTCTTATTTTTCGTTAATTTTATATATAATGCCGTACAATAATTAATTAGGTTATTAGTAATTTTTGTTGGTGTTATTTATGGTTTTGGTTAAGTCAGATGTGTGTCAGACAAAATGGGTTGTGGGTAATCGTTTTAGTGATATTCCAAGTGATCATGTTTCTCGTTTTTTATTGAATTTTACAGATGAATTTTTAGGAAATTCTCTTGATGAAAAATTAGTTGAAAAGTTTGGAAGGCCTATTTATTCAAAGAAAACGCTTTTAAACATTTTAATTTATGGTGAAATCAACCGTATAAGCTCGACAGAAGAATTAGCTGATTTAGTTAATTATCATCACTTTTATAATTTTGTTGCAAATGATATGACT
>JBOFHT010000048.1:0-15640 GCA_051649785.1 Methanobacteriaceae archaeon
GTAATAAAAAGAATATTCAACGGAACAAACCAAAGCAAAACACAAAAAACATCAAACAAAGAAACAAAACTCAAAAACACAATATACAACATCTACAGATCAACACAAATCCCATAAAAAAAGGGTTTCTACAAAGCCATAATTTTTATTATAACTACTTTTCATGCTTATTTTTATATAATTTTAAATAATAGTATTAACATATTATTTAATGAATATAATTTTTACAGTATTAATAGATTTATGACTAATAATAAATTTCAATATTTTATTAGAATTTCTATTAATAATTACAAAAATATTTAAAATAATAATTTTTATTTTAATAAAAGGAGCTAAATTATGAATACACGTGAAGTAGAGCTTTCAGGGCATATTATTGATTCATTGGTTCTTCCTAAAACATTAGATATTATTATGGATATGGGAGGGGACTTTAAAATAGTAGATTTTGAAGTAGGTAAACGTAAAGTAGATGTAAGTCATGCTAAGATAATTGTTTCAGCTGAATCTTCACGTATTCTTGATGAAATATTAGATGAGCTGACTGAAATTGGGGCTTCTGTATCTGAGATAAAGGAAGTTGAATTAATTAGTGCTTCTAAAGATAAAGTAGTTCCAAGTAATTTTTACTCAACAACTAACCATTTAACCCATATTTTCTATAAAAACAACTGGATTTTAGTTGATGAAATTGAGATGGATTGTTTAGTGGTTGTAGATGAAAAAACATCTACTGCAAAATGTAAAGATATTGGTAACATTAAAAAAGGAGATCTTGTTGTTGCAGGTCGTGAAGGGATTCGTGTAACTCCTCCTGAGCGTCCTCGTGGAAAACAAGGTGTTTTTGAGTTTATGAATAGTGAAGCATCTTCGGAAAAACCTTTAATGAGTATCATTGGAAAAATAGCTACTGAAATTAAGGAAATTAAGTCTCGTGGTGGAAAAATTGGGATAGTTGGAGGTCCTGCAATTGTCCATACAGGTTCTGCTGATTTAATGGCTGATATGGTTAAAAGAGGTATTATTGATGTTATTTTTGCAGGAAATGCATTAGCTACTCATGATATTGAAAATGCTTTATATGGGACTTCATTAGGAATCTGTGTTAAAACTGGTGAAGGTGTAGCTAGAGGCCATAGGAATCATATGCGTGCTATTAATGAAATTAATGATGCTGGTTCAATAAAAGAAGCTGTTGGAAATGGCACACTCAAAAAAGGAATTATGTATGAATGTATTAAAAATGATGTTCCTTATGTTTTAGCAGGCTCAATACGTGATGATGGTCCTCTTCCTGATGTTATAACTGATGTTATTGAAGCTCAAAGACAAATGAGAAAGTATGCACAAGAATTTGACATGGTTATTATGATATCTACTATGTTACATTCAATAGCTACTGGAAATGTATTACCTTCGAGAGTTAAGAGTATATGTGTTGATATTAACCCTGCTACTGTTACTAAATTGTCTGATAGGGGAAGTGCTCAAGTAGTTGGTATTGTTACAGATATTGGTGCATTTTTACCAATTTTACACAATGCACTTAGTGATATTTAGGATTTAGTGGTTAATAGTTTAATTCTTTAATTTTTTTCAATTTCTCTTTTTATTTTTAATATTAAATTTATTTCTACTTTTTATCTTTTTTTTAAATATTTCAAATATTTTAATTAGTTTTATTTTTAGCATTTTTTAGATTTTTATAGTAATTTTCCTTTTTAATTGTTAATTTTATGAAAAGTATATAAATTAAATTATTAATAAATAAAACTATTAAAAGTTATTTTAACTTATTTTTTCAAATATAGGGGATTTTTCGTGAGTACTCAAAGTGAAGCGGTTTTAGAGGAAAATTTAATTAAGCGACTTGTTAAAGGTAGCTATGAACGAGTTAATATTCATAATGAAGATGAATTATTAGCTAATTTAAAAAATCAAATTGAAGATTATAATAATGTTCAATTAAGTGATTATGAGTTTGACAAAGTTCTAACTCATTTAGAAGGAGGGAATGTATTTGATAAATCAAAAAAGCTACGGGATAAATTTCCTATTCAACGAGATAATGAAGTTATTTATTTAGAGTTTTTTAATCAAGAAAATTGGTGTAAAAATAATTTTCAAGTAGCTAATCAAATTAAAATGGTTAACAAATACCAAAATCGTTATGATGTGACTATTTTGATTAATGGGTTGCCCCTTGTTCAAATTGAGTTGAAAAGACGTGGTAAAGAAATTAAAGAAGCTTTTAATCAAATAAAAAGATATACTATTCATTCTTTTAATAAAGGGCTTTTCCACTATATTCAAATTTTTGTTATTAGTAATGGAGTTAATACTAAATACTTTGCTAATGGTAAAATTGATGAATTAAAATTTGAATATACTTTTTACTGGAAAGATAAAGAAAATAATAATATTTCTAGATTAAGTGATTTTGCTGAAAGCTTTTTAGAGCGATGTCACTTATCTAAAATGATTGCAAGATACATTGTTCTTAATGAAACTAATCGAAATTTAATGGTGCTTCGTGCGTATCAATACTATGCTGTTGAAGCTATTGTAAATAGGGCGTTAGAAACATCTAACAATGGTTTTGTATGGCATACTACTGGAAGTGGAAAAACTTTAACTTCATTTAAAGCTAGCCAGATACTTGCGAGAGAAGAAAGTATTGATAAAGTTATTTTTGTTGTAGATAGACGAGATTTAGATAATCAAACTGTTTCAGAATTTAATAAATTTTCTAATAATTCTGTTGATGGCACTGATAACACAAGAATGCTAGTTAAACAATTAAAAGGGAATGATAAATTAATTGTAACTACTATTCAAAAGTTAACAAGAGCTATTAGTCAAAAAAGACATAAAACTTCAATGAATTCTGTTAAAGATAAAAAAATTGTTATGATGTTTGATGAATGTCATAGAAGCCAGTTTGGACTTTGGCATGAACAAATTAAAGAATTTTTCAATAATATTCAATTCTTTGGTTTCACAGGCACTCCTATTATGGCGGTTAATTCTAATAATGGTAAAACAACTGCTGATTTATTTGGTGAAAGGTTACATTCTTATTTAATTAAAGATGGGATTAAAGATAATAATGTTTTAGGTTTTTCAGTTGATTATGTTTCTACTTATAAAAATAAGTCTATTGAAGATGAAGAAGTTGAAAATATTGATAAAAAAGAAGTATTTTTAAGTGAAAAGCGTTTAAAACTTGTTTGTGAATATATTATTGAAAATCATAATAAAAAGACTTATGATAAAGAATTCAATGCACTATTTGCTGTTGGTTCAATTGATTTAGCTTTAAAATATTACAATATGTTCAAATCTTTAAATCATTATTTAAATATAGCTACTATTTTTTCATATAACCCTAATGGTGAAATAGAAGGTGATTTGCATAATAGGGACAGATTAGAAGTTTGTATTGATGATTATAATAATATGTTTAAAACTAATTTTTCAACAGATAGTTTTTCAGAATATTATATTGATGTTTCTAAAAAGTTTAAAAATAGGCAAATTGATATTCTCATTGTTGTTAATATGTTTTTAACTGGATTTGATAGTCAAATGCTTAATACATTATATGTTGATAAAAATTTAGAGTATCATGGGCTTCTTCAAGCATTTTCAAGAACTAATAGGATTTATAATGCTAAAAAATCATATGGGCAAATTGTTTGTTTTAGGAACCTTAAACAAAAAACGGATGATTCAATAGCTTTGTATTCTAATGAAGATGCTCCTGATTATGTTTTAATGAGATCATATAAAGAATATGTTATGGAATTCCAAAATGTGTTTACTGAATTTTCTAAATTAACTCCTAATATTGAGGATGTAAATAGCCTTGAATCTGAAAAAGATAAAGAGAAATTTGTTATTCTATTTAGAGAAATGCTTAGAATTAATAATAAGCTAAAAACTTTTATAGATTTTGATTTTGAAGATATCGGAATTACAGAACAGAACTTTGAAGACTTTAAAAGTAAATATTTAGATATTTATGATGAGGTTAAAAAATATAATGGTAGTAAAAAGACTTCTATTTTAGAAGACATTAATTTTGAAATTGAATTAGTAGCTCATGATAATATTAATGTTTCATATATTTTAAAACTTTTAAAAGAATTAGATAAAGATAGTAAAAGCTTTGAAAAAGATAAAGAATTTATTATTAAAACAATGGAAAAATCTAAAGATTTACGTAGTAAAATAGATTTAATTGAGAAGTTTATTAATGAAAGTTTACCTTCAAAAGAGAATATGGGAGAATTAGACAATGAGTTTGATGAATTCTTTGATACAGAAAAAGATAAAGCTATTAAAGAATTATCTAAAAAAGAGGATTTAGATGTTGATTTAGCTCGTGAAGTCATTATTGAGTATGAAGAAACAGGTAAACTTAAAGATGATAAAATTAAATCTTCTTTTGTAGATAAATTAGGTTTTAAAGATAGAAGGATTAAAGTTAGAGAAATTAAGGACAAAGTCATGAATATTGTTGAAATGTTTAATTTTTAATTCTTATTTTTCTGTTTTATTTTGGATTAACTTTGATATTTTTCAATGTAATTTCAAAAAATATTCACTTTTTTATTTATTTTTTTAAATTTAATTTTTAGTAATTATTTCAATATTTATACTAGCTTATGTTTAAAAAATTATTATTGTATAGTTATCTTGCTTTGGAAATATTATTTTATTTAAATGTTTTGCTAAAAAAATCATTTTTCCATAGTTATATTACTAGAGGATTGTTTATAGTATTTAAAAGTTTACTTAAAGCTTAATATTATCCCTATTGCAAAAACTATAAATACTAAGGTAGTTAATACTATAATTGTGCTTAACATAAAACAAAATAAATAAAACATGAAGCCTTAATAATGAATGTTCTTGAGGAAAGAGCATGTATTCGACTTTCCTCATGCTTTTAGAAGGAGGTGTGAGCATGTTGATAATTACAAAATTTATTTTGTTGGTATTGGTTGCTTTATTTGTAGCATTAGCCCAATATTTAATGTTATATTTGCCGTAGTTTGATATAATGGAAATTGGAGTTTTTACTTTTTCCTTCTGTGTAGGCTCAGTTTTCATTTTCTTCCATTGTTGTGCACTAATATTTCCATAAAAAAGTTTATATAGTTAGCCCTATATATTAATTGATGTCGAAACATGCTCGCTATTTAATTTATTTTAAATAGTTTAGAAAATCAAAGATTTTCTTAAGATTTTCTAACATCGAAAAGCTGTATGCTTTTCTTTGTTCCTCAAAGTATTCATACTTTGTTTTGTCTTCTAATTTAAGCATTTATTTGCTTTTATTAGAAGACATTTTTTTTAATTCTTATTTTTCTAAATTAGGTGTAAAAAATTTATTATAATTTTCTTAGACACAAAGCTTTTGAAAGTAACAATATTATCAATAATATTTAAGTAATGGAATTAACAAATTTATACATATTATGTTTTTCAATATTATTTATTTTTTTGGAGTGTATGTTTAGATGTCAAATTATAAGAACTCACTTGAGTCAAAGCTTTGGGCAATTGCTGATGAATTAAGAGGCAATATGGATGCAAGTGAATTTAAAAACTATATTTTAGGATTTATTTTTTACAAATATTTATCTGAGAAAACTGCAAGTTTTATGGAAAAAGAGCTAAAAGAAGATAATATTTCATTTAAAGAAGCTTATTTAAAAGAAGATTGGAAAGACGATTTAGAAGATGAAGCTATTACTAATTTAGGATATTTTATAAGTCCTGATTTTCTTTTTGATAATTTTGTTAGTGAAGCTAAAAATGGTAAATTTATTATTGATAATTTAAATAAAGCTTTACAGAAAATTGAAGATTCTTCTATTGGAAAAGCAAGTGAAGGCGACTTTTCTAATCTTTTTGAGGATGTTGATTTAGAATCATCTAAATTAGGTAAAACTCCTGAGACACGAAATAAACTTATTTCTAAGATTTTATTACATTTATCTGAAATTGACTTTAAAATTGATGATTCTGAAGCTGATATTTTAGGGGATGCTTATGAATACTTAATAAGTCAATTTGCTTCAAGTGCAGGTAAAAAAGCAGGTGAATTTTATACTCCTCAAGAAGTTTCTAAGATTTTGGCTAAGCTAGTTACATTAAATAAAAGCAAAATTAAAAGTGTTTATGATCCTACTTGTGGTTCAGGTTCTCTTTTACTTCGTGTAGCTAAAGAAGCAGAAGTAAGTGATTTTTATGGTCAAGAATTAAATCAAACTACTTATAATTTAGCTAGAATGAATATGACTTTACATAATGTTTGGTATGATGATTTTGAAATAAGACAAGGAGATTCTATTCAAGAACCCATGCATATTGGGGAAAAATTTGAATCAATAGTAGCTAATCCTCCTTTCTCCGCTAAATGGGATGCATCTAATGAATATCTTGAAGATCCTCGTTTTTCAGCTTATGGTAAGTTAGCTCCTAAATCTAAAGCAGATTTTGCTTTTGTTCAACATATGATTTATCATTTAGATGAAAATGGTGTAATGGGTGTTGTATTGCCTCATGGAGTTTTATTTAGAGGTGCTGCAGAAGGAGTAATTAGAAAATTTTTAATTAAAGATAAAAATTATTTAGATGCTGTTATAGGTCTTCCAGCTAACATTTTCTATGGAACAAGTATTCCTACTGTTATTTTAGTATTTAAGAAATGCCGTGAAGAAGACGCTGATATTTTATTTATTGATGCTTCAAAAAACTTTGAAAAAGTTAAAAACCAAAATAAGCTTAGAGATGAAGATATCAATAAAATTATTGAAACTTATAAAGATAGAACTGAAATTGAGAAGTTTTCACACTTATCTAAATTAGATGAAGTTGAAGAAAATGATTATAATTTAAATATTCCTAGATATGTTGATACTTTTGACGAAGAAGAACCTATTGACTTAGATGAAGTTATTGATGAACTGGAAAAAGTTCATGAAGAAATGAAAGAAGTTGATAAAGAGATTCAGAAGTATTGTGATGAATTAGGAATTAGGGCTCCTGTCTTTAGGTGATTTTATTATTATTTTAAAGTTTTTATAGGCAATTTTGATAAATTTAATATTCGTAATATTAATATATAACGAATTACTATATACGAATATGTTCCCTATACTTAGGTTTAAAGAATTTAAAGATGAATGGGTTGAGAAAAAATTAGGAGATATTTGTGATGTTAGAGATGGGACACATAGTTCTCCTAAATTTCTCAAAAAAGGGGTTCCGTTAATAACATCCAAAAATTTGATGAAAAATGGTTCAATTAATTTTGAGGATGTTAAATTAATATCTGAAGAAGATTATATTGATATTAATAGAAGATCTTTAGTTAACATTGGGGATATATTATTTGGAATGATAGGGACAATTGGAAATCCTGTAGTGGTAAATGATGAGGGGTTTGCTATAAAAAATGTTGCATTAATAAAGGAAAAAAAACTTATTAAAAATAATTTTTTAATTTATATTTTACAAAGTAGTATAATATCCAAACAGTTTTATCGTTTAAATACTGGTGGAACACAAAAATTTGTAGCATTAGGTATTATTAGGGAATTAAAAATTAATGTTCCTTCACTAGAAGAACAAGAAAAAATAGCTAACTTTTTAGTATTAATTGATAAGAAGATAGAATTATTAGAAAAATCTTATTCGCTATATGAATCAATTAAGAAGATAACTCAGAAAAAAATATTTAATTGTGAATATAACTTTGAAGATTTTAATCAGCATCACATGTGGCGAAGAATAGTTTTAAGTGAATTAATTGAATCATCATCATCTAATTTATCTATAAATCAATTAGAAGAAAATCATGGAAAATATCCTCTATTTGGAGCCCAAGGATTTATAAAAAATATTAGTTTTTATGAAAAAGATAAAGATTACATAGCTATTGTTAAAGATGGTGCTGGTGTAGGGAGAACTTTCATTCTTCCAAAAAAATCATCCATTTTAGGAACACTACATTATTTATCACTGAAAGATGATACAAACAATAATTTAAAATTTATTTATTATTTAATTTCCACAATAAACTTTAAAAAATATATTGTAGGTAGTACAATTCCACATATTTACTTTAAAGATTACTCAAAAATAAAAATAAAAATTCCTAATAAGAAAGAACAAGACAAAATAGCAGAATTTCTAAGCTTTATTGATTCTAAAATTGAAATTGTTGAGTTAGAAATTAAAAATTTTGAAATGGTTAAAAAAGGTTTATTACAGAAAATGTTTATTTAAACAAGCATCTGCTGTAATAATCCTTTTTTTGTGCTTATCAAACAATTTATATCTTTTTTATTTAAATTTATTTTTTTATCTAATTTATCCAATAAATTTGATATTTTTAATTGCTCTGCTAATTCAGGAATAAATATTTTAAAGTTGTTCAAATCCTTTTTTTGTATATTAGGTAATCCTGAACCAACTCTAAGTTTCATAATTTTGGTTTTATTATATTTTAAATTTTGATATAAAAATTTTTTATCAATATCTTTACTTACCTTTTGTAATGAATAGCAATGTCCACCACACCAGAATTTGTGCATGTTATAGTTTACATAGCCACAGGAGTTTCCCCCTTCACTAATTGTAATTGTATTTTCATATGTATTCCAGTTATCTGTAAATCCTGAAGGTTCAACCCCTCCATTTAGAACATAATATTTCCCATAGTTTATCATTTCTGATTTGTTTAGTTGATCTCCTTTTTTTATTTCACAAATATT
Organism: Methanobacteriaceae archaeon; assembly: GCA_051649785.1. Lineage (GTDB taxonomy): Archaea > Methanobacteriota > Methanobacteria > Methanobacteriales > Methanobacteriaceae > JBOFHT01. The sequence goes on from JBOFHT010000048.1 coordinate 8,796, forward strand.
TCCTAAATTTTTTTCACACCATGCTGAAAAGTAATTATTATTTTTATCTTTAAATCTCAACTTTTGATTAAATATTTTCTGAGATAATGCTTTCTTTATAGATTCATATAACGAACTTTGCTTTTTAAGAAGTTCTATTTTTTTAGTTAGGTTTGATAAAAAGTTGACAATCCTTTTCTGTTCAGACAGTGATGGAAATTTTAATTTTAAGTGTTTTAGATGTGATGCATATAAATGTACAACTGAAACACCTTGTGCTAGTTTAGATATTTCTTTAACTTTAAAATTTAAGTAATAAGAAAGAAAAGAACCATTTTCTTTTGTTCTAATTATAATTGTGTCCCCGCCAATTGCAATGCCACTTTCTAAAATACATGAAGCAGTAGCTATATCCTTAGTAGTTTCTCCAGAACTAGGGACAATAACGTCATTTTTTTCACTAAAAACAAGATTCTCATTTTTTACATTTGTTTTGGAAAAAACATAAGATATTTCTTCATTGTATACTGTATATAACTCCCCATATCTTATACAATTAATTCCATTTTTTGTAATGTCTTTTTTTGAAATTCCTCTACCTTTAGAAAACTTTGATGTTTCATATAATTTTTTTTCAACCCATTCATCTTTAAATTCTTTAAACCTAAGTATTCAGAAATTGGTATTTAGCCCTAATTTCATGAAAATTAATTTAATCTCATTTAATTAAAAATGTTTTAAATTTTTATATTTTGATTCAATATTTGTTATTCTTTTATTTAAGTTTTTTATGGCTTTTTGGATATCTGATTTTTGTTTAGGATTCTCATCATTTTCTATGTCCTCTATTTCTCTTTCTGCTTCATTTAAATCAATATCTGTAATATCTGTAGGAAACATATTGTCGATTTCTTCATCAGTATAATTGATTATCTTTTCATCAAATATTTTTGCTTGCTCTTTCATCTCTTTCATTGCCAATTCATTTTGTATTTTATCAAGCAGTTGGACAATTTCTGATTTTGAATTTATTCTATATTGGCTACTTTCTTTTATTATTAACTCTTGTCTAATTAAATCATCAATAAATTTATTTAGTGTGATTCTTGATATCTCTGATCCAACAGCTATTTGTTGCTTGCTATATGAATAAAAAGGATGTGCTAATAAATAATCTATAACTTTTACTTTAGGGTAGTTTCCAAAAATTTCCGCTAACATAATATCAATTTTCCATAAACTTAGGTTTTAAGAATAGTTTTGTATATTTTTTATACATTTTATGTATAATAATTATGTATTTTATCATTAATAAATTTTTTGGAAATTATTATTATATTTCCATATAACTAATATGCATTTTTAATATAATTTTTATATTTATTAATATTTATATATTATTAAGTATATAATTATTAATACTTATTTAAGGAGTTATGGATTATGAAAGAAGCTGTTAAAATACAGGAAGAAATTGTTTTTTCACTTTTTAGAACTAAACATATTGGCAAAAGACATACTCCCATAAAGAATTTATGTAAAAGATTAACTCCTATTTCTTGTAAAGATGTTAATAAAGAATTAAAAGTTTTATTAAAACAAGGAATAGTTCTTCCTTACAAAACTAACCATGGATTTGATGTTAGATTAAATTATAAAGAAATTAAGAAGATTGAAATTATTATTACAGAAAGAATGAAAAAATTAAGAGGATTATAGTTATAGTAAAACTCATTAGTAAACTATAGCCGTAATTTAAATAATAACTTTTAATAGCTATTTCTTTGACCCGTGTTTTTTAGCACTTATTATAAATTGGTTTCTATCATTATACAAAGTTTTATAGCCAAAATTAAGTGCAAAAAATACAGATAATACAGTTGAGGCACATATTGAAATCATAATAGCTATTTGGTACATTATTGAGGTCATTGGAAGGGTTCCTGCTAAAATTTGGCCGGTCATTGTTCCTGGAAGGAAAACTATTCCCATTCCTACCATGGAATTTATTGTTGGAACTAATGCAGTTTCAAGAGCATTATTTACAAATGGTAATAAAATCTTCTTAGGACTAGCCCCTAAATTTGTTAATGTTTCTATTTTAGCTTTTTGCTGTTCTATATTTTCACCAAATACTTTTAAAGCAAGATTTAATCCAGTCATTGAATTTCCTATTACCATTCCTCCAAGGGGGATGGTATATTGTGGATTAAATATATTAACTCCTACTATAATCATTACAAAAAATATTAATATAAAAATCCCATTTAATCCTAGTGATAATGCAACTATTGTTTTAAATTCCCTATTTAGCTGTGGGTTTTTGTGTAATACATACCTTATTGCAAATATTAACATGACTCCTACATAAGCTACTGTAAATGCAGGATGTGGGTTTTTAAATATATATGTTAAGATTAACCCAGCTAAAACTAGCTGAACTGTCATTCTAATACTTGAAACTAATAGCTGTTTAGTTTGGTCTATTTTTGACCTTTTTAATATTATTAATACTACAATTAATAGTACATAAACTAAACTAAACTGTATTATATTTAATTCAACTGCTCCAGGCATTTATATCCTCCATTTTAAATTAAGTTTACATAATTCTAATTATTTTATCAGCAAACTTATCAATAATCTCATTATCATGGCTAACAATAATAATAGTAATATTTTCTTCTTTAGCAAACTTAATAATATTTTCAAGCATATTATACTTATTTTCTTCATCTAATGCTGAGGTAGGTTCATCTAAAAGAAGAACATTAGGAATAAATGACAAATAAATAGCTGTGTAAACTCTTTGTCTTTCTCCACCTGACATTTTACTACAATCAGTATCTAATGGGAAATCAATAGAAGATATGTTTAAAAATGATTTTATTTCACTATCATTAATTATTTCAACTTCTCTATAATTATAAAACTCTTTAAAGTTCTCTTTTATGCTTTTATTAAATAGAAAAACCTCTTGACTAATTAATGAAACTTCTTTTCTAAGTTTTATAGTATCAATATTTTTTATATTTTTATCATTGTAGTAAATTTCCCCACTACTAGGGGCTAAACTTCCATTAAATAGCTTTAATAAGCTTGTTTTACCCGTTCCACTTTTTCCAACAATAAATGTACAGGTATTCTTTTCTATTTCCATATCTGGATATTTAATCTCATTATTAAAAGTAAGATTTCTAGTTTTAAAAACATTATTCAAATCATTCACCTAAATTACTATATATTAATTAGTATTATAAATATTCTTATTAAAATTAGTAAAATTAGCAACAATAAAAATAAATAAGGCAATATTTATATTAGTAATTGCAACACTAATAAATCAAATAATACCATTAATAATATTAATAATAATTCTAATATTATTTTCAGTAACAACTATAATAATAATAATAATAATTTCAATATTAATAATAATATTAATAATAATTTTAATAACAATTATAATCTTAGTAATTTTAATAACAATTATAACTTTAATAGTTTTAATATTAATATTAACAGTAGTAATGGCAATAGTAATAATTTTAATAACAATTATAATGGTATTATGTCGTCTAATTCAATTATTAAAGGTAATATACTGGATATAGTTACTGGTAATATTTTCCCTGGTGAAATTCATATTGATAATGGTTATATAGTTGATATTGTTAATTTTAACACTAAAATTGCTAATAAAAATAACAATGCTTTTAATTCTATTTCTTCTTCTACTTCTTCTAATAATAACACTAATATTAATAATAATAGTAATTTTGATTTTAAAGGGATTTTAATTCCAGGGCTTATTGATGCTCATATTCATATTGAAAGCTCTTTTTTATCTCCTTCTCAATTTGCATTAGCTACAGTTCCTCATGGGACTACGGCTGTTGTTAATGATCCTCATGAAATAGCTAATGTTGCAGGAATTGAAGGAATTAATTTCATGGTTGAAAGTGCAAAAGATGCTCCTATGGATTTTTACTTTACAGCACCCTCTTGTGTTCCAGCTACTCCTTTTGAAAGCTCTGGAGCTACTTTAGATGTTAGTGATATTAAAAATCTTTTATCTAGAAATGATTTCTGTGCTTTAGGTGAAGTAATGAATTTTCCAGGTGTGATTAAAAGAGATCCTAATGTTATGGCTAAGTTAAATGTGGCTAGATCTTTTAATAAGCCGATTGATGGTCATGCTCCTGGACTTTTTGGTAATGATTTAGCTAAATATGTAAATACTGGTGAATATGGCAACTACAGTACTACAATATCTACAGACCACGAATGTAGTAGTTACAACGAAGCTATTGAAAAAAAGAACTTAGGCATGAAAATTCTTATACGTGAGGGGTCTTCTGCTAAAAATATGGGAGCTATTTTGAATATAAGTGATACTAAAAACATAATGGATTTTCCTTTTAAAGATGACTTTTTAGTTTGTGATGATATCCACCCTAGTGACCTTTTAGAAGGACATGTTAATGAACTAATTAAAAAAGCAATTTATTATGGAGTTTCTCCAATTGATGCAATTGCCATGGTTACTATTAACCCAGCTAAACACTATAATCTTGATTCAGGTTCAATTGAAATTGGTAAAAAAGCAAATATTATTTTAATTGATAATTTAGAAGATTTTAATGTTTTAAAAGTTTATTATAAAGGTAAACTTGTAGCTAGAAATGGTGTTTCTTTGTATGATTCTAAGGATATTGATTTTAATAGCCATGTTTTTAATAGTTTTCTTAATGTTAATAATGTTTCTTTTACTGATTTTGAGGTTAATATCAATACTAATAATAATGACATTAACCATAATATTAATAGTAACAACAATTCCAACAATTATAATTCTAATTTTAATCACAATTCTAATTCCAATTATAACTCTAATACCCATTCTAATTATAATGCCAATTTAAATAAGGTTAATGCTAATATTATTAAAGTTATTGATGGTGAATTAATTACTAAAAAAGAAATAGCTAGTTTAAATATTAGAAATAATAATTTTGGAAATATTATTGTTGAAAATGATATTGAGAATGATATTTTAAAAATAGCAGTTATTAATAGATATGGTGATAAAAATGGGTGTAGCAGTAATGATAAAAGGTTTACTGGCAATATTGCTAATAGTTTCGTTTGTGGTTTTGGCATTAAGAAGGGGGCGTTAGCTTCTAGTTTTGCTCATGATTCACATAACATTATTGTTATAGGTTGTGATTCACTTTCTATGGAAAAAGCTGTTAATAAACTTATTAAAAATAAAGGTGGAATATCTGTTTACTGTGATGGTAACTTTACAGATTTAGAACTTCCTATTGGAGGGATTATGTCTAATGAGAATGTTAAATCAGTATCTAGAAAATTAGATAATATTCATAATGTTTTAAAAGATATGGGATGTGTTCTTTCTTCACCAATTACTACATTATCATTTATATCTCTTTTAGTTATTCCTGAGATTAAATTAAGTGATAGAGGATTATTTGATGTAGATAAATTTGATTTTATTAATATAATTAGATAATATCGATTGTTATGATTTTATATTATTAATAGTAATAATAGTGCCCTATTATTTTCTACTCTAATGTTTATTTAGAATTAATACTTACTTTTTAGCTATTTCCTTTTCAATTTTATTAATAGCTAACTTATGTTCTTTTCCACCAACTCTATTAATTACTCTTTTAGCTTCTTTTAATCTTTTTATGTATTCAGTTTTTGTATTATTATCAACAATATCAAATCTAGTGTAGTTTACTAATGATTCAATTACATAACTATTAGCACGATTAAATGCTCTAGCTCCTTCTTTTTCAATAATAATACTTTCAATTTCAGCCTTTATAATTCCAGCATCATAGTTACTATTATCCTTGTCATTATCTTTATCCTTATCATCATCATCATCAATTGTGCCAATATTGTCAAAACCATATTTAATATCCTTAACAGTAGCTATTAAATAAGCATCAGCTTTTTTTAGATTCATATCAATATAATTAATTCTATTAATATGTGGAATGCTCAATTCAGTGTATTCATCACTATCTAGTTTTTTTAAGGTAGCTAATGTAAATAGCATTGGATTTTCAGTTATATTAATGATAAACCTTTTATTTTTAATAATATTTTTGAGTGTATGACTTCCTTTAAATATTTTACATAAAATAGTATCTTTCCCTGAGCAAATAACTCCAATGGAAGCACTATTAATTTCAGTAGTCCCATTTGAGCTTTTATTTGTAGTTGTGATAATAGTTTCGTATTTTTGACCTTTTTCCATTTTTATAATAGATAAATCCACACTTGATTTATTATTATCATTAATTCCATTTAACATTTTATCACAGCTCTTTTTTATTTAATGTTATTATTAATTTAATTAGTAAATTAAAAATAGTAAATTTATTTTTTTGTATTAGTATTGATAATAGTTTTATCATTTCTTATAATTATCTTGTTGATATTTGTATAAATAATAATATAAATTTAATTAATTGTTTTTATAATTATATTTAAGTGGGTGAAGTATTACTAATTTATATTTTTATAGCTTATGTTATCATATATTATATATTATAGTCTATATTAATAGTCTATATTTTATCCTATATTTTATTTTATCTTTTATTCTATATTCTATTGTAAAATGGTTTTACCGACTATCCTTTTATCAAATCTGCCAACTTAAGCAATTAAATACTAAATCTTAGGCTCTGTAGAAACCCTAGTTTTTAATTAATTTTTTTTCACTTGAAATCATACTAGCCGTTCAAAAATAGACCATGTTATTTTTTTTAATTTTAATACAGTTGAAATAACACTCTTTGATTTTAAAAGTAAGGATAGAT
>JBOFHT010000049.1:0-11944 GCA_051649785.1 Methanobacteriaceae archaeon
CAATTTAAATGAGTTAGAACAGCACGAATTAGATAGAATTCAACCTGAATTGAATTTAATGGCAGCAGCATACAACATAAAACAATTACACACCAATAAAACTAAAGGAAAAGAAAAAGAAAGAACTTTAGAAAAAAATTTACAAGACTTCCAAAAAGACTTCCAAACAAAATTTCCAAATATCAACCACCAAATCAAATTTGTAAACCAAAAAAAGAAAAAAACATAACTTTTGGCCAAGACTCACACTAATAAAAAAAAATTGGAGTTATAGATAAATATTAATGCTATAACTAAATGGTATTATATAACTGCAGTTCTAAAATTATTTTACAATTTCAAAAATCAAATCAAGTCCATCATAGTAAATAATATCTACTTTTTCACCACTTTTACCAAGAACTTCTTTTTTCATTGAAAGTATGTCTTCTGTGATTATATGACCTTCAATTTCAATTTCACCATTTTCTTCAACAGTTTTAGCTATTTCATCCATATTATTATTTTGTAAATAAGCTACAACTTTAGGAGCATCTCCTTTACACATAGGTCCAATTTTAGCCATATCTGGAGTAATTTCAACTACTTTTTCATAAACATCTGGCTTTCCAGAGCTAATTTCAATATCATTGATTTTTAAAGTACCTTGAATGTCTTTAATATTAGACTTGATAATGTTACTAATATCAATTGATTTATCTAAATCATTGTTAGTATTTTCATTATTATAAATAGTTAAAGAACTAATAGGTGCATTTAAAGGCATTTTAGCTGCAGATTTAAATCTTCTAAGTTCAGCTATAATTTCAATAATGAGTTCTCCCTCTTTTTCAGCTAAGGAGTTAATAAGATTATTATCTACTTTAGGCCAATCCTTTAATTCAACAAATTGATTATAGTTATTAACATTACCCTCTGTGATATTAAAGTATTGGTAAACTTCATCTGCAAAGTGAGGAGTAATTGGGGCTAAAAGTTTTAAAGAAGTTTCAATAACAGTTTTTAAAGTATATTTAGCTGCAATTTTAGAATTAATACTTTTTTCATCAGTTTCTTTATTATAAAGCTTATATTTAACTGATTCAATGTATTCATCACAGAAATCATGCCAAACAAATTTTTGAATTGGATTAATAGCTTTTGCAAAGTTATAAGAATCAAAAGCATCTGTAACATCAATAATAAGCTGATTAAGCTTAGATAAAATCCATTGATCTAATATTTCAAGATTAGGTTTAATTGAATCATTAGAACTTTCAGAGGTATTATCAGTTTCATCATCATCAAAAATATGGATGCTAATAAATCTAAATGCATTCCAAAACTTTCTTAAGAATTTATGAGCATATTGAACATCTTTCCATGCAAATGGAACATCAGCACCAGGAGCACTGTTAGCTGCCCAGATTCTAAGAGCATCTGCACCATTATCAACTATGACTTCATCAGGAGCTATTACATTGCCTCTGGATTTACTCATTTTATAGCCATCTTCACCGAAAACCATACCATTAATCATTATTTCATCAAATGGACGAATTCCTGTAAGAGCTATTGTTCTAAGTGTTGTATAAAATGCCCAAGTTCTAATAATATCATGTCCTTGAGGACGTAAGTTAGCTGGGAAATTTTGAGCATATTTTGAGTCTGGCCAGTTTACAATAGAAAGAGGAGAAATAGAACTATCCATCCAGGTATCTAAAACATCTTCTTCAGCAGTAAAGTTATTTGAGCCACATTCACAAGTATTAGATGGTTGAGTATTTGTAGGATCAATAGGAAGCTCTTCTGCTTTTGGAAGCTTTACTTTACCACAACCATTACAATACCAAACAGGAATAGGTGTTGCAAAAATTCTCTGTCTTGAAATACACCAGTCCCATTGCATAGAGTCTGCCCAATTAATAAGACGTGATTCCATATGTTCTGGAACCCACTTCATTGAATTAGCTGCTTTTTTAGTATCATCAACAAGTTTACTAACAGCTACAAACCATTGCTTTTTAACTAAAATTTCAATAGGAGTATTACATCTCCAACATTGGCCAACATTTTGGTCAACTTTTTCTTTCTTGAGGAGGTAACCTTCTTTTTCTAAGTCTTCAATAGATTGCTTTTTACATTCAGAAATAGTAAGACCTTCATACGGACCTGCTGCAGAAGTCATTATCCCTTGCTCATCAATAGCCTCAATAATATCTAAATCATATTCATTTACCCAAGAAACATCAGTTTTATCACCAAAGGTACAAACCATAACTGCACCAGTACCAAATTCAGGATCAACTTCACTATCCCCTAATATTTTAACATTTTGACCAAAAATAGGAACTTTTGCTTCTTTCCCTATGAATTTCCCATATCTTTCATCATCTTTGTGAACTAAAATAGCTACACAAGCAGCCATAAGTTCTGGGCGAGTAGTAGCTATAGTAATAGTATTAGAGATATTACCATTAGCTGAACTCCCATCACCATTAATATTAAAGTTAACATAATTTAAAAATGTCTCATTGGCACTATATTCCACTTCAGCAAAAGCAATAGCTGTTTCACAACGAGGACACCAATTAACAGGATGGATTCCTTGATAAATTAAATCATTACTATGCATTTCTAAAAAAGATAATTGAGTCTTTTTCATGTATTCTGGAGTCATTGTAACAAATTCACGACTCCAATCTTGTGAAAACCCAAGAGATTGCATTTGATTTTTCATCATAGCTATGTTTCCACTAGTTAAATCCACACACATTTGACGGAATTCCTCACGAGAAACATCATTTTTCTTTATTTTTTGTGTTTCTTCAACTTTAACTTCAGTTGGAAGCCCATGACAATCCCAACCTTGAGGGAATAAAACATCAAAACCATTCATGCGCTTATTACGAGCTATCATATCTATATAAACCCAATTAAGAACATGACCCATATGTATAGATCCCGTTGGATAAGGAGGAGGAGTATCAATCACATAACGTGGGCGAGTTCCATCTCCAATAAATTTATGGATTTCATTATCTCTCCATAATTTCTGCCATTTAGCTTCATTTTCATGATTATAATCTTTAGGAATTTCCAAACTCATAATATTCTCTCTTTAATTTCTATTTTTAATGATTTTATTAGTATAAAATTTATTATTTTTATTTAGATGTATAAATTATTAGATTTAATATAATTATTATTTAACTGTGCCAATTATAGCTTTACTAAAGATATATTTAACATTGTCCATTATTAGATTTATATAATTATTTAGCTGTGTCAATAGTACTTTAATATTTCATATTATTTAAATTTACTATCAAATACTATCAAATAAATATATTTTATAAATTATGCCCAATAACTTACATTGTGGGATTACTATATCTATTGTATACTATTGTATACTAGATGAGATATTGTATAATAATCAGGAACCTGTACTTGACTATTAAATTATTAAATTAGAAATATTGATATTTAAACATTAGTATTTATTACAAACCTAAAAAAATAGAAATAACTATTTTGATAATATCAATTCCCAGTAGATTTAATGCTAAATAAATCATCAATACAAAAAAAATCTGTTTTAATCTTTTTTCAGGAACTTTATAAGTAATTTTTGAGCCAATATACGCAAAAGGAATAGAAAATATACATATAACAATAAAATTCAATAAGTTAATATAACCTAAAGAATAAGGAATATTAGTCATATTAACGCCAATACCATTTATAATATAAGATATAGATGCCCCAATAGCAGCTAAACAAATAAATATTGAAGATATTGCAATACTTTCTTTAATAGACAATTTCCACATAATAATTAATAAAGGAATAAGAATTGTTCCACCACCTATTCCAATTAAACCTGATAAAAATCCAACAGCTAAGCCAATTAGCCCTTTAACAATTAAAGAGTTTTTATTGTTATTAGTAATATTATTAACAATATTAGGAATCTTAGTAGTAGTAGTAGTAGTATTAATAACACCAGCAGTAGTACTATTAATGTCATTGCTAACAGCACCAATGCTGCTAAGGTTACTAGAATTATGACTTTTTAAAATTTTATTTAAATCAATTCCAATAATAAATGCAGAAACCAGCATTAAAGTAGCTAGTATTAGTTTTAATATACCTACTCCAGAATTAATAGCTACAATTGAACCAATAAAAGACCCTAATATTCCAAAAATTCCTATTTGAATACCTGGCTTTAGTGTAAAAGGTTGGTTTTTAGTGTGATTTCTAGCTGAAAGTAAAGAAGTAGGGATAATTATAGTTAAACTTGTTCCAATTGAAACAATTAAAGATAGATTACTATCTAACCCAATACTTGTCATTAAAAAGTACTGAAAAGGAACTAAAATAAATCCTCCTCCAACACCAAATAAACCAGTTGAAAGACCAGATAATATTCCAGTAAATCCTAATCCCAATATATAAAATAAGTCTAAGATAAAAACACCAATCTAAATAAATTATTATGATATTAATTAGTATTATAATACTTAGTATATTAATCATTACTATATTAAAAGAATTAATATTATTAATAGCATTGATAGTAATAATCCCACAAATATTATTATTTAATATATTGTTATTAATCATAACTTAGTAAATCAATATAATATATTATAATTTACATTATTATTTTTTGTTACATATAATTATTTAGATTAGCTGTGATACTTTAACTTTTATAAAACAATAATCAGTTTTAAAATACCGTTGTATTATCATAAAATAATATTAATTAGTATTATTTAAATAGTGTGTTGCACAAAAGATTATTGTATACTATATGTAACTGTTTAGATACTAATAAGAATAATTAATTTTAAATTTATCATAAGCTTATAGGCATAGGAAAATTGTAGTTATTAAAAGAGGTGAATGGAATTGAAAAAATATATATTGTTAATATTGTTAATTTTAGTTTTAACTTTAACCATAAGCTCTGTTTCAGCAAATGAAGTTACCATTAATGATACTAACTCCGCAGGTATTAAAGGTGCAATAGAAAATGGAAATTCTATAATTATACTAGAAAGTGGAGTTTATAATGGAGAGAAAAATACAAAAATTAGTGTTTTCCCAAGTAAGAATATTACTATAAAAAGTAAAAATCCAAATAATAAAGCAATAATCGATTGTGAAAATGTTTCATGGTTTATAGAAAATGGAGAAAATCTGACATTAGAAAACATAATAATAAAAAATGGTCAAGGCTATGGTCAAGGCTTTAAAAACACAACAGATACTAAAGGAGTAATTACTAATTTAGGAATTTTAAACATCACCAACTGTTCCTTTGTAAACAGTAGCATATCTAAGGGAAATTTAATTATTAATGGTAAAAATGGTGTAGGTGGAGGTATTTTAAATATAGTTAATTCCTCATTTATTAATAACACATTTGTTTATGACAATTATTGGGATAGTGGTCCCATATATAACAACGGTACTATGATCATAAAAAATTCTAATTTTATTAATAATACTGCCTATGACGGAGGTGCAATATATAACAATGGAAATATGGCAATTTACTCTTCTAGCTTTATAAATAACAAAGCATTAGGAAACAGCGGCACAGGAATAGGAAGTGGAGGAGCTATATATAACTACGACACACAATACACTCTAATTATCTATAATTCTACTTTTATTAATAATAGTGGGGATGAAGGGGCAGCTATTTATACTAATGGTGGTATAACTATTTCTTATTCTAAATTTATGAATAACACAAGTAATATGAGTGGCACAATTATATCTTATGGGGGTGAAGACTCTAAATTGGTTATTTATGAATCAGTTTTCACTAATAATCAAGCTGAAAGAGGAGGTGCAATACTTAATTTTGGGAATTTAATTGTTGTTAATTGTAATTTTACTAATAACAAAGCAAATTTAGGTGGAGCTATTTATAATTTTTATAGTATGAATGTTTCTAAATCTACTTTTAAAAGCAATTCTGCTTTAAATGGCAGTGATATATATTTAAATATAATTCTTCAGCCAGTTTCCATTAATTATAATACTTTTTTAGATAGTAAAGGTTATTCAATATATTATAATAATACAATAACTATATTGAATATTACAATAAAAGGCAATGTTTCTAATATTGCTATTAGTCATAATTTATTTGGAACTAATAATATCAAATCTAAAGTTTTCGGAGTTAATCCAATTAATTATTATATTATAAAAATCAGTACGATTATTGCTAATAAAAAATTATCACCTAGTGATAATCTGTTAATTAACTATTACATTGTACTTAATGGAACTCATACCACTAAAGATACATATAATTTTAAATATTTTACTACTAGTTTATATTGTAATAATAAGCTCTTAAAAAATATTGATGGTAGATTCAACAGTAACCAATACATCCCTTTAACTGCTATTATTAATTATATTAAAGTTAAAATAGATGGACAAGAATATACTATAAAATACACAGCAAGAAAGCTAAAAACTTTAAGTATTTTTGTAGTTGCTTTAAAAAGCAAAAAATATGTAACTTTTAAATATACCCTTAAAGATGCTAAAAATAAAAAGCTAGGTAGTAAATGGGTTAAATTTTATAAGGGCAAAACATACATTGGTAAAGCAAAAACCAATACCAAAGGAATAGCTTACATCAAATTAAAAACAAGTAAAATAAAAGGCAAAAACAAAATAACAGCAAAATACATAGGAACTGGAATATACAACTCAACCCAAACAGCAAAAACTATCAAAATCTAATTTTTAAGGATAAACTTTTTATCCTTTTACCTATTTTTAATTTAAATAATTATACTAATTTTCTTATAAACTAAAAGAATAAAAACTAAAAATCTATTTTTAATTAAAATCTTAACAAAAACTTAATTAACAAATTATACTAATTTTCTTATAAACTAAAAGTATAAAAACTAAAAAAAAGCTATTAAAAACTATTAAACTAAATAAAATAGAATAAAAAGTGTTTTATGAAAAATATAAATATTATCTAATATGAAAAAGTAAAAGAAAAAATAAAATAGAAATATAACAAAAATTAGTATTATTCTACTAATTCTGCAAATGCTAAGTTTCTTTTAGTTTCATTAATTTTAATTTTAACTTCTTGGCCTTTTTTAGCATTAGGCACAAAGATAACAAAACCTTCTACTTTAGCTATTCCATCACCAGATCTTCCAGTGTCTTCTATTTTAACATCATATTCTTCGCCTACTTTCACAGGAGCATCATTGTAACTGTCATTTCCACTATTTCTGTCAAACATTTTAAAATCACATCCATTTTTATTTAAATAAAATTAATTATATTATTCTCAGCAAAAATTAGTTAATAAAAAAAGATTTTTAAGATATCTCTTCAAAAAGAATCATTTCAAAAAAATACTAAAAAAATTTAGTAGTTAAATAATTTTTATTTTGAGAAAAATAATAAACCATCAAATTATTATTCTAACTATTGCAATCAACTCTACTTTATTTCTCAAAGTATATATAATGATCTCTTTTTATAGCATAATTATGAAAGAATTAGTATGATTTTTTTGTATGACTGTTGCCTAATAATAATTTTATGTTCATCTTATTTAAATAGTTATAAAAATTTTTTAATATTTTGGCTAATATTAAATTATTATATTAAAAAATTGCAAATTAGTTCTTATTACTTAATAAATTTGGATTGTAAAGTAAATTTATATGATTTTACTAGATTTATCTTGTTTTTTATAAATATTATTACATATATTTGTTATTACTTAATAAATTTGGGTTGGAAAGTAAATTTATATGATTTTACTAGATTTATCTTGTTTTTTATAAATATTATTACATATATTTGTTATTAGGGTATGTAGTGATTAATAATTTATAGATTATTAATTTTAGTACTGGTTTGTATATTAGTTAAATTTAGCTATTATTCATATTACAATGAATAAATAAAAAAATTAAAATTAAAAATAAAATATTCCTATTAATTAATATATAACTATAAACAATAAAAATAATATATAACAAAATAATATAATAGAAAATAATATTAAAAAAAAGAAATAATATTAAAATAATATTATTAAAAAGGATACTATTAAAAAAATTATTATTAAAATATCTTATACCTAATATATTTAAATTAATAAAAAATACTAATTACTAAATAATAATGGATGGTATTATGGAATTATTATGGTTTTATGTTGCAATTGTGCTAGCTATGAGTGATGAATTACACACAATACTAATGTGGAAAATATTTGATGATTTTTACATTGTTTTTGGAGGGTTACTTAAAGAAACTTTTGATTCAAATATTCAAACTTGGCTTATACATGAAGGATTAGAATCAGCATTCCACTTTATTATATTGTCTATTGTATTTTTATCACCTATAATTGGTATATTAGGTGCATTAGTCCACTTTACAATTGATGCTGTTCATTCATTAAAAATGAAAAATATGAACTGGTTAGAACATCGTTCATTACACTTTGTTATTGAATCTATATTTTTTATTTTGATTTTTGGGTTAGGAATATAAGTTAAAAGTGCAATTTAAAAACATATCCTGCGAATAGGAATTGTGAACATAGCATAAGGATATAATTAAGAATATAAGTTAAGAATAGGAATTATGAATATGAATTATTAATATAAGTTTGATTTAAACTATTTATCACTATTACAATTAGATATTATAAGGAGAATTAAATAATGCCTGTTATTACATTTGCTTATGAGGATTTAAAAGAATTTGGAATTAATATTGAAAATAATAAGCTTATAGATGTGCTTCCTATGCTAGGAAGTGATATAGAAGACTTTGATGCCGACACAATTAAAGTAGAGTTTTTCCCAAACAGGCCTGATCAATTATCTGTTGAAGGAGTAGCTAGAAGCTTAAAAGGATTTATTAATCAAGAAACAGGTATTCCCCAATATGAAGTTAGTAAATCAGGTATTACTGTTACAGTAAATAGTGAAATTCAAAAAATAAGACCTTATATTGGGTTTGCTATTATTGAAGGATTATCATTTAATGATGACAAACTTAAAAAGATAATGGACTTTCAAGAAAGTTTACACTGGGTTTTAGGTCGTGACCGTAAAAAAGTAGCTATTGGAATCCATGATTATAATAAAATATCAGGACCATTTAAATATATAGCTAGCAAAGGAAACCAAAATCCCTTTGTTCCATTAGATAAAGAAAATGAAATGACTCCCCAAGAAATATTAGATAATCATGACAAAGGATTAGATTACGCACACCTCCTTGATGAATTTGAGAGGTATCCACTTATTCTTGATAAAAATGATAATGTACTATCCATGCCCCCTATAATAAATGGTGAATTAACAAAACTTAAGAACTCAACAGAAAACATTGTTGTTGATGTTACAGGAACTGATGAAAAAGTAGTTAATCAAACTTTAAATATTATTTGTAGTTCTTTTGCAGAAGCTGGTGGAAAAATAAAAAGTTTGGATATTATTTATGAAAGTGAAAATGGAGATAGTAGCTTAAATTCCAGTAAAACAATAACAACTCCAAACTTAGCTACAAAATTTAAGACTTTAAATGTAGCTACTTGCTGTGAATTAATAGGAATTACTTTAACAGCTGATGAAATTCAAAAATTAATATCTAAAGCTAGAATGAATAGTGAAATACTTAATAAGGAACAATTAAAAGTTGAAATACCAGCTTATAGGGTAGATATTCTACATGAAGTAGATTTAGTTGAAAATGTAGCTATTCAATATTGTATTAATAAAATAAAGTCAGAAATTCCTAAAATAGACACATTTGCAAATGAAAGTAACTGGCTTAAAAGTGATAAAATAATTAGAGAAGTAATGATTGGAATTGGTTTTCAAGAAATAATGAGTTTAATGCTTACAAGTGAAAAAAGTCACTATGTAAATATGAATTTAATTTCAAATTCCGATACTAATGATAATACTGATAATGCCAATAATAGTAATAATGCCAATAAAAATAGCTCTGAATGGGAAAATAAAGAATTAAAAGAAAAATTAGCTAAAGTACCATGTGTTCAAGTAGCTCAACCAATAACAACTGATAGAACTATAATTAGAACCAGTTTAATTAATGGATTAATCGAATTTTTAGAAGACAATAAACATGAAGATTTACCACAAAAAATCTTTGAAATTGGTGATGTATTATATATTGATGAAAGCCAAGAAACTAATACAAAAATTGTTAAGAAGCTAGCAGGAGCTATTTGTCATTCCAAAGCAAATTTCACAGAAATAAAGTCAATTGTAGCTAAATTATTAAATGATTTAGGATATGACTTTGAAATACTTAGTTCAGATAATAAATCTTTTATTGAAGGAAGAGTAGCTAGTATAAAAGGAAGTTCTAAAAATGGAACTATTACTGGTTTTTTCGGAGAATTAAGCCCAAAAGTAATTACTAATTTTAATTTAGAATATCCAGTAGTAGCTTTTGAAATAGAATTTTGATAATTTAAAATTTATCTATATTTTAATAAATTCCATATATTATGAATATAAATGTTCTAATTTATAGAAAATGTTTATATTAATTACATAAAACAAACCAAAAATATATTAAGTAAAAAAACAAATATAAACTAGATAAATATTTACTAAAAATATTACTAAAAGTATTAAATATACTTATTAATATGCTTACCATCATACTAATTATTATTTAATCAATTAATGAGGAAAAAATATGAACTTAAGTAAAAAACAAATAATTCTTATAGCTATTGCAGTAGTTATAATTGGAGCTGTAGCTGCATTAGCTGCAACGATATTTTTGGGGCCAAATATAACTACTGGTGAAAAAAATGTATTAGTTTTAGCTGTAGATCCTAGTGAAAAAAGAGAAGGAATGGGTGCTGTAGATATGGCATTTATTGTTAAAATGGAAAATGGAAATGTTAAAAAAACCACACCATTTTATCCTGGAGGGAAAAAACACCCAACAGAGCCTGAACCAAGTGCAGCAGGAGTAGGTGGAAACTTACTAATGCATGACTCACTTTGGTATGCTGATAATTCAAAAGGAATGAGATTAGCTAAAGAAATAGTAGAACATAACACAGGCGAAAAAATTGATGCAGTTGTAGCAGCTAATACTGCAGCTGTTGATGGAATAATTAATGCTTCGAAACCAATAACCATAAAAGGACAGTCAGTAGAAATAAGTGCTATTGATTTAGTAAGAGAAGAGCAAAATTCTGGAGGAATGAGTAGGGGAGATGCAGTTAAAGCATTATCATCTGCACTCCTACAAGCAGCACAAGATCCTGCAAAAAAAGATAAAGTTACCCAAGTAATTATAGATCAATATAATGCTGGAAACATTCTTGTAGAACCATCAAGTGCATTTTTAGGATTTATAATAGGAAAAATAGTATAATTATATACTAATTAACTATTAATAGTGTTTAAGTTAATTTGAATGTAGGGAAAAATATGAACTTAACAACTAATCAAAAATTAATTGTAATGATAGCTATTGTATCTATTGTAGGGGTAAGTACTGCTGTTTATGATAGCTTTCTTTCAGGTCCTGATTTATCATTGGGAGATAAAAAAGTTCTTGTTTTAGCTATTGATGAAGGTGAACCTCGAGAAGGAATGGGTGCTGTAGATATGGGATTTATTATTGAAATGAAAAATGGTACTATTAAAAAATCCACACCATTCTACCCTGGAGGAAAAACACACCCAAGCGAGAGTGAACCTGCTGCGGCAGGAGTAGGTGGAAACTTACTAATGCACGACTCATTTTGGTATGCCGATAATTCAAAGAGTATGAGATTAGCTAAAGAAATAGTAGAATATCATACTGGTGAAAAAATTGATGTAGTAGTAGCTATTAATACAAAAGCAGTTGATGCAATAATTGAGGTCTCAAA
>JBOFHT010000050.1:0-11537 GCA_051649785.1 Methanobacteriaceae archaeon
TTAATTTATAGTCAAAAATATTTTTTTCAAAAAGAAATTTCCTTAATTTGCTAAGCCAAAGCATTTTAAGTTGTTTTAATTTTTGAAATAGCGGATTTTGATATAAACTAGTGCAAAAATATAGGGTTTCTACAGAGCCTAAATATTAATAATTTCTCTATTATTAAATTCAATACATATATTAATTTTTTTAAAAAGGAAAATGATTAAATGGCTTTAATTATAATACGATCAGATAATAATGAAAAAATGTTAAATGCAATAGCAGATGTTGAAAGACATGCAGGACTTAATATAACTACTAAAATCCATGAAATTGGTTCTGAGTATGGAGATAAAATTGTATCTAGTGTTTTAAATCAAAAATTAAGGAATAAATCCAAAGTAGCTACTGCTTTTTTTGTTAAGGAAGATACAACATTATCTATAATGAAAATTAAGAAAATCCATCCTCCAGCACATATTGTTGTTTTAAGTGAGGAGTATGAGGATTATGAAAGTTTTAAGTCTAAAATAGCCCATAATCCTACATTTTCAGGTTACTATTCTCATAAATCTAAAAATAAAAAGGATAAAGAATCTAACGATAATAAAACTAAAAAAAATAATTATAACACTAAAAGCAAAAATAAAAATAAAAATACTAAAAATAGATTTAAAAATAATGAAAAATAATCTATTAATAGTGAATATGGTATAAATAAATACTTTTATTTCTTTTTAATTTTAACTAAATCTCCTAATGTAGCTTTTCGAAGGTTTTTCGAATGATACTCAAAATCACTATTTTCTAATGATTCTACTAAATCAATATTAAGAGCTTTTTCTATTTTTCTAACTAATTTAATGTCTGGCACCATTTTTCCAGATTCCACACGGGTTATAACAGAAACTTTTTCATATATTTTTTTACCTAGTTCTTCTCTGGATAATTTTAACTTTTCTCTTTTCTCCCTAATTAAAATATTGTAATCTTCAACTAAATCATCTTTAGGTTCATTGTATTTTGAACTATAAACTCGATTATTAGATTGTCTAACTACATTTTTTGCTCTTTTACGTACTATTTCAGGTGCTTCTTTTTGTATTGCACCATATTTTGAGCATTTTTCACATACTTTCATCATAGAACCATCTAACTTAATATTCAATGGTTTTTCCCCTGCTTCACTACCACAAATTTCGCATCGCATATTATTATATTGTTTTTTAGCTATTTTATATTTTACCATTTTGTCTTAGGCTTATTCTATTTATTTTATTATTAATTTCAAATACAATAAATTTTTTATTAATTTTTTTATTATTTTATTAGATATTCTTATTTTTAATCTATTTTTAAAAAGATTTAAATAATAGTTATTAGAATATATATTCTATCTAGGAATTATAAACTAAATTATAAACTATAATACTTAATTAGAGTATAGTACTAATAGTAGATATCTAATTAGTAATATATTATTAAATATAATATTTTATTTTAATATTTTTTATTCACTAAATTTTATATATTTTTATAAAACTTATACGGAGTGTTAATTATGGAAGAATCAACTAACACCATTCACAATAATGCTGATGATCTTAAAAAAGAAATTAAGATGCTTAAGGAAGAAAATACTAAAAATAAGCGTAATTTAATGTGGAAGGTTAGAAAATTAGAAAAAGATAAACTTTTATCTGAAAATGAAAAAATTCGATTAGACAGGGAACTTAAATCTTTAAGGAGTGAAGTAGAAAGATTCAGGTCTCCTCCCCTTGTTATTGCAACAATAACTGAAATTCTTGATGATGAAAGGATGGCTGTTAAAAGCAGTACGGGTCCTCATTTTATTATTAATTATTCTAAGTTTCTTGATGAAAAATTATTAGAACCAGGGTCTCGTGTAGCTTTAAATCAACAAACTTTCAGTATAGTCGATATTTTACCTTCTGAGAAAGATCCTAATGTTTCTGGCATGGAAGTTGAAGAAAAACCTACTGTTTCTTATGCACAAATTGGTGGTCTTGAAGAACAAATAATGGAAGTTAAGGAAACTGTAGAATTACCTCTTAAAAAACCAGAATTATTTGAAAAGATTGGTATTGAACCTCCAAAAGGAATTTTATTATATGGGCCTCCTGGAACTGGTAAGACTTTATTGGCAAAAGCTGTAGCTAATGAAACTAATGCTACTTTTATTAAGGTTGTTGCTTCTGAATTTGTTAAAAAATACATTGGTGAAGGAGCTAGGCTTGTAAGAGGATTATTTGAGCTAGCTAAAGAAAAAGCTCCAAGTATTATTTTCATTGATGAAATTGATGCTGTGGCTGCAAAACGTCTTAAAAGTTCTACTAGTGGGGATCGTGAAGTTCAAAGGACATTAATGCAATTACTTGCAGAATTAGATGGTTTTGAGCATAGGGGGGATATTGGTATTGTAGCTGCTACAAATAGACCAGATATTCTTGACCCTGCACTTTTAAGGCCTGGAAGATTTGATAGATTCATTGAAGTTCCAGCTCCTACTATAGATGGTAGAAAAGCGATTTTAAAAATACATACTCGTAAAATGGCATTAGCTGAAGAAGCAGATATTGAATTATTATCTAGTTTAACTGATGGGGCATCAGGGGCTGATTTAAAGGCTATTTGTACCGAAGCAGGTATGTTTGCAATACGTGATGATAGGGAAGAAGTTATAGTAACTGACTTTATGGATGCTGTTGATAAAATAATGGGTGTTGAACAAGATGAAGAGTATAAAAAAGAAGCAGGAGTAATGTTTGGATAATAATCATTTTCTTTTATTCATTCCAACTTTTCACTTTTTATATTTTTCAATGTATTTGTTATTTTTATTTTAATTAAATTCTTTTTTACTATAAAACTAGTATTGGCCTATGATGAACCCTATGAGCTCTGAACAATGATGAATGATGGGCGATCTGAGGCTAACTCTTTATTTTCTTATTTTCTTATTTTTTTTTATTATTATTTATTTTATATTTTACTCTATTTTATATTCTAATTTATATTTTATTGTTATTTTTTTATAACTATTTTTAATATATACTGGAATATATAAACTATAATTATATATAATTATCTAAAAGTCAATATCAAACTCTTTTGTAGCTATTATTTCAGGTAGTTTTCCTATTGTCCCAATTGAATTTCCTGTAATTACTAAAGCCCCAATAAAATGTTCTTTAAATTTTTCTGCAGATTCTAATCCATTTTGAATAGCTTCTTCACTATTAATTCCCTTAACATCATTTGCTATGGAAGTAGCTAACCCATCACTAATACTAGCTTTTTTACTTATTATTGTAACTGAATCTGAGTTTCCAAAACTTATAGAATGGCCAATTGTTCCAGAGGAACTTGCTATTCCAATAGCTGATTTTCTCTTTTTTATTTTAAATCCAATATTTCCAAGTCTTTTGTCGTTATTTGATGATATGATTGCATTTCCAGAATATATTCCACATATAACACTTTTATTTTTATTAATAATAGCTATATCTCCTCTATTATTAATAATTGAATAATTTGAACCTTTTTCTATTAAGTAATCTAATGTTAGTTCAGATATACTTCCTGCAACACTTGCCATTGGCCCCACATTAGCTATTTCAGATGATTTGCACATTAATTTAATAATATCTGGTATTTTGATTTTTGAATCAATTATGGATTTTGATTTATTGTAGATTATATGGTTTATAGGCTCTAATGAACTTAAAAAAATAGGATTTTTAATAATATATTTTTTTAGTTCTCTTCTAATATTTAAAATATATTTTTCAAGTTCTTTAATTTCATAGCTATTTTGCTTATTTACATTACTAATTATATCCGAAATTAGATTAATGTTTGTTTCTTCAATATTTATACTAATTAAATTATTTTTATCAGATATCATACTTAGTTCTCTATTATTTGTATGAATTATATTATTTTTTTTATTATTAATAGTAATATTATTATTTTTATTATCAATAGTATTTTTATCATTCTCATTTTTATCCTTATATTTATTCTTATTTTTATTTCTATTATTCTTTAAATTTTTGCTTTAAATATTACTTTCAGATTCCTATTTGAAAACTTATTTATAAAGCAAAGTACAAATATTAATTTAATGTTAGAAAAAAGTAAAGAGAAATATTTTGGCGAAAAATTGCTTTTTGAAGGAAATCCTAGTATATTTTTAGAATGTAAGAAAATTATAATATATCTAGCTTTGATTTTCTTTATTTTGTCTAATTCTTCAATTGCAATTCAATTTGTAGCTAAAATGCAGGAAAATGTAGTCAATACAATTAATGCTCCTTTAACATCCTATTTTGTTTTAGGAATCTACTTTGTAGTATTTATTCTAATAATATTATCTATGCTTTCTCTTCTATCATGGAAATCAAAGTCCTACACTATTACTAATATTCGTGTAATTGCTAAACGAGGATTTTTCATAAGTAAAACTGATTATGTTCTTTATCATCATATACAAGATGTTTCAGTCTCTCGTGGTATTTTTGGTAGGATATTTGGTGGTGGAACAATTAAAATATTTAGTCTAGTTGATGGTGGAACAGTTGAGCTTAAAAATATTCCTCAAATAAAAAGTGCTGAAGAGCTTATATTTAATCAAATGGCTTTGGATTCTCAAAATTATAATGGAGTTAATCAAGGTCAATTTAATAATTCCCCTAAAGGTTTTAATGATAATTATAATAATTATAATAATCATAACTCTAGCCCTAACTCTGACCCTAACCCCAATAATATCAATGATTATTATAATAGTCCATATAATCAAAACAATGACTTAAATGATTTTAATAATGAGAATAGCTCTAACTATAATAGATCTAACTCTAACTTTAACCATAACCCTAATCTTAATTCTAATGATTCTAATAATTTTAATAATTATAATAACTCTTCTCGTGATAATAGTGATATAGTTACAGATGATGGAGTTTACAATAATAAAAATAGTAATAGCAATAGTAATAACAATAGTAATAATAATAGTAATAATAATCTCCGGAGTACTGTAAATAATATTAATAATCCCGAATTCAATGATTTTAATGTAGATAACAATCATTATAATAATCATTATAATAATTCTTATAATACTAACAATAATAATTCTAATTCTAATTCTTATAGTGAATCTTACAATAGGCAACATATTGATTCTAATAATTTAGAAAATGATTCTAAATTAAACACTAAAAATAGCTCTAAATCTATTATTGAAAGGCACTCTGAGAAATTTAAAAGAAAGAAGTGAGTATATTATTAATCATAGTCCGATTAATACTTATTAATAGCCCTTAGGTATATTACTATTGTTTCTGAAATAGTTTTTTTATTTATAAATATGATTTGAATGATTCCTATGAATATTTATGATGTAATTATTGTTGGTGCAGGTCCTGTTGGGTCACATTTAGCTTATAATTTAGCTAAAAAAGGAATTAATGTTTGTGTTCTTGA
This sequence comes from Methanobacteriaceae archaeon, assembly GCA_051649785.1. Taxonomy (GTDB): domain Archaea; phylum Methanobacteriota; class Methanobacteria; order Methanobacteriales; family Methanobacteriaceae; genus JBOFHT01. The sequence goes on from JBOFHT010000050.1 coordinate 5,498, forward strand.
GAAAAAGACACAAGTAGGTATTCCTCTTCAATGTGCAGGAATTTTAAGTAAAAAAATTCTTGACTTAATTGAAATTCCTGATGAATTTATTCTAAATCGAGTTAAAGGAGCATATCTTCATTCTCCTAATAATTCTATACTTAAAATATCTAAAAATAGCCCTGAAGCTTATATTATTGATAGGGTTGCTTTTGATCAGTATTTGGCTAAAAAAGCAGAAAATGAAGGAGCTACTATTTTAATGGCACATAATGTCTGTGATGTTGATACTGTTAATAATATGGTTACTTGTAAAAATGGGGAAGTTTTTCACTCTAAAATTATAGTAGGTGCAGATGGATATAAATCTCCTGTTTCAAAAGCATTAGGTAATGATTCTAAATATTTTAATGCTAGTCAATTTTTAGTTGAACTTAATGGTAGCTTAAATGGAGATGAGAACTTAAGTAGAATTTTTGGGAATAATGAATTTGTAAGTCTTTTTACATCTGAAAGCATCTCTCCTGGCTTTTTATGGGTTATACCTACTTCTAATAATCAGTTTAGAGTAGGCATGTTTTCAAATCATGAATTTAAGTTTCAAAAAGAATATATTAATGATTTTTTAGATAAACTTTCTATTGGATTCGATTTTGTTACTAATAGGGATAACATTGAAATTAAAGTTTTAAAACATTACAAAGGATATATTCCAATATTTGATAGAAATAAAAATATTTTAGAAAATACTACTATGTTAATTGGAGATTCTGCATCTCAAGTTAAACCTACTACTGGTGGCGGTCTTGTAATGGCTTTTGACGCTGTTAAAATAGCTAGTCCTATTATTGAAAGAGTTTTAAATGAAAATAATAACAATAATGAGAATAACAATATTAATAAATCCAATTTCAATATTTTTAATATTAATATAGCTATAGGACTTAAAAATTATACAAATGAATTTAATAAAAGATATTCTAATGAAATTAGCTATCAATTCAAGTTTCATAATGTATTTTCAGCTCTTAAAGATAGTGATTTAGATTATATTTTTGATAAAATGCGTGAAAATGGCGTTGAAGAATTAATATCTCAATATGGACATATGGATAATCAATCTAATATTATTAAGCGATTTTTAACAAATAAGTCATTTATTTATATTTTACCTAAAATAATTAAAGCTATAATTATAAATAGTGATAAAAATAAATTTAAATAGTTAGCTAATATGAACTTTACTAATTATTAATTATAAATTATTAAACTATTAAACTATTCAATTATTCAGTCAATTAATGATTATACTAAATAATACTAAATGCTTTAGAAATGGAGATTAATCAATGGATATTTTTTTAATTTTATCACAAGAACACGATACTTTACCATTAGCTGAAGTTAAAGCTATTATTGAAACTGAGGAAATTCAAGCAGATATAGTCCCTATTGTTCCAGGTATTGTTATTTTAAAAAATCTTGATGATAATCATTCTAATACTTATTTAAATCTTTTTAATAAGCGTTTAGGTTATATTCATGAACTAGATGAACTTATTATTGAATCTAATCTTGATTTGTTTTGGGAGGATTTTTCCAATATTAATTGGGATAAATACATTGATAATGATTTTGTTGTAAGAGTAAAACGTGTTAACTATTCTAATATTAATTATAATCAAATTGCTAATAAATATGAGAATTCTAAGAGTTCTAATGGGAAATTTGAATATATTAGTGATGATGGTGAAAAAATAGCTATTTTTAAAGATGATAATAATTCTACATTAAATTCTACTGAAATTGAAAAAGAATTAGGTCATATTATTCTTCAAAACACAGAAAAACCTTTTAATGTTAATCTTAAAGATCCTAACTCTTTTATTCGCTTAGTTATTATTGGTGAGAAAGTTTTAATTGGAATTCGTCGTGGAAAAGCTAATAAAAAACATTTCTATGAAATGAAACCTCACAAACGCCCATTTTTTTATCCAGGTTCTATGAGTCCTAAATTAGCAAGATGTATGGTTAATCTTTCTAAAGTAAAAGAGGGAGATACGGTTCTTGATCCATTTTGTGGAACTGGTGGAATTCTAATCGAGGCAGGGATGATAGGTGCAAACCTTATTGGAAGTGATGTTAACTGGAAAATGAAAAATGGGACTTTAATTAATTTAGATTATTGTAATTCAATTGATTATAATAATCTAGCTAATTATGAAGCTCATCATCTTGATGTTCGTGAACTTAAGCTTCCTAAAAAAGTTGATGCTGTTGTAACTGATCCTCCTTACGGTATTTCTACTTCTACTGGTGGTGAAGATAGTGCATATATATTTAAAGAGTTCTTAGCTTCAATCTCATACAATATGAAAGAAAATGCACTTTTATGTATGGCCTCCCCACATTACTTAGATATTAATTCTATTTTAAAAGACCTTGACTTTGAATTATTGGATAGGCATGAGATTAAAATGCATAAAAGTTTAACTCGTATCATTTCGGTAATACGTAAAATTGATTAAACCGTAGTGTTCTGTATATTGATTTTTCTATATTTTTAAATATCTTCAAACATCTTTCAATATCTTCCATTATCTCCTATTATCTGTAATTATCTACTATATATTTTCTTTAATATTGTAACCTTTGATTATTCAATAGCTTTCTATTGGGTATCTGATTTTTTTTAATTCTTGCTGATTATATCAAATTCTTCAAATGGAATATGAAAATAAAGGAGCTTTCCAATTTAGAACTATTTAATCAATAGTTTAATAGCTAGGATAAATTATAAATATCATGCTTAACATAAAAATAAATAATAATAATAACTACTAATACTTATAATAAAAATACGAATGTTACTGTTGATTTTTGATATTGATATTAATTTGAATACTATAAATATTATAAATTTTAAATAGATTTTTGAAGGGATTTGCTTGAAAGTTAAAGTTTTAGATACTACGTTGCGTGATGGTGAACAAACACCAGGTGTTTCACTTACAAGTGCTGAAAAAGTTAGAATAGCTACTAAGTTAGATGAAATTGGTATTGATATTATTGAAGCAGGATCTGCTGTTACATCAATAGGTGAGAGATTAGCTATTAAAGAAGTAGCTAACTTAGGGCTTGATGCGGAAATAGCTAGTTTTACTCGTGCTGTTAAAGGAGACATTGATTTTGCTTTAGATTGTAATGTAGATAGTATTCATTTAGTTGTTCCTACTTCACCAATCCATTTAGAACATAAACTTAAAAAAACAGAAGAAGAAGTTCTTTATCAAGCTATTGAATGTGTGGAATATGGGAAAGAACATGGATTAATTGTAGAACTTTCAGCTGAAGATGCTACTCGTAGTAATATGGGATTTTTAAAAGAGATTTTTACTAATGGTATAAATGCAGGTGCAGATAGGATTTGTGCTTGTGATACTGTGGGAATGCTTAATCCTGCTACTTCTATAAAATTTTATAAAGAGCTTTCTACTCTTAATGCTCCTTTAAGTGTTCATTGCCATAATGACTTTGGATTAGCTGTAGCTAATACTTTGTCCGCTATTTCTGTTGGTGCTACTCAGTTTCATTCTACTGTTAATGGAATTGGTGAACGTGCAGGCAATGCTGCATTTGAAGAAGTTGTTGTAGCTATTAATACTCTTTATGATGACTTAGAAACTAACATTAAAATTAATGAACTTTATTCAACTTCTAAACTTGTTGCTCGTTTAACTGGTGTTCTTTTACAGGCAAACAAGTCTATTGTTGGTGAAAATGCTTTTGCTCACGAATCAGGTATTCATGCTGATGGTGTTTTAAAAAATTCTTCTACTTATGAACCTATTACTCCGGAGCTTGTAGGTCATAAACGTAAATTTGTTATGGGTAAACATATTGGTTCTAAAGGTCTTGAAAATGCTTTAAATGACTTAAAAATTAAAGTTAATAAAGAACAACTAAACGAAGTCTTTAAAAGAGTTAAATCTCTAGGGGATCTGGGTAAATGTGTTAGTGATGTTGATGTTCAAGCTATAGCTGAAAATGTTTTAGAAATTTCCTTTGATGAAAGTATTAAACTAGATGAGCTTACTGTTGTTTCAGGTAATAAAGTCATTCCCACAGCTTCTGTTAAGCTTAATATTAATAATAAAGAGATTTTGGAGGCTGGTGTTGGTATTGGCCCTGTTGATGCTGCAATATCGGCTATTAATAAAGCAATATCTGATGTAATTATTATAGAGCTTGCTGAATACCATGTAGAAGCAATTACTGGTGGTACTGATGCTTTAATTGATGTTTTAGTTAGACTTAAATCGGGTGATAGGATTATCTCAGCCCGTAGTACTCAAAGTGATATTATTAATGCAAGTGTTGAAGCTTATTTAAGTGGTGTAAACAGGCTTTTAAAGGATTGAGTTACTTTATTTAATGGCAGCGATTTTATGAATAATAATAAAAATAATGTAAATAATATTAATAAGGATATTAATAATGATATTAGTATAACAACTGATACTATAGATATTGTAGGATTTAAAGCCATTATTAAAGATATTCCTAATGTTTTATCTACTATTAATAATATATCCAAATCTGCCTGTAATTGTAATATTCAATTAATTGATGCTGATGCTGTAGCTAGCTACAAACACGTTTATCATGGAACAGTTCATGCTATTAATGCATTTGCAAGAGGTAATAATTTAGCTAAAGATTTAGGTATTGAAATAGCTATTAGGATTTCTGCACAACGGCAAATATCAAAAGCTATGGATTTAATAGGTTTAAAAGAAGGAGCTATGAATCTAGCTATTATTATGGTTAATTGTCCTGATTATTTTATTGATGAAATTGATAATGTATTTGATGGGTTTAATAGGGATGATAGTGTTTTAAATAGTAATAATGATATTAAATTAGCTGATATTTATAATATTTCTAGTTCTGACCTATCTAATAATTCTATTGAAGACATTTTAATTGAGAAAACTACTATGTTAATTGTAGATGTTTGATTTAAGGTAATACTTTCTCAACCATTATTTTTTGATCAATCTTTTTTCTAAAAAAGATTGGATAAATTTATATATGAGTATAAACATAATTATAATCTGGCTAAGGGTAGATAGCCATTAAATAACATGTTCTATTATAGAATTTTTATATCCGTAAAATAAGGGAATTATTACTAATTCCAATCTGCTGTCTGTTTTCATCTATTTGCAGTTCTCTTTGAGAACTGCACTAACAGACTCTGTACATATTTTTTTTAAATAAACTATTTATTTTTATGAAGTTTCTAGATCGTTTTTATTAACTATATATTACTAATTCCAATAAATTTATAACTATTATCATACATAAATATAAGTGGATGTTAATTGCTAGTCCAATGATTCTTAAAATAATAGTAACCTAGTACGGATATGAAATTTTAGAATATGCAATGTAAAAATGGCACACATTTCTACCCAAATGTAAGCCGATTGTATGTTACTATTATGAGGAGGAGTGATATCTATGTGGGAAATTATTTCAATTTTTGCATATGGTATTCTTTTGTTTGCTGCAATAATGCAACATTTCCAATGAATAAAATAACTTGCAAAAGCTTTTTTTTCTAGTTCTTTTAGCTTAGATGAGTTCTGTTAAGTTAACATCCATTTATTATAATGAATTTTCTTGAGGAAAATTAATATCTATGATTTCGAAAGTATTACTTGTTTGATAAATATTTAGCTATTTCTTTTAAAGATAAAGAATATAATGGTGTTTTTAAAAGATTTTATGATGTAAACGGAACGTTGTATGGTACTTTTGAATTTTTATGAGACTGTCAGAATGTTAGTTGCTGAGTTTTCACAAAAAAATCGTGTATTTATTTTGTTTGTTGTTTTAGTTTATTCGTCCATTAGAGACTTTATTTTTAAAAAGAAGGATATATAAGTTTAAATAGTTGGAGAGGCTAATATTTAACTATGACAATCAAAAAAATAACCTCTCCAATTAAGAATTTGTCTGATGTTCAATATATATTTTGTGTTTCTGCTGAATA
>JBOFHT010000051.1:0-7202 GCA_051649785.1 Methanobacteriaceae archaeon
GAAATTCTAAGAATTAGACTATAATAAATATATTTTAATTACTTATAAATGTTTCCCCTAAAGCACCTTTATTTTAAATAATTATAATGAAATAGGTACAAAATACAATGATTCGAGGATATTAAATGAAATTTAAAAAATTTATAATAATTAAAAGTATAGCTTAAAAGTATAGCCTATTATTAATGTAGAAATAGAGTTAATTATTGAATTAATTAGTTGATAATGAGATTGATTAATTGATTATGGGAATAATTAGTTTAATAAAATTAAGCATGAAATTAAAATAGGTTAATTGAAATAAAAAAAAGAAAATAAAAAAAGAAAAAAGTTAAATAACTTGACTAAAAATTAGATAAAAACTAATGTAACAAAAATTACATAGATTTTACTGCTAATTTAACGTCTTGTGCTTTAACAGTTTTTCTACCTGCGTGTTTTGCAAAAGCAACAGCTTTAACTGCAATGGAATTACCACATTCTTCTAATGCTTCAGCTAATTGTTCCTTAGCATCTTCACTTACTCTTTCTGCACCCACACTTTTCAATAATCTCCCTACAGGAGCTATTGGAAGTTCTAAATCGCTCATATTTTCACCTCGTATAATTTTATAATTCTAAGTCTGTTTATTATCATATATAAATGTATTGTTTTATTTAGCTATTAAATCAATATTTATGCCTTAATTCTAAAACAATTTTATTATACTGAATGGAATATTAATATAATCATTAGTATATATTATATTAAAAAATAATTGAATAATATAGTTAAATTTTGTAAAACAAAACGAACTTGGAGAAAATAATAATGAAGTATTTATTAACAATATTAATGATATTAGCAGTAAACTATTAGGATAATTTTTAACTATTAAATATATAATTATATAATATATATAAATTAGAGTTAAAATTAAAATTATTAATGGAATCCATTAATCAATTACAAAAATAAGTGAGAATATAGTTAAAATAAGTATTAGTAAATAAATTAGTAAAAATAGCAGCAATAATAAAAATAATAAAGATTATAGAAATAATAAAATAAGTAATATGATAATTAGTAAAAACTAATTACCAACCTCTATCTTGCATACGGTCAGCATCTGCAATTTCAGCAATTTCTAAACCTTTCATTGCTTCACCCAAACCTTTTGAAACATCTGCAAGAACATCTGGTTTATCATAATTAGCAGTAGCTTCAACAATAGATTTTGCAAATTCTATAGGATTTTTTGATTTAAATATTCCAGAACCTACAAATACACCATCACTACCTAATAACATCATTAATGCAGCATCAGCAGGAGTAGCTACTCCACCTGCAGCAAAATTAACAACAGGAAGTTTTCCTAATTTTGCAGTTTCACGAACTAAGTCAATTGGAGCTTCAATAGCACGTGCATATTTCCAAATTTCTTCTTCTTCTTTCTTATTAATTTCTCGAATTTCACTCATTATAAGGCGCATATGACGAACAGCTTCTACAATATTACCAGTACCTGGCTCACCTTTAGTTCGAATCATAGCTGCACCTTCATCAATTCTCCTTAATGCTTCGCCTAAGTTTCTTGCACCGCAAACAAAAGGAACAGTAAATTCTTTCTTGTTAATATGATATTCTTCATCAGCAGGTGTAAGGACTTCACTTTCATCAATCATGTCAACAGCAAGTGTTTCAAGAATACGGGCTTCAGCAAGGTGACCAATTCTACATTTAGCCATAACAGGAATTGAAACAGCATCAATGATTTCTTGAACTTTATTAGGATCAGCCATTCTAGCTACTCCCCCACTAGCACGGATATCTGCAGGGACTTTTTCTAATGCCATTACAGCTACAGCCCCAGCATCTTCAGCTACAGCCGCTTGCTCGCCATTAACGACGTCCATAATAACTCCACCTTTTGTCATTTTAGCAAATCCTTGTTTTAAAATATCTGTTCCTTTTTCCATTTATATCACCATGATTATTATTTATTATTATTTAATTATTATTAATACTAATATTTAGTACTATTAACACTGAATTAGTTATACTATTATTTATATTTCTTATTGATCTTATATACAATTTTAATCTTCATTTAAACTTTGGACTATTTTATTAATATACTTTTTTATAATTATAATTAATTATCATAAATCTATTGTTTTTTAAATTTTTTTTAAGTAATAGCTCATAGCCCTCAGTTAAAATTTCTAAATCAAAAATTCATTAAAATCCTTGAATTGGTAAATGAAAAAAATGTCTAATCTTTTTAGCCAAGACTCAGTATAATTTATATAGTATAATCATAGTATTAAATGGATAAAACAAAAATAATTATTAATAATTATGCTATCTAGATAATAAATAAGAAAATTATTTATATTAAAATTTAAAAATTTTACTTTAATCATAACTTATTATTATTTTAATTATATTAATATTTTTTTATATATTGAAAATTTTTATATTTTAAATAAGTATTTATAGTACTAACGAAATATTAATGTTACTATACAAGTAAATATATTTTAAATAAGTATTTATAGTACTAACGAAATATTAATGTTACTATACAAGTAAATATATTTTAAATGGAGGAATAACTATACTAAGCAATAAAAAAAACTTAATTATATTATTAATTATTTTAATTTTAGGGGTTTCTGTGGTTTCAGCTGACAATAACAGTAGCAATAACAACAGTTTCAATGGCAGTTCTGATTTATTGGATTCTGAACCAGATTCTAATTTCACAGCAAATTTTAACAAAACAAGTACTAATTCAACATTTGATTTCATTAAGTCAGATAATAATACCTTTTATGGATTTTGTTTAGATGAGGATAAAAATAGTCCTTATTACTCAGAGTATTATAATGTTACATCAGATACTTCTAGTATCAATGGTAGTATAACTGAATTGTTGGTCAGATATTACAGGTATAATAATACTGCATTTCAAAATTGGGCTATTCAAGAAGCTATTTGGGTTGTAAATAGTAAGAGCTTAAGTAGTGTATCTAGTAACTATCGTAACACTACAGCGGAAATGTTAAATAGTTTAACTGGTCTTGTTGTTGGAAATAATTATGATTATATTGAGGGTGATACTGTTTATTCATTCAAAATATTTTTAGGTGAAAACAATGAGTATATTGATAAAATTATCAATGTTGTAGGTAAAGGAAATGAAACTGTAGGTTATCTCCAAAGAGTAATACTTTTTGAGTATACTACATCTAATGTTACAACTCCTACCAATAATACAACTAATGAAACTCCAAATAATAACAGTTCTACTCCCGTTAATAATAGTACTGGAACAACTCCAAATAAAAAAAATATTCCTAAAGCAAATATTACTGAAAATATAACTAATGTTGAAATAACGGATAAAATCCCTGCAATTGCTAAAGCAGCTGCTGTAGATATGCAAAAGACAGGAATACCTATAATCCTATGTATATTAGTTTTAAGTATTTTAGGAATAAGTTTCAAACGAAGAAAATAATCTTCTTTTTTTTATTTTTTTGATGTGATAGTTTTTAATCTTTTGTAAACTATTTTCATCTTTTTATTTTTTAAATCTATTTTAAGATTTTCTTTAATTTTGATAATTGACTTCTAATTAACATATTTTAAAAATAGCTTTTTTTCTTTTAGATAGAGACTCAAAAATAATTTTAATATTTTATTTTTCCCTTAAATAGTAAATATTTGATTTTTTATTTCTATATCTATTTTTAATGAAAACTCTCTTAATATTAACATGATTTTATTAAAGTACTTGTTTCTTTAGGATTACTTTTCAGTATTTAATTCCATTAAACAATTTATATCTTTTGTAAGTGTAATATGGTGGGCAGATATATGATATATCTCTTATTTAAAAAAAACTATAAGGTCTAAAAATTTTATAGTTTCAAAAAAATAAAAGTAAAAAAAGAATAAAGTTAAATTTTAAAAAGCAATATTTGAAAATATTAAAATCTAGTTAAACTGCATCTTTACCACGTTTCCCAGTTCTAATTCTTATAACTTCTTCGATATTAGAAACAAATATTTTACCATCACCAATGTCTCCTGTTTTTCCACTTGTTTCAATTGCATTTAATATATCTTCTAAGTCTTCTTTTTTAACAACTAATTCTAAGCGAGTTTTAGGTATCATATCAATACAATAATTAGAGCCACGATATCTTTCTTTTACTCCTTTTTGGCGACCTCTACCTTTAACCTCCATTACATTCATTCCTTCACAGCCAATTAATTCTAAAGCATTTTTAACATCTTCAAATTTTTCTGGTCGAATAATAGCAATTATTCTTTTCATAATAACTCCTCTAAATCTAAATTATTAATTTAATGTATTTCAATTAATCTTTTGAAATTAATCCTTAAATTTAATTTATTACATTTAATTTAATTAACTCCTAATATTATACACTATATATTATATCCTATATTTTATACATCATATATTATATCCTATATCCTGTTTCTTCATGTAAGTGAGTATCTAAACCTTCTATTTCTTCTTTATCAGTTACTCTAAGACCTATGACTTTATTTATTAGTTTAGCTATTAGAAAGGTCATTATTCCTGCATAAGCTACTGTAGCTGAAACACTTAATATTTGAACTAAAAATTGGTTTAAGTTTCCAGTCATAAGACCAGTAGCCCCACCAATTGATTCAATGGCAAATATACCAGTTGCAATAGCTCCCCAAATACCACAAACACCATGGATACCAAATACATCTAAAGCATCATCATAGCCAAGTTTTGGTTTTATATAAGCAATTGCCATAATTGCAAATGCAGATCCTAATATTCCAATAATAATTGCAGCACTTGAATCAACAAAACCTGCTGCAGGAGTAATAGCAACTAAACCTGCAATTGCACCAGATATTGCACCTAGAACAGTAGCTTTTCCATCTTTTATCCATTCAATAGCTACCCATGAAATTAAACCTGCTGCAGCTGCAACATTTGAAACAATTAATGCAGAGCCTGCAAGTCCATTAGCCATAAGCCCAGAACCTGCATTGAAACCCATCCAACCAAACCAAAGTAAGGCAGCTCCAATAACAGAATATCCGAGATTATGAGGAAGTAAGCTAGTATCTTTTCTTTTACCTAAAACAATAGCTAGGACTAATGCAGAAACACCAGAACTAATATGGACAACAGTCCCTCCTGCAAAATCTAAAGCACCTAACTGGTATAACCATCCACCACCCCATACCCAGTGGGCAATTGGAATATAAACAAGTGGAATCCAAGCTATAACAAATAATATCCAGGAAGAGAACTTTATTCTCTCTACAACAGCTCCTGAAATAAGAGCTACTGTTAAAGTTGCAAAAGTAAGTTGGAACCCAATAAAAACCAACTCAGGTATTGAATTAGAAAGTGAGTCTGTTGAGATTCCACTTAAGAAAAGTCCACCATAATTCCCAATAAATCCAAATACATCACTACCAAAGGCTAACTGGTAACCAAAAGCAATCCATATTATTGTACCTATTGCAAAACTAATTAATGATAAAAACATTGTGTTTAGTAAGTTTTTTTTCTTAACTAAACCCCCATAGAATAGAGCTATACCTGGTATTGTCATAATGAGAACTAGAATAGTTGCCATTAATACCCAAGCAGTATCTCCTGAACTAAAAATATCCATACTTACTCATCCTCTGTTTATAAGCTTATAAAGACTTTTAAATTAATCTTTATATTTATTTAACTTATTTAAATTTATAATATCTACATTAATTCAAATAATTAATACATATTGATACATATTAAATATAGTCGGAATACGGAAGGTGTCTTCCGATACAAGTATTATGTTTATTATTATATATAAATATTTGGATTTAAAAACAATTATTTATAAAAATATACTCATTTAAGAGATGGTGAGGATGATTATAGTAATTGTTATTATTGTTATTGTGGCAAATAATAGAAATAATATTAATGTAAATATTTATAATATAAATAATCCTATTTAAAGCAGGAAATACGAATAAAACACAGATAAATAAAAAACAACAATAAATATAAATATATTAATAAACTATAATATACTAAATATAATCTATATAATAAAAACATAAGAATTAGAAATATAATTTTAATTAACAATACTACTAATTATAATCATCACAGAATAATTAATTTAAAGAGAAGGGATTTTATGGCAGATACTTTTACAGGATCAATTATATTTACTCATATTTTACCAGGTGTACTTGGATTTATTGGAATAATATTAGTAGCTAATGGAATAATGGATAATAATGAAAAAATGACTCTAATTGGAGTTGGATTATTTGCATTAGCTGTATTTTTACCATTTATAATATTACCATTAGCTTTTGGAATTTAAATTTAATTTTAAAAAATTCTTTAATAATCATATTTATTATATAATATATCCTTTAAAAAGTAAAATATCTAAAAGTGATGTATATGACAAAAGAAATTAATGAAGATAAAGCTTTTGAAGCAGCATTAAATGGGAAAATGGGTTGGAAATGTTCCTGCTCTTTAGATATTGTAGATAAAGAATCTAGTCTTATTACAGTAACCTGTAAAAACTGTGGAAAAGTCTTTAAAACAAATAAAGATAAAGAGTATTGTATGGATTGTATAGGTAAAAAAAAGTGAAATATATATTTAAATGGGATAATACATGCTAATCCGCTTCAATTTTTGTAAATATGCACTAAACAGAAGAAAATACTGAATAGGTATAGCTTAAATGAACTTTTTAAATAATTTTATAGATTATATGATGTATATTAAAAAATATTTCATTTAAATTATTTTTTATGAAATACTATAAATCTCTATTTACCTTATCAATTTACACTTAAATCTTACTGATAATATTAATTATATAATACTAAATTAAATAATATAATTACTAAATAAATACTATTTAATAAAAAAATATCTTAGTTATTAATTTAGATATCAAGGAGAAATTTTCATGTCACTTAAAATTTTTAAAATAGAGAGATTACCCAAAGAAAATATAGAAAAAATAAAAAATTATGAAAAAGAAGTAGGTAACATAGGTGAAATCAAATTATATTTATCCATAGATAGCTTTACTAATTTAGAAGAAAATTTATTTTATTTTGAATTTCAGCACGATTTTAAAAATTCTTATGCTCATAGAGGAAGCAT
>JBOFHT010000052.1:0-7714 GCA_051649785.1 Methanobacteriaceae archaeon
TTTATAGTCAAAAATATTTTTTTCAAAAAGAAATTTCCTTAATTTGCTAAGCCAAAGCATTTTAAGTTGTTTTAATTTTTGAAATAGCGGATTTTGATATAAACTAGTGCAAAAATATAGGGTTTCTACAGAGCCAAAATTTATATGTAATTTAGACTATATTAATATATATTATAATATACTAATGGCAATGTAAAAATGTGGCAATGATTTAGATAATATTATATAAATATGAATATATGTTAAATGTATATGAGTGGACTAAATGAGCGAAGTATCTAAAAATCCTAAAAATTTTAAAGAAAAGGACTTAGCTAAAAAGGATTGGTTGCCAATTTTAATTATTTCCATGGCAGTATTTGTTATAGCATTAGACAGTACCTTTATGAATGTAGCTATAAAATACATTATTGTTGATTTAACTACGAATGTGGCCACTATACAAATAATTATCACATTTTACACCCTTATTATGGCATCATTAATGCTTCTTGGTGGTAAGCTTCAGGATATTGTTGGTAAAAAGAAGTTATTTATTATTGGAGCAATTTTATATGGTATTGGTACATTTATTGCGTCTATAAGTGTAAATTCCACTATGTTATTTATTGGATGGTCTTGTATTGAAGGTTTAGGTGCTGCATTAATGACTCCTGCTACTTTAGCTATTATTGGAGGTTCATATACTGGAAAAGATAGGACTATGGCATTAGCTATAATTACTGCTATGGGTGGAATTGCAGCTGCTATTGGACCATTATTTGGTGGATTTTTAACAGAATTTGCTTCTTGGAGATGGGGGTTTGCTATTGAATTAATAGTTATATTTGTAATATTAATATTCCATAAAAAAATAAAGTACTTTGAACCAATAATGTTTAAAAAAGACTTAGATAAGCTTGGGGCAGTTATATCTGCACTTGGACTTATTTTAGTAATATTAGGGGTATTATTATTAAGTAATAAAGATTTCTCATTTGTTGTTCCATATTTACTAGTTTCAGGGATTATAACATTAGTAATATTTTATATATATGAGAAAAAACTAATTAAAAATAATAAAATGCCTATCTTTGATGTAAACCTCTTAAAAATACGTAACTTTGTAATTGGATCATCTACACGACTTTTAACTAATTTGGTTTTAGCAGGAACAATTTTTAGTATTTCCTTGTATTTACAAACAGTTATAAAATCTAGCCCTTTTCAAACTGGTTTAGTTTTAATGGCAATGACTACTGGACTTTTAGTTCTATCATTTGTAGCACCTAAATTAATAAAATGGCTATCTCATAAACAAGTTATTTCTATTGGCCTTATTATGGGAATTATTGGAACTATAATGCTTTCTAATAAATTTGGACTTAGTACTGGATTATGGGATATAGTTCCAGGAATGCTAATTTTAGGTGGGGGTTTAGGTTTATCAATACCTTTAACAGCAGATATTGTCTTAAATGCCGTGGAAACAAGAAAACAATCAGATGCATCAGGTTTTATGTCTACATCAACTAATTTTGGTTCTTCAATGGGAACTGCTATTATTGGAACTATTATGATTATTGGTGCCATAAGTGGATTTTATACAGGTGTTGATGAAATGTATCCTGGTGTAATTAGTTTTGATGAAGCAGAGTCATATTTCCAGTCAATGAGAACTGGTGGTATTTCTGATGCAGTTTTAGAAAAACCGGAATTCCAAAATATTTTCGATGAAACTGTTTTTTCTGCTATGAAGTATGCTATGTTAGCATTATCTGCAGTATTAGGATTAGCACTAGTATTAACGCTGACAATGAAACCTATAAAGCCTAATTTTTAATTACTATTTTAACTAATATATTACTTAATATTTTGGCAGTTTAGTTAAGATTTTAGCTAATAATTAGCTAATTTTCATTTAATATTATAGTAAATTATAATTCATAGATATATGGCTACTAGAATAATATAATATAACTTTAATAAAATACTACATAAAATATGGGAATTATAATAATATTTATATTATATGAGATACTTATCTAATTATTAGTAGTACATATGTTGGATAATGCCAATAATGGGAACTTTAATACTTATTAAATACTTATTTACTTAATTTTTTAGAATTAATTATAACTAATCAATCAAAAACTATCATTTGAGGTATTATTATGGTATATGGAATGTATCAAGAGATTTTAGATCAGCCAAAATCAATTAAGGAAACTTTTAAACAGGAATCTCAACATATGGCTGAAATTTCAGAAAAAATAATGGCAATGGATAAAATATATCTTATTGGTTCGGGAAGTTCTATATCTTCTGCTTATTCTGCAAAAGATGCTCTTGAGATGGTTACTGACATGAATATTGACGTTGTAACAGGATATGAATTTACAATGGCTAAAAAAATTGATAATCCTAATTCTGCTGTTATAGCTACTTCTCAATCTGGTGAAACTGCTGACACATTAGCCGCTGTTAAGAAAGCTAATGATTTAGGTCTTTACACAGTTTCAATTACTAATGAATGTGAATCTTCTTTAATGAAAGAAGCAAAAGATTCTGTTTTAACAAGAAGTGGGCATGAAAAAGCTATTTTAGGAACAAAAACTTATGTAACTCAAATGTCATGTCTTTATAATATTTTATTTGATGCCTCTACTTACTCAAAATCAGACGAAATCTTAAAACAACTTCGCTCTATCCCAAATCTTATGGAAAAATTAATAAAATCAACAGAAAAACCTAATAAAGAACTTGCATATCAATTTAAAAATGAAGATATTTTCTATTGTATGGGTTCAGGTCCTAATTATGGATTGTCTTATAAATTAGCAATGACTATGATGATGGAAGGGGCTTTAAAGCATGCTTGCCCATTATATGCTTCTGAATTTAGACATGGTTTAATAGAAAGAGTAGAAAAAGATGTTCCGATTATTATACTTGATTCAGGATATCCAATTGATGAAGTTACTCAAAAAGCTATTGATTTTTGCGATAACATGGGTGTAAAAACAATTGTTTATAAATTCAATGACTATTTAGAAGATATGCCTGGCTTAAGTAATCTTTTATCCCCACTTAACTTAGTAATTCCTCTAGAATGGTTTGTATATTATTTAGCTCACTATAATAATGAAGATCCTGGAAGTACAAGACATATTGGAAAAGTTAGGTATGAGTAGATTTTAATTCTATTGGAAATAATAATAAAAACAAATTAAATTTTATATTAATATAAATTAACTTATAAAAAAAGAAAAAAGGAAAAAATAGGATTTTTTGTAATTTTATATTATTATAAAATATTAATAATCCTATTTTGGTATTTATTTTAAATATTTAATAGTAACTCATTGTGCCAAAAACTAACAATATATAAAGTAATATAACAACAATGTCTATTAATAATATTATTTTTCCATGCTTCTTAGCTTGTTTTTCGTCTCTTGTTATAAGATATAAACCAAAGACTAAACCAATCCAACCACCTAATACTGCAAATATATAACCTAAAATAATAGCTATTCCATGGTTAGAATTTAAGAATTTTCCTTCACCTGATGTTGAGTTTCCACTTATCCTTACTCCACATTTTGGGCATATTTCTGCTTTTGCATCTATTTCAGCTCCACAATTTGAACAGAACTTAGTTTCTTCTTGTATTTCTTGATTTGTATTTGATTCCATATTTTCACTTCCAATATTCTATCTTTTTTTATTATGTTATATTTATTCTATCTCACCACAATTTATTTTTTTAGCAATTTTATAAGCATCATATACTCCATAAGCCCAAACAGATATTATTATAATTAGAATTATAAAAAATAGTATTGTATATAAGGTTGGGTCTGTGTATGATCTATAATATGGGCTGTAATAGGAATAGGAGTAAGAATAGTAGTATAATGAGTTGTTATAATTTATATAGGATAAATATGAACTTACTAATCCCTCTATAGCCCCTAATATAATTCCTGAAATTAAGAAAACTAATCCCCGACCTAATTTCCCATTATATATTTGTCCTAAACCCATTACTAATGCAGATAGTAGTGCTGCAAGTCCGGGGTTCTTTTTTTCAGTTGAAACTTTTAGAAGTGTATTTCTTACTCCGCATTTTGGGCATATTTCTGCTTTTGTATCTATTTTAGCTCCACAATTTGTACAGAATTTTGTTTCATTTGAATTTTGTATTTTTGAGGGGTTTGGTGGTGATATTAATACTTTTTCACCGCATTTTGGGCATATTTCTGCTTTTGCATCTATTCCTGCTCCACAATTTGTACAGAATTTTGTTGTTTTATTGATATTTCCAATCTTTCCATTATCTGAATTGTCCATTAAACCACTATTCCTATTTATTCATATCTTATTATTATTATTATTATTATTTCTATTCTTATTAATAGATTATTAGTTAATAGCTTATTTTAAGAATTATATTTAGTTTCTTAACCAATCTCCTACATATTCTCCATTATTTATCCTTTTAGCAGTTTTATGGGCATCATATATTCCATAAGCCCAAACTATAATTCCAGGGATGAAAAATAAAAATATTCCCATTACATATCCTACAAGTAATATTAAACCTTTAACTGTTTGACCATTATATATTTGTCCAATACCCGGAATTAAAAATGATAATACAGTAGATAATATTGGTTCTTTTTTCTGATTTTCGGAGATACCAGATGCTCTTACACCACATTTTGGGCATATTTCTGCTTTTGCATCTATTTCTGCTCCACAATTTGAACAGAACTTAGTTTCTTTTCCACTTTCACTATTTTTTTCACTATTAGAAATACTTTTTTCTTCACTATCTACTTCATTATTAGGTACTATTACGGGATTTTCTGATTCTTTTTCTATTTCTTCTACTTCTTCAGTTTCAGTAGTTGAAACAACAGTTCCACATTTTTCGCAGGTAGTAATATCGGCTTCTAGTGTTTCACCGCAGTTTCTACAAAATTTAGGTTTTTTTTTAAATTCTCCTTCTTGAACTTTTGGTTTATTTTCCATGTTATAACTCCTATAATTACTTAATTAATAATAAATTTTAGAATAAATTTTATAAGCAGTTTTATAATTAGTTTCAATCTTTACTATAATCTACTTTATATTAATTATTTTAGTTATTATTTAGTATATTCATTTAATATTCTTTTATAAGCAGTTTTATAATTAGTTTCAATCTTTACTAAATCTACTTTATATTAATTATTTTAATTATTATTATTTAGTATATTCATTTAATATTCGTCATTATTTACTTCATTATCTACTTCATTATCTACTTCGGCATCTATTTCAGTATCTACTTCAGGATTAATATCTTTTTTCTTAGTAGCTATAATCTCGTTAATTACTTCTTCTATTCCTTCTCCTTGGGAAGCAGATATTAATAATGGGTTATCAAATGTATCTATAAGGCTTTGCAATCCTTCTGGTGCTTTTGACCCATCTTTAGTAATATCTACTTTATTAATAGCTATTATTATGTCTGTGTCAAAAACATTTTCTATTTCATCTAAAAGATTCATTTGATTCTGTATACGGAATCCACAGGTTTCAGAACCATCAAAAATAAATAATATCATATCTGCAAGATGTTCTAAAGCTACCATTGCATTTAATTCAATAGGATTCATATCTTGAATTGGTCTATCAAGTAATCCTGGTGTATCAATTATTTGTATTTTATTCCATTTATGTTCCATATGACCTATTTGTATCCCTTTTGTTGTAAATGGGTAATTAGCTACTGCCGGCTCAGCATCTGTTATTTGTCTAAGTAATGTTGATTTACCTACATTGGGAAATCCTGCTATAACAACTGTAATAGCTTCAAAATCAATTGTTGGCATATTTCTAAGTTTTGCTTTTGCAAAGTCTAAAAAATCAAGGTCTTTTTTTATTTTATTAACTACAGATGCAACTCGTCCATATCCTTGACCACGTAGCATATTAGCTTTTTCACTAGGTGCTCTTCTAATTTTAGATGCATAATCCTTTTCAAGCTGAGTTATAATCCCATAAGCCCAATTTAATGCACCTAAAGATTGTTTCATATCATCTACACCAACAGTAATATCAATATAATCTTGGTAAAACTCAGGTAACTCTTCAATATCTGGAACACGATCCAATATCATTTTCATCCTATCTTTTATTACTTGACATGCTGTAATAAAACGTGCTTCTTCTATTCTTTTTCCTTTCAACCTTTTAGGAATTTTTGTAGTCCTTACTTGGTCTGCTGCTTTCTTTCCTCTCCTAAATCCTTTATCAAGTAATTCTTCAGGTGTAGGAATTGTTGGTATCATCATAATTTATCACTTTAAGCTTGAATATCTTATATTTTTTATTATTCCTAATATTTTATTAATATTTCATTGTTATTAGGAACATAGATTATTATTTTTTTATTTTCACTATTTTTGTCATTCTTAATCTATTTTCCAATCTATTTCCCGATTTAACTAGTTTTTTCATTGAAAGTTATAGTTTTGTTTTTATTAATATTTATAATATTAGTAAAATTTAGCTAAAATTTTATATTTATCTTAAATATATCCCGTTTTGTATTTTTATTTAAATTAATAGCCTTCTATTATTAATATATTGCTAATTTATTTAATTTTCATATATTTAATTTAACTTATTCATTTAATCCAAAAATATTCTATTTAACTTATTCATTTTCATGGAATATTTGAGCTTGGAATGAGTATATTTTAACATCACTTTCTTTCCAGCAATTATAGTTAAGTCCAGATTTTGCACAAGTATTGGCTAAAAATTCTTCAACACCCATATCATGTTCACTAGCTACTTGGGGGAGAAGTAATCCTTTATAATGTCCTTTTTCTATAATTAACCCATCTCTACCTATTTCAATTTTTTCTAAATATTCTTCAAATGAATTAACATTGATTAATTTGGGTACAGTAAGTATACTTAGTTCTAATTCAACTTCATCTAGCTCTGACTCTTTAATAGGTGGAAAACGTGGATCAGTAGTAGCTGCAGATATTGCAACATCAATCACAGCTTCAATAACTGGTTTAATTGGTTCAACATATCCTATACAACCTCTAAGTTCTTTAATGCTTTCAAAATCTTCTGCATTTTTACTTATTTTATTTACTTCATTTGCTTTATTAATCTCATTAATTTTATTAACTTTATTTATAGTAACAAATGCTCCAAGAGCTAATTTTAATTTATTAGGAGTGTCTTCTGGAATATTTATTACCTTTTTTTCCTTAATGTAAGTTGTTATTGCATTTCTAGCAATTCCTATTAAGTATTTTCCCTCTTTGACTGTAATTTTATCATCCATAATTTTACTCCCTATAAATTTAACTTATTTATTTATATGTTTATGTTGTATTTAGATATTAATTTAGCTAGCTCCTCCAACTAATGCCTCACTAATTCTCGTATGGGGTCCACCATCACCAACTGGTGCAGTTTGCCCACTTTTACCACAGAATCCTACACTTAGCTTAAAGTCTGATCCTATTCCATTTACATGATTTAATGTTTCTAAAATATTTCCAGAAAGTGAAACATCTCTTAAACTTTGTTTTATTTCACCATTTTCTATTTTAAATGATTCACTGGCATTAAATTGGAATATTCCTTTACCAGTATCTACTTGCCCGCCTCTTGAACCTTTTAGGTAAATTCCTTCATTAATGTCCTCGAT